>NZ_BJDJ01000011.1 GCF_005405085.1 Lactiplantibacillus daowaiensis | reverse complement strand
ATATCAAAAACAGGTCTGGAAAAATCCGAAGATTTTTCCAGACCTGTTTTGTTTCTAGAGACTTATGTCACAGCCTCGATTTTTTTAGGTTGTTGGCCAAGCCGATTGTAATTGCTGAATCAATGGTTGGACTTGGGTTTGATTGGTTGTTAAGTACGTCGCATAAACCGTCATCTGTGCGCTAGGATCGCTAATAGGGATTTGGACACGGCTATCATCGGCGGTAATTGATTTTGCGGCGGGATCTAATGGCGACAAATTAGTACTAAAATACGGGAAGTCGGCATATTTGGTGATTTCTGCCAGTGCCGCGCGTTCTTTTTGATAGAAAAAGTTGGCTTGCGGAATCGCTTGTTGAATGATGGTGCGCCAGGGACCAATATCGCTTAAGACAATAAAACTCATATTTGCAAGTTCTGCAAAAGTCACGGTCGTCTGGTTGGCTTGATACATAAACTTGTTCAAATTAACGGCAAGTCGTTCAGTGCCGATGCGTGTTGACGTTACCAAAGGACTCGTCAACGATTGATTAGACAAAATTACTGTTTGGTCGCGCTGTATTAGCGTGGTTTCAATTGATTGTGTTGGTAATAATTGTGATTGTACCGTCATCATCGGCTGAGCCAGTTGTGCCAAGACGATTAAAGGTCCGGGGATGGTTGTGCCAACTTTCAAGGTTTGTTGGGTGGCCGCAAAATTACGCACGGTCGTGACTAACGCCTGATTTGCGGCGAGCACTTTGGCCGCTTCCTGAGCAGCAAATTGACCGGTAGCAGTTAGCCGTAAACGGTTAGGCTGCCGGTCAAACAATGGCACGTCCCAAAGGGTCTCAAGCTTTTGCATGCCACGAGTTACCGTTGGTTGCGTCACATGCAATTTTTGGGCTGTTGCGGCTAAAGTACCGGTTTCAGCAAAGGTGACTAATTCAGTTAATAAGTATGGATCGACCATAAACAACCTCCTAGTATACGCTACTTGTATACTAGCATGACTAACTGGTAATTTTCAATTGAAGCGGTTGGTCGTATGCTAGAGTCATTCAAATGATGAAAGGACCAATAAACATGACAACTATCCCAACGGTAACCTTAAATAACGGGGTGACGATGCCCCAACTAGGCTTTGGCGTCTTTCAAGTCCCCGATTTAGCTGAATGTGAAACAGCCGTTAGTCAGGCCCTGCAAGCCGGGTATCGCCTAATCGATACGGCGACTGCTTATCAGAACGAAGCAGCAGTCGGACGGGCGATTCAAAAAAGCGGTATTGCGCGTGAAGACTTGTTCATCACGTCTAAATTATGGGTTTCTGAATTTACTTATAAACGGGCGAAACAAGGTATTGATGATTCGCTACAACGATTGGGCTTAGACTATATGGATCTGTATTTATTGCATCAACCTTATGGCGATACGATGGGAGCTTGGCGGGCACTGGAAGAAGCCTATCATGCTGGTAAGATTCGCGCGATTGGGGTGTCAAACTTCTATGCGGATCAATTAGAGAATTTGATCTTGACGATGGCAGTTAAGCCCGTTGTTAACCAGATTGAAATTAATCCTTGGTATCAACAACCCACGGAAGTCGCCTTCAATCAACATGCTGATGTGCGCGTTGAAGCGTGGGCGCCATTCGCTGAAGGCAAGCAGGGAATCTTTACTAATCCGGTAATCGCTAAGATTGCGACCGCACATGGTAAACGTAACGGCCAAGTCATTTTACGCTGGTTACTACAACGTGGCATTACCGTTATTCCAAAGTCGGTCCATCCAGCACGCATGGCTGAAAATTTAGCCGTGTTCGACTTTGAACTCACCCCAACCGAAATGCAGACGCTGGCGACCTTAGATCAAGGTGTCAGCCAGTTCTTTGATCACCGTGATCCAGTGACGATTGAACAAATTTTTGGCTCAAGTTTAAAACAATTACATTAAGCGAGGTTATCAATAATGCAAACACCAACAATTAAGTTAAATGATGGCAATGAAATCCCAGCAATCGGGTTTGGGACCTTTCAAATTCCTAGTGATGGTTCAACGTATCAAGCAGTCAAACAAGCCTTAGCAGTTGGCTATCGGCATATTGATACTGCGGTAGCCTATTTTAATGAGGCTGAAGTCGGACAAGCTATTAAAGATAGTGGCATTCCCCGGGCTGATATTTGGGTCACGAGCAAACTGTGGCTACAAGACTTTGGCTTTGAAGCCGCAACCAAGGCGATTGACTTGTCATTGCAAAAGCTAGGGCTAGATTATATTGACTTATACTTGATCCATCAACCTTACGGCGATGTGCCCGGTGCTTGGCGGGCGATGGAAGCCGCCAAACAGGCCGGTAAAATCAGGTCAATCGGAGTGTCGAACATGACGCCTAAGATTTGGGCCCAATTTGTACCTGAATTTAAGACGCTGCCAGCTGTTGACCAAGTGGAATTCAACCCTTACTTTCAACAACACGCTTTACGCGCTATTTTAGCTGAACATGAGGTTAAGTTAGAAGCGTGGGCCCCATTGGGTCAAGGTAACCAATCCTTATTGAATGATCCGGTGATTACGAGTTTGGCAGCCAAGTACGGTAAAAACGCTGGCCAAGTGATTTTACGCTTTGAAAATCAAGAGGGCATCATCGTCTTTCCAAAATCTGTTCATCTTGAACGGATCAAGAGCAATTTGAACAGTTTTGACTTTGAACTAACGCCTGCTGAAATGGCACAGATCCGGGCTTTAGACAAAAATCAAGGTCGTCATGATCCCGATGCACCCGGAGTTAAGGATCTTTTGTTGAACGCCTTTGATGTACATGCTAACGACTAAATGAAGTTTAAAAACGAGTGACTAATGGCCAAGATTAGTCACTCGTTTTTTGGTCCTCACTCAGTCCCAATAACTGATATGGACTTAAATAGCGGGTTTTCATGATAATGGTTGCTAAATCAGCGGGCGCGACTGGATGTGATTGGAACAACCAGAACTTGACGATATCGAATAGTTCTGCAATTACTAGTTCCCAGGCAAAGTCAGCTGGTAAAGCGGTTGAGAGTGTTGGTTGTCCTTTTAGTGTTGTCAAACGTTGTTGCACGGCTTGTTTGACTTGCCGTTTGAGGCGGTATTCAAATCGAGGATCACCATTTGGTCCTAATAAGGCCCGCAATAACGCCGCTTCTGATTGCAATAATTGTACAGTCTGAGTCACGACCGGATAGATTGCCACCGTCGCTTGATTCGTTTGATTTGTCATGGTTGCCTGAAAATAGCGACTGAAAACAGACTGTAATCGATGACTGATTTGGTCTTCATATTGTGCCAGTAAATCATACTTATCAGTGTAGTGCTGATAAAACGTGCCGCGATTAATTTCTGCTAGTTTAACGAGTTCACTGACGGTCAATCGTTCAAATGATTCCCGGTTTAAACAAGCGATGAAAGCTTGCTTGATTTTTATCGTACTGAATGACATTAGTACCCACCTTTGTTTAAATTAGTTTAATTGTTGGACGCACGAGCATAAAAATCAAGTTTATGACAAAAAATTGAACAAATTTGGGGATTTTGTGGCTAGTTAGTTCACGCATAACTCGGTAAACTAAGCGTGTTAATTAATCATTGGAGATGACGCTCATGGACCCGATTATCGATGTCCACACACACTATTTACCGCCGGCCTATATCAATGCTTTGAAACACCATATTCCAGGTAATCCTGATGGCTGGCCAACGCCAACCTGGACACCAGAAACGACATTAAAATTCATGTCAAAAAATAATATTGGTTATTCGCTATTGTCACTTTCATCACCACATTTTAATTTTGGTGACAAGGCTGAGACCTCGGCAATTGCCAGGGATGCGAATCAAACGGGAAGTGCGTTAGCGCACACTTATTCAAAGCAACTAGGTTACTTGGCATCACTGCCATTACCCTATGTTAATGAAAGTGTTGCTGAAGTTGACTGGGCGTTGCAACATGCTGCTCGCGGCTTTACCGTGCCGACCAATACCCGCGGCCTGTATTTTGGCTCACCGATTTTTGATGAGTTGTATCAACGGTTGAATCACGTCGAGGCAATCGTTGCCTTACATCCCAATCAACCGGCAGCATTACCAATGAATGTCAATATTGACTTACCAACACCATTAATGGGATTCTTTATGGATACAACCATGACGTTTATGAATTTATTGAAGTATCATTTCTTTGATCGTTTTCCTGATATCAAGTTAATTGTCCCACATGCTGGTGCTTTCTTAAGTATTCTAGCCGATCGCGATGCTGTTTTTGTTAAATCCAGCTATCAAGCGGATATGTACGCTGCTTTACAACATGTTTATTTTGATACTGCGGGCGCAGTTTTCCCGCGGCAGTTACCGATGCTAATGACCTTAGCCAATCCGCAACATCTGTTATATGGGAGCGATATTCCATATACTGACTTAAAAGTATCCAGTGAACTGTTAGGCGTTTTGAAGAATGGTCACGCTAAGTCAGCTAATCACCGTCGACAATTGATACAAGTTGCCCAACATTTTGATCATTTCTTTGACCAGCATCGTAAATTACGACAACTGCCAGCGGTCTTAGATATGGAAATCAAAATGTTAAATGGTGCTGAAATTTTAACACCAGCCTTAAAACAAGCTATTCTAGTTGACAATGCCCGTCGATTATTAGCCCATCATTAAATGACAAAAGACCAGCGATGCCTTGATTTGCTGGTCTTTTATTATTGGTCAAAATTGACAAACTTAAATTTTTGGACTTTAATGGACTTATCCACTAATTTTAAGAAGGAGTCCACTAATGTCGCAACCATACTTGTTTAATAAATATATTGCTAGTATTTATCGCCAGTCTAAAAATGAATTTAACCAGCAAGTGGCC
Source organism: Lactiplantibacillus daowaiensis (assembly GCF_005405085.1). Taxonomy (GTDB): domain Bacteria; phylum Bacillota; class Bacilli; order Lactobacillales; family Lactobacillaceae; genus Lactiplantibacillus; species Lactiplantibacillus daowaiensis. The sequence goes on along the minus strand of NZ_BJDJ01000011.1, from coordinate 95,470 downwards.
CGCTTAGATATTCGGGCTACTGAAGGGGACTTACTGTTATTTATTAGTGATCATCCACAAGTTTCTCAACGCGCAATTGCGCAAGAAATGGTCCTTGATCCTAGTTTAGTCGCCCGTGATTTACGCGACTTGCGGACCAAGCAATTAGTGACGCGCACCCCCGACCCTAATGACGGTCGTGCCCAACTTATTGCCTTAACGTCTTTAGGTCAACAACAAGCAATTGAAATTCGGCAGGTGATGGCGACTTGGTGGCAAAAATTATTTGCAGCGACGCCGGACGCCGATGCTGCAGTATTAAATACGCAGTTGGCAGCTGTTTATGCAACACTACAAACGCGATTGAAAGGAACTGAGTGATTTTGGGAAAGTTTAAATCCCTAGTGAAACAGTATTTGACACTATGTTTAGGGCTAACGCTGATGGCAATCGCGGTGGCTTTATCCAAGTTAGCGGGGTTGGGCACATCGCCGATCTCTAGTATTCCAAACGTGGTTAGTTTAATTACACCGTTGACGATTGGCCAAGTGACGATTGTGTTTATGGTCATTTTGATCTTGTTGGAAGCGGCATTTTTACGACATGATTTTTCATGGTGGGCGTGGTTACAGTTAGTCCCATCAGTGATCTTTGGGGTCTTAATCGATGCTTTTACAAGTTGGCTAAAGTGGTTGCCACTGCATAACTATGGTGCGCAATTACTAGCCACTTTTGTGAGCATTGTGATCTTGGCTTGGGGTGTTTACTTTGAAGTCAATTCGCATACGATTTTGATGGCTGGTGAAGGTATCGTGACCGCAGCTGCGATTGCGTTACATCGTCAGTTTCCAAAAGTAAAAGTTTGGAGCGATGGGACAATGGTCGTTGTCGCCGTGGTAATTGCACTAATTGGCTTGCACGGCTTGGTCGGGGTTCGTGAGGGAACGGTGTTGTCGGCCTTGATCACCGGGCGACTAGTCAATTATTATACCGAAAGTAATCCTAAATTGACCGATTGGTTACAAGCTGAGGTTTAATCGAATAAATTGAGAACGCAATTAGCGATTTATATTCGTTAATTGCGTTTTTTTACTAACTAAAAAGATTAATTTATCCCAATATGTAAGTGGTTTAAACAAAAAAAGATAAATTATTTTGTACGTCAATTTAGTATACCGGGTTAATTAAATCAGGTTAAAGTTAGGCAGAAAAACAGTCAAAATTGACATAAGTATTATTAATACGTAATAGCTAAATTCTAAATAGAAAGTCTGATAATGACGCAACCTGTCATTAAAAAAGATAATAATTTTTAATGCTGGTATTAATTAATCATTAGAATTAAGCATAAATTAAACCAGCTCTTGCCTGTTTTATATTAGCGTGTTAATAGCTATAAATGCCTTTAATACAGCATCTAAAGCATTTCTAAGGATTGAACTCGATAAATTAAGGGGATATACTATTAATGATAAAAAGATATTAAGCCACAATACCAATAATAAAAAGATTTAAACGGGGATACTATTTTTTTAGAATTAAAAGGGGTCGATATGATGAGTCGTAATAATCGTCGTAATCCATATACTAGTTCAAAACTACATTATAAGATGTACAAGCAAGGTCGTTTTTGGTTATTCGCTGGTGTTTTAGCGATGGGTATTTGGCAAGGGGAAGCAACTTTAGCGCAAGCTGAAACGACAACTAGTGAAAGTGATAGCAGTCGTTCAGTCGCGGATAGTTCTGTGTCATCGCAGCAAACCGTGACATTAAGTAGTAGTAGTACGACCACAACCGCTAGTGATGAAAGCACCACTAGTACTGCCACTGATGGAACTCCTACTAGTAGCACAGCAAGTCAGTCATCAAGTCGTCAAGTTAATAGCGACAGCACAAGTCAAGCGACAGCGACTTCAAAAGCCGATACCACAGCAAATGCCACTGATAGTACCACCGAAATCAGTGCTGCTGATCAGACGACTGAAAATGAAAACGGTTCATCAAAGTCAACGAATACGGCAGCTACGACTAATTCTGATGCAACCGCGTCAACCGTTACAAGCAGTTCATCAGCAAGTGATACGACACCGAGTCAATCAGCTGAACAAAGTAGCCAACCAGCCACAACAACATCATCGACCACTGGTGAGACTGAAACTAACACCACACCGACAGCCCAATCAACTAATAACGATCAAACAACGACCACGACCGACTTGGCTACAACCACAGCTGTTCAAACACCAACGACCGCTACGTTAGCTGATGATTTAACCGACGATGTTACTACACCAACCAATGACGTTGTCACCCCAAGTACGACGACTAATGACCAGCAAGTCACCAGTAAGCGTGCCTTATTAATGCGGGCGGCCACTGTTGCTGGTGATATTGCCAGTGGTACGGATGGCACTTGTGCTTGGCGAATCGATAGTGATGGCACGTTACATCTTGGTGCCGGCACGATGGGTACGACGACTGCTAGCTGGCGAAGCTATACAAGTAGCATCAAGACAATCACATTTGATGGTCCGGTAGTGGCACCAGTTAATGCAACCGGCCTCTTTGGCAGTCTACCTAACTTGGTCACGATTACGAATCCTGAACAATTAGATGTCAGTCAAACTACGACAATGGGTAACATGTTTATGTCTGATACCAGCTTAACGACTTTGGACTTGCATGCTTGGGATACAAGCAGTTTGACCAACATGGCGGGCATGTTCTGGTTAGATAAAAATTTGGTCAGTGTTAATATGGCTGGCTGGGATGTTAGCAAAGTGACCAGTTTTCAACAAGTGTTTTACAATTGTTCTGCCTTAACGACGGTTGATGACACGGGTTGGGATACCAGTAGTGTGACCAGTATGGCAGATATGTTCAACAGTGACAGTAATCTAGTTAATTTAGATGTGAGTGGCTGGCAGACCGGTAATGTCACCAACATGAGTAACATGTTTCGTTTAAATACTAGCCTAAAGACCCTTGATGTTAGCAATTGGGACACCAGCAAAGTGACGACGATGGCTAGCCTGTTTTCTGCCGATAGTAGTTTAACGGCTTTGGCTGTCGGCAATTGGGATACCGGCAATGTGACTGACATGAGTGCATTATTTGGTGGTAATAGTAGTTTGACGAGTTTGGACATTGCTAACTGGAATACGAGTAAAGTCACCACAATGGACAGCATGTTAGCCAGTTGCTCGGGGTTAACTAGTTTAGATTTAAGTGCTTGGCAAACCGGCAATGTGACGACCCTCATGTTTATGTTCAGTGGCGATTCTGGCTTAACTAGCCTAAACGTTGCTGACTGGGACACACACAATGTAGTTAAAACTGGGGGCATGTTTGACAGCAACACCGGCTTAACTAGTTTGGACCTAAGCGGTTGGGATACTAGTAACTTAGTAGATACTGATAACATGTTCAATGGCGACAACAACTTGGTCACTTTAAAAGTAACGAATTGGACGTTGCCAAAGTTGAAATTAGCCTACAACATGTTCCTCGATTGCTGGAAACTACAAACCATTGACAGTACCGCCAACTGGGACTTAAGTAGTTTAGTGAATGCCGGTAGCATGTTTGCTAATGATTACGCGTTAACCGGGTTGGCAACGACTAACTGGAGCTTGAAGAATCTACAATCAGCGAGCCAAATGTTTGGTGAATGTCAAAGTTTAACAACGCTTGATGTTAGCAATTGGCAGATGGGCAACGTCACGACGATGCAAAACATGTTCATGGATAATAAGAAATTAGCTAATCTAGATGTCAGCAATTGGGATACGCATAGCTTACAAAATGCCATTCAAATGTTTATCTACGATAGTAGTTTAACGAGTTTGGATGTCGCTAACTGGGATACTAGCAATCTCGTAACGGCCCAAAATATGTTTTTTGAAACGATGAGCTTGCAACATTTAGATGTTTCTAAATGGCAGACCGGGAATCTACAAAGTGCCCGGATGATGTTTTATTGGGATGACCAACTAGAAGGTCTCGATGTCAGCAACTGGGATACACACAGTTTAACGGATACTGCTGGGATGTTTTTAGGTAATCAAAAGATGGTCAGTCAAGATTTGAGTAAGTGGGACACCAGCAACCTTACAAGTATGAAATGGATGTTTTACGGCGATACGAATCTAAAGTCTTTGAACTTAGCCAACTTTGATATGCGGGGCGTTGATCCAATGTATATCGTCTTTACTGGCGATACTAACTTACAGACCTTAACGTTAGGCGCGAATGCCGTACTTCAAAATGGTGCCGCTAACTTGGACTTGCAAGCTGTGCCGGATAATGCGGACTATACTGGCAAGTGGATCAACACCGAAGGCCAAACGTTCACCACACCTGAATTAATGGCGTTATATGACGCTGGTAGTACGACCGCCGTGGCCGACACGTATACTTGGCAAGTTAACCAGAGTAGCTTAGTGGTTAAAGATACAACGGTCATGCAAACCCCAACAAACACGTGGCAAGCGAGTGACAATTTTGTCAGTGCGACGGATAGTGTTGATCAGCCATTAACGGTCGCTGATATGACGATCGAAGGTACGGCCGATACGAGCAAGCCAGGGACGTATCAAGTAATTTATCACAATGGCGATTATTATACTGGCGTGGCCACGATTACCGTTGTGGCGACCCAAGCATCCGTTGATGTTAAGGACGTAACGGTCATCCAAGGCCAAGCATGGCAAGCCAGCGATAACTTTATTGGGGCAACAGATGCAACCGGTAAAACAGTTGACTTTAGTCAGGTGACCGTCACCGGCGCTGACCAAGTTGATACGAGTCAGCTTGGCGCAACTTACAAGGTGACCTATAGTTATCAAGATGTCGATGGTAATGTCGTGTCAAAAACCGTCACGGTAACGGTTGCTAAGAGTCAAGCGGCCATCGATGCACATGATGTCACGTTGATTCAAGGCCAGCCATGGCAGTCAACTGACGGTCTTGTCGGTGTCACGAGTGCCGATGGGACGACCGGGGACTTAAAGGCAGTGACGGTCAGTGGTGACCAAGTTAATGTTAAACAACCAGGTCAGTATCAAGTGACGTATCAGTACATTGATGCGTACAAGAACGTGGTGACTAAGACGATTACGGTCACGGTAGTTGCCAGTCAAGCGGCCATTAACGCTAACGATGCGACAGTTGACCAAAATGGCAACTGGACGGCCACTGATAGTTTTGTCAGTGCGACTGACGCGACTGGTAAAAGCGTGCCGTTCAGTGGTGTCACGGTAATTGGCGCCGATAAAGTCGACTTAACGACACCCGGCCAATATCAAGTGACCTATCAATATACCGACGCTTACCAAAATACGGTCACGAAGACGATTACAGTGACGGTCAACGCGGTGGCGACAACACCGGACAATCCAGACACGGTTGATCCAAGTACACCGGCAACTAATCAGCCGGATACTAACACTGATAAGGGCATTACCTCAGATCAATCAACAAAGCCAACTAAACCGACTGAACAAACATCAGCTGATGATCAGATCAACGTAACCGCTGCTAAACCAGTTAAATTGCCGACACCTAAAGCAACGACGTCAGCTGCTTGGCAGGGCGCTGGCATTCAACCAACAAGTAAGCATTCAGCAACAGTTGCGCAAACCAATCCCAAAGTAACGCCACACCAGTTAGTTGCACAACAAGCAACGATAAGGGGTAATAAGGGGCAATTACAAGCGGCAAAAGCTAACAAGCCAGCAGCGACGTTGCCACAAACGGATGAAGCTAATCCAGCAACACCAACGATTATTGGCAGTTTGTTATTAGCTTGCAGTGGGGTGCTAGGGTGCTTGGGTCTGACTGATCGCAAACAACGCAAGCATTAATGTTACTAGTCAAAAGAACCGCTCATCACAAAATGATGGGCGGTTCTTTTAGTTAGCCATGGTCGCCACCGAAACAATGATCAGCTTATGACGCCGTTTTATGATGGACAACTGTTAAATGTCCAGGCATTTGCCGAACTTTAGTGGCCGCATGGTCGGCGTTAAGTTGTTTAACGATTTGCGATAACGTGACGGTAACCGTCATATCTTTACGAAACGAGTGGACAATAAAACTGTGGTATTTGACTGTCTGACCACTAAGTTTGAACCAGTTAGGGGCCAATTGTTTGGCGTCATCTTTAATATTCTGATCCGGCCAAACTAAGCACTTCGTGGCGGTGCCATTTGGATAAACCTCGAGTTGCCAACCTAATTTAAAATCGGCGACTTCTTGCCACCGTTGAATCTTAGTGTGCTTGATGCTGTAATAAATGATACTACTGTATGTTAAGTCACGATCATGACTTAAGGCTTTAGTTGTGAGGGGCTGATAAGCTGGTTTTTTAACCTGCTTGACGGTTGCTTTTGCCGTCGTCACTTTTGATGGCGTGGCTTTTGTGGCCGGTTTAGTCTGACTAAACAGCCAGCCACCAGCTAGCAGGGCCAATAGTACAATTAAGCCACCACTTAAAAGAAGTCTTTTTTTCATAAACACCAGTCTTTCCAAAGTAATGAAGCTTATCATGCCATTCACTGGCTAAAATGTCAATCTAAGCCAGCAAAACGCCAGTTACCATTGGATGCGGTAACTGGCGTTTGGTTTAGTGGTTATTTAGCTGTAATCGCTTGCTTTTTCGCGTGGCGAATTTTGAAAACTGTTAGTAGGGCAACAGCGACGGCCACCCCAATTAAAATAGCCAATAAGTAAAGTAGGAGGTGATTCGTGGCACCGAGAACCCCAACGATTGGACCACCGTGTGGGACGGCATCAGTAATTTTAAAGAGCATCCCGAAAGCGCCCGCAACGGCTGAGCCGATAATTACGCTAGGGATAACGTGTTTTGGATTAGCGGTGGCAAATGGAATCGCGCCTTCAGTAATCCCAATTAATCCCATTAAGATCGCCGGGACACCAGCTGACTTTTCTTCCTCGGTATTCAAATCACGACGAACGAAGGTTGCAATCCCGGTCGCCAATGGTGGGACGGCGATTGCAGCCGCAACAGCACCCATAATTTGGGCATGACCAGCCGTGATTGAAGCAACCCCGAATAAGAAGGCGACTTTGTTAACGGCACCACCCATATCAACCCCAATCATGGCACCTAGTACTAATCCTAAAACGATGCTAGTGCTAGGGTTCTTTGATAAGAAGGTCAACAAATCTTGCAATGAAGTCATTAACCAAGCAATTGGCGCACCTAAAAAGAGAATCAAAACTGCAGTAATCACACCAGTACCCAATAGTGGAATGACAAAAATCGGCATAATTGGGCGTAAATCTTTAGGAATTGGCCACGTATTAATCCATTTAACCAAGTAACCGGCGGCAAAACCAACTAAGATGGCACCAATAAAACCAGTTCCGGATTTAGTGCCTAAAATAGCAGGCGTATTAGCGACCATCGCACTGATCATTGCTGGGGCTAAAGCTGCGCGACCAGCAATCGCATACGCGATATAACCAGCTAAAATTGGAATCATTAATTGAAAGCCAATGGATCCAATTTGATTCATCGCGCTCCAAATCGTATTTTTAGGAATGACCATCCCGTTAGCAGTTGGATGGCCACCAATTGCGATGGATAGGGCGATAAATAAGCCACCAACAACTACAAATGGAATCATATGAGAAACCCCATTTAATAATTGCTTAACAATCGGACTTTGTTGTGGATCATTCGAACTAGTGGTTGTTGTCGTGGTGGTCGCACCGGTTTGCGTGGTTTGGAGTTGCTGTGCATCAGCGACTAATTTACCAGCATCTTTAATGGCTGCAGCGGTCGTGGTGTGGAGCACTTTTTTACCGTTAAACCGATTTTCACCATCAATTTCAACATCAGCCGCGACAATAACAAAGTCGGCTGCCTGAATATCGGCTGCAGTCAAGCCGTCTTCGACCCCAGTAGCACCTTGCGTTTCAACTTTAACTTGATACCCTTGGGCTTCACCGATTTTTTGTAACTTTTCGGCCGCCATATAAGTATGGGCGACACCGACTGGACATTTTGTAACCCCAACAAAACTTTTCATTTTGAATTCCTCCTTAGTCTTAATGACTTAAATCAACATTACTTTGAATCACTTGATAGAGCTGTGAAGCATCGTGGCGAGCTGCTTGTAAGGCGGCAATAAAATCAGTATCCATTAATTTACGAGCCAGTTTTGACAAGACCTTTAGATGATCTTGATCAGCACCGGTTTGCGGCATCACTAGGCCAATAGCAATTTCAACTGGTTGGTCATCAAGTGACGTCCAATCAACGGGGTGTTGAAAGCTGATAACACTAACTATCGGTTCACTAATCCCCGTAATTTTGGTGTGGGGAATGGCAACACCATTGCCAAAACCAGTCGTGCTTTCAGCTTCACGGGCTAAAAATCCTTGAACTAGTGCCGACTTATCTAAAGCATTGGTTGTACTGATTTTGCCGGCAAATGCCGTTAATGCTGCGGCTTTAGTTGATTGACAGTCAATATCGGTAAAAACATTAGTTTGAACAAAAGTACTCATTTTAAAACTCCTTTTTAAACTTAACGATTTGTTTGTAATTGTTGTAAGACCGCTAAAACTTCAGCGGAGGACTGCGTCTTCGTTAATGATTGAATCAGCTGTGGACGAGCAACGAGCTGATTAACGAAGTGGTATAACTCACGTGCACGATATTGATCTTGGGTTTGGATGGCCAATAGCAAGACCAAGTGGACTTTGGTTTGAGCATCCCATTTGATGCCATTAGCACTGATTAGAATTTCGATACCTGAATGGCGCACATGCTCAGCTGCCGCATGGGGAATCGCAACCCAACCTAAGGCCGTTGATGCCAACTTTTCGCGCGTTTTAACAGCAGCCGGGTATTGGTCATCAACTAAATCTGCTGCAACTAGTCGCTGGCTTAATAACTCAAGCGCGTCATGGCGGGTCTTAACGGTATTATCTATGGTGATACTGTCAGGACTCAGTAATTGTGTCAGTAAATTAATTTGGCGATTGATCGTCTGATGGGCGATAAAGTTTTGTAAATTCGTGATCTCACCTGGCGTTAACAGCGGACTCATGGTAAACAGTGGCTGCGGACTATGTTTGATTGGAATCGTACTAATGATGATATCAGCGTTTGCGGGCAACGTTTGGGTAGTTGTGTCGCTAATTACCTTGATAATTGAAATCTGATTATAAAAATAATGATGAATCCGTTGTAATAATAATTGCCCGTAACTAGGCCCTTGCCCACAAACTAAGACGGCAGTCAGTAATTCGACATTCGTTTGTCGTTCTAAATAGGCTTCAAAATAGAGCGTTACTTCAGTAATCGCCGCAGGACACAATTGAATTTGCAGTCGATCGGCTAAAGCCACACTGAAGTTAACCGCTTGATCAAAGGCCACTGGAAATTGACTTTTGATTTCTTGAGCATATGAATGCGTCGCTGGTCGCCGTTTAAGCTGTTGCCAAGTTAAAAAGTGGGCCAGTTCATTGATTAAAATGGCATCACCAGGTTGATCTTGCATTAGTTCGCGGACGACAGTAATCAATAATTCACCAGTTGGTGGTGTTGATAAGGCAGTCAGTTGTTGTTGCTTAATGACCCGCAATTGCATATCTAGTTGACAAATGAATGGCGTTGCAATTGGTAGGGCTAAAGTCGGTTCAGCTAGGGCCAATAAGGTCTTCGTTGTGGCGGTGCGTTCATGTTCAACTGAGGTAGCCGGCATAAAGCGAGGCGGGTATTGTTGGCTGATTAGCAACGTCAAACCTAAAAGCTGTAATTGATCAGTCATCAACGTCAGCGTGACCGTATTTAGAAACTGATTCAACACTTGTTCGACTGCTGTTACGGTCGTTGGTTGGAAAAGCCACTTTAAAACGGTTGGCAACTGGTAGCGATATGCTAATTGCTGTTTAGAAACCACCAAGCTTAAGCCAGTCGCACGTTTCGTTAAAGCCGTCATTTGCTCGATAGCCAGATTAAAGCGGGTGAGGGCGGGACCACTAATTAGCAAACCAGCTTGTGACCGTTCAAAGCTTAACCCGACACTACTTAGTCGTGGACGCAATAAACGTAAATCATTATTAACGGTACTTTTACTGACGAATAACTGGTCAGCTAAGGCTTGAATCGTAATTGGATCGGTTTGTAGTAACAACCAACTGACGATTAAACGTTGTCGCTGACGACTGGCTGCTAATAATGGTGCTGGTAGTTGTTGTTCGAGTTGGTCTAATGCCGTCATTGGGCCTTCAAAGTAGATGCCATCATTGGGACGGCGCACAAGTGTTAAGCCTAACTGTGGTACTGCGTGTGCGATGATGTCAATCTCAGTTGCAACGGTCCGAGCCGAAACGTTTAGTTGTTGCGCTAGGGTTTGTGCATGGGTTTTACCACTGAGCCGAATCAAGTGGGTGATTTTGATTTGCCGAGCGGTTAAGGTTAATCCTGTGTTCAAAGTCGAACCTCCTAACTCAAAATTAGTTTATAAGAAACGTAAGCGGTTGCATATACAACTGATTGCTAGAATCATTGTTGCAACTTTTAAATGAAAATTTATGCGACTATTTTCATCAATTCACAGCATAAGGCCTCGAACGCGTTTGAGGTCAATGCCTACAGTCGAATTTGTTTAAAACAACAATTAAGCCTTGACCTAAGACGCGTTCGATAAGTTAGGTTAACAGTGACCTTAATTATGCGCATTAGGGGGGATTAGATGACTGGTATTATCGAATTACATCATTTAGCACAAGTGCAGTATTATTACGTCACTGTTTGGTATACAGAATCAACGCGCACCCTAGAGTTTCAGTCACTGACAGCTTGCAAACCATGGTCATTGGTGATGCCATTATTGGCACCGGCTCCGGTTATCCAGCTGAGTTGGCCTTATCAACGACTGACCTTGACGATTCAGCTCGATACGACCCAACTAGTTATTCGTGAGACAGTCGGTCAGTTAGCAAGTCAGTTGTTAGCGTTACTGAACCAGTCCGTAACTCGCGTGAGTTAACAAAAGTCCCCATCATCTTTGTCATGGATAATCGCAAAGGTGGTGGGGATTTTTTGACACTGTAAACATTAACTAGGCTAGTCCGCTAATAACGTTTTAAGTATTGTCCGACTATTTCTTTTTTAATCAGTGTAGTTGCGCTAAATTAATAAGCTAATAAAAAAGGCGTCGTTGCAAGTTGCAAAACGACACCTTTAGGACTAAGCCTGTGGGACTAACTTATGACTGAGAAAATAATCGGAGAACCAATTACGGGTAAACGTCACAACACTACTATGTTGCACATTCTTTAAGGCACACAGTGAGATTTTCCAAGGGAAGAAAGGCTCAATCTCACGACAGACGATATCGCCGGTATTATAATTCTCACCAATCGGTCGGGCCAAAATGCCGACATTATTGGTCTTTTGACACATATTTAGGATCAAATCCCATGAATCAGTTTGTAAGAAGAAATCTGGTTGGATACTAGCATGCATAAAATGTTGTTTCAATTGGAACGTGACCATAAAACTATTGTTCAACGTGATAATTTTTTCTTTACCAATTTCGGTCAATGGAATTGGTCCCTCGATTTTATTAAAGCGATGATTCTTATTGAACCAAACGGCGACTGAATCCTTGTAAATAACTTGTTCACTGATTGAGCTAAACGTTACGGGTGAAATTAAAATGGCCAAGTCTAGTTTACCCAGTACTAGCATTTCTTGTAATTCATAAGCGCCTTTTTCAACTAAGGTCAACTTAATGCCGGGATTGTTTTGAATAAATTGGACTAGAGCTTCATTAAAGACGGTTGAAATAATGACTGGGGCGATCCCAATGCGAACGGTCCCTTGCTTTTCTGAGACGGAATCCTGTAGGCGACCCAACATCATTTCATATTGGGAGTAAACTTTGCGGGCATCCCGCACTAAGCTATTCCCAATATGTGTTAGACCAATGATGCGACCTTTTTTACGATTGAAAATCGTCACGCCTTGCCGAAATTCTAGTTCGGCGATAGATTTACTTAAAGCAGGTTGTGAAACGTGTAACACCTTAGCGCTACGGGTGAGGTTAAAGCCGTTATCGACGATCGTCAATAGATAGTATAATTGGTTAAATTCGATCATATTTGTTAGCTCCTTAGTGGAAAAACAATTTTTCAGTCGAAAACTAAAGTTATTTTGGATAAGTAAACGATTACATTTTAAATAGCAATAATCATAATTACATTTACCAATAGTATAACGGCAACGTTTATCGACTGCCAATACTATTTTTTTATACCCAGTATAAACATAGGTTATGGGTTGATAGCTACAAGCTATCATTAACCGTAGTCCCACTTGAAGTCCCGGTGTTAGGGGTTTAATAAACGAATTGAAACAGTTTATTAAAAACCTTGCGGGTTATTTATTTGAACTATTCCTGTAAGTTATGGCAAGTTAGAAAGGTTGATTTAATCGTTATCTAAAAATTGTAAACGGTATCTTTTTCACAAACATTTTAGCTAAATCATTAAATTCGCTTAAATAGCCAATCTTTGAAAACGCTGTCATAACAGGGTTGCTAGCACTAGGCCTTAAAATAGTTAGGCATACCAAAAATTGCAAAAACTTTTTTCCAAGTTAATATAGATTATGCAAAGCGCAGTTGAGAAGTTCGCAACTAGTGAAATTCCCCCAGGTAAGTGATGTATTAGAAGCAAACTACTACAACTGCAAAAAAACATTTTAGGAGATGCTCATTATGAACCGAGTTACTAAGTTATTAGGAATCCAATATCCAGTTGTCCAAGGTGCCATGCAAGAAGTTGCAACTGCAGAATTAGCTGCTGCTGTTTCTAATGGTGGTGGGTTAGGAATTATCGCCGCTGGTGGTAAGACCGGTGAAGAAGTTCGTGTTGAAATCAAAAAGGCACATGAACTAACTGATAAGCCATTTGCCGTTAACTTGATGTTAATGGATCCTAATACCCCTGATGTGGTTAAAGTTGTGATTGAAGAAAAAGTCCCAATCGTAACTACTGGTGCTGGGACACCTAAGAATTACATGACTGATTTAAAGGGTGCCGGCATTAAAGTTGTGCCAGTTGTCCCAAATGTTAAAATCGCTAAGAAGATGGAAGCAATGGGCTGTGACGCCGTTATCGCCGAAGGTATGGAAGGTGGCGGTCATATTGGGACATTGACTTCACAAGTCTTATGGCCACAAATTGCTGATGCAATCTCAATTCCATTGATTGCGGCTGGTGGGGTTGCTGATGGCCGCGGGGTCGTTAATGCCTTTATCGCTGGTGCTGAAGGGGTTCAATGTGGGACGATCTTCTCAATTGCTAAGGAAAGCCCCGTTGGTGACAATTGGCGTGATGCGGTTATCAATGCAACGGATTCTTCAACTGTTGTTGTTGGTGCAACGATTCGTGACGCTAGTCGGGCCATCATTAATAAGAAGACCGACCAATTATTGGACTTAGAAGCACAAAAAGTTTCTCGTGACGAATTCAATACCTCAATGAACGTTGGGTTACGGAATGCTGTTCGTAAAGATAATGCTGAAACTGGGGTCTTATTCAGTGGTGAAATTTCTGGCTTAATTACCGAATCATTACCAGCTGCTAAGATCGTTAAACAATTAGTAGATGAAGCACAAGACATTATTGACAATAAGAAGATTGAATTAGCCTAGTTAATTACGCAGCACCAGGACTAATAATTAAGCAATTAGTTATCAATTTTAGTGTAATTAATTAGAAAGTAGCGGCTTGTTAATGCTTTAAGCCTGGCCGGTTTAAATGGGTTTAGCACTAACAAGTCGCTTTTAATTATCCATTTAAACGACACTTGTGGCATAACAAGTCGAAAACCACATAAAGGGGTCGATTTAAATTGAACGGTTTGCTTGGTGAATGTTTTGGCACCATGATACTAATTATTATTGGGGTTGGTTGTGGCGCGACAATCAATCTGAATCACTCTTATGGGAAAACCCATGATTGGTTTTATGTCAGCGTTGCTTGGGGGTTTGCGGTAACGTTTGGGGTCTATGTTGCAGGTCAATTTGGTGCTGACGGTCACTTGAATCCGGCCGTCACACTTGGCTTTGCCTTATTTGGACTATTTCCATGGTCAGCGGTAGGATCCTATCTATTAGGGCAATTTCTGGGGGCTTTTATCGGGGCGGCAGTCGTCGTCTTACATTATTATCCACACTTTAAAGCAACCAAAACAGAAGCTGAAGGCAATTCAGTCGGCATCTTTGCGACAATGCCAAGTATTAACAATCCCATTTTTAACCTGCTTAGTGAAATTATTGCGACTTTCACGTTTATCTTTATCTTATTAAATTTAGGGAACTTTACCCAAGGCTTAAAGCCACTGATCGTTGGGGCCTTGATCACCACTATTGGGCTAACCTTAGGTGGCACGACTGGATTTGCGTTAAACCCAGCTCGTGATTGGGGGCCTCGGTTAGCCTATACCATCTTGCCAGTGCCAAATAAAAGTGCGGCTCACTGGGAATATGCATGGGTACCGATGGTCGGACCACTGGTTGGCGGCATACTCGCTGCAGCCTTACAAGTTAGCGTACATTAATAATAATTGAAAGCGGTTAATCGACAAAACCGCAGTATCGGAGGGTGTTTAACATGACAGAAAAATACATTATGGCAATTGATGAAGGAACCACAAGTTCACGGGCGATTATTTTTGACCACGACGGTCACCAAGTCGCTGACTCACAAAAGGAATTTCGGCAATATTTTCCCCAACCAGGTTGGGTTGAACATGATGCTAATGAAATTTGGAGCGCCGTTTTAACAACGATCGCCAACGTTTTCATCGAGTCCGGGATCAAACCGGATCAAATTAGTGGGATTGGGATTACCAATCAACGTGAAACCACGATTATTTGGGACAAACAAACTGGCTTGCCCATTTATCATGCGGTTGTTTGGCAATCACGACAAAGTGCCCCGATTGCTGATAAATTAATCGAAGATGGTTATGGCGACATGATCCATCAAAAGACCGGTTTGATTGCGGATGCTTACTTCTCAGCCACTAAAATTCGTTGGATTTTAGATCAAGTGCCGGGGGCGCAAGAAAAAGCTGAACGCGGTGACTTGTTATTTGGGACCATTGATACTTGGATCTTATGGAAATTAACCGGTGGTAAAGTACATGTGACCGATTATTCCAATGCCAGTCGGACGATGCTCTTTAACATCAATGACTTAACTTGGGATCAAGATATTTTAGACTTACTCAATATTCCAATGGCGTTATTACCAACCGTCAAGTCCAACTCAGAAGTTTACGGTAAAACAGCTGATTACCATTTCTATGGTAGCCAAGTACCAGTGTCTGGGATGGCAGGGGACCAACAAGCCGCGTTATTCGGGCAATTCGCCTTTGAACCTGGCATGGTTAAAAATACGTATGGGACCGGGGCCTTTACCGTGATGAACACCGGTGACACGCCGCAATTATCCGAACATAATTTATTGACCACGATTGCTTATGGCATCGATGGCAAGATCAATTATGCGTTGGAAGGGAGTGTTTACGTTGCCGGCTCAGCCATTCAATGGCTACGTGATGGGATGAAACTGGTTAAAAAGGCCCCTGAATCTGAACAGGCTGCCGTCTCATCACACAATCACAATGAAGTTTATATGGTCCCAGCCTTTACTGGTTTAGGCGCACCATATTGGGATTCTGATGTTCGTGGTTCGGTCTTTGGCTTAACCCGTGGGACAACCCGTGAAGACTTCATTAAAGCAACGTTACAATCATTGGCTTACCAAAGTAAAGACGTGATTGAGACGATGAAACGCGATGCCGAAATCGATATTCCAAAGTTAAAAGTCGATGGTGGCGCTGCTAAAAATGATTACCTGATGCAATTTCAAGCTGACTTGTTAGACACCGAAATCGATCGTGCAGCTGATTTAGAAACAACGGCCTTAGGTGCCGCCTTCCTTGCCGGATTAAGTGTTGGCTTCTGGCAAGATACTGATGAGTTACAAGCCATTCATGCGGATGGTCAAATTTTCCAACCTAAGATGGGCACGGCGGAACGTGAAAATCTGTATGCTGGTTGGCAGGCAGCCGTAAGTGCCGCCCAAAACTTTGTTCATGAACCATATCAAGCAAAATAAACACGCATAGGAGCGATAAAGATGAGTTTTTCAATGACTAGTCGTCAAGACGACTTAAAACAATTAAAGTCCCAAGAGTTAGATTTGTTAATTATCGGTGGTGGGATCACCGGGGCCGGTGTGGCCTTACAAGCTAGTGTTGCTGGCATGCAAACTGGGTTAATCGATATGCAAGATTTTGGTGGGGGGACTTCTTCACGGTCAACTCGCTTAGTCCACGGGGGTATTCGTTATCTAAAGACCTTTGACGTTGAAGTTGTGTCAGACACGGTTAAAGAACGGGCCGTCGTACAACATATCGCACCACATATGACCCAACCAGATCCAATGTTATTGCCAATTTATGACGAACCCGGGACAACGTTTAGCATGTTCTCAGTCAAAGTGGCGATGGACCTATATGATCGTTTAGCAGGTGTTGATAAGAACCCTAATTTGCAGAAGTACAGTAACTATGTTTTAACGAAGGCGCAAGTGTTGGAACGCGAACCACAACTTAATCCTGATAAGTTAGTTGGCGCCGGCGTTTACTTGGATTATCAAAATAATGACTCCCGATTAGTCGTTGAAAACATCAAGCGTGCTCATGATGCTGGTGGCTTAATGGTCAGTCGCATCAAAGCGATTGAAGCGTTACACGATAAGTTTGGTGATATTAATGGGATGCGGGTTCAAGATTGCTTAACTGGTGAAGAATTTGATATTCATGCCAAGTTAGTCATCAATACAAGTGGTCCTTGGTCTGACGAAGTTCGTCATTTAGACCAATCCGCTGATCCTGAATCACATATGCGGCCAACCAAAGGGGTGCACTTAGTCGTTGATCAATCCCGTTTGAAGGTGCCAAATCCAACTTACTTTGGTTCTGGGACTAATGATGGCCGGATGATCTTTACCATCCCACGTGAAGGTAAGACTTACTTTGGGACGACGGATACCGACTTTGAAGGCGATTATGAAAACCCACAAGTTGATCAAAAAGACGTTGATTACTTGTTAGGTATTATTAACAAGAAGTACCCAACGGCTAACTTAACCATCGATGATGTTGAAGCTAGTTGGGCTGGGATTCGGCCATTAGTTCGTAACGAAGTGCCAGATGATGCTGAAACCGATGCCGTTTCTGGTGCCAGTGCGGCAGCTAGCTTGCAACCATCTGCGGTTTCACGTGGGAGTTCATTAGTCACTGCTGCTGACGGGATGATTACGTTAGCTGGTGGGAAGTTGACCGACTACCGCTTAATGGCTAACGGGGCAATTAAGCAAATTCGGCAAACCTTACGTGATGAATATTTGGAAAACTTCAAAGAAATTGATTCAGCGGAAATTAAAGTTTCCGGTGGTGATTTTGATGGAGATAACGTCGAAGACGCGATGGCTGACTTCACCAAACAAGGGGTTGCTAAAGGCTTGACGGAACCAGAAGCACGCGAAATTGCCACTTTATATGGGTCAAATGCCCCAACGATCTTCGCCCAAGCTGATCAAACCAAAGCAGCGCCAGGCTTAAGCTTAGCTGAAACCTTGTCATTACATTACTCAATGGATGAAGAAATGGCCTTAACACCGGTTGATTACTTGTTACGTCGGACTTACAATGTGCTCTTCCATAGCGATACGATTGATCAAGTTAAGGTTGGGGTCATTGATGAAATGGCGCGGTATTACAACTGGGATGCCGCTACTAAGACGCGTTATACCGAAGATGTCGACCGTGAAGTTGAAGCTTCACGTTTGATCGACCTCAAACTTCAAGCACCAGTTGCTGCTAAATAAGGGCAACTAGCCCAGGTCAATTGACCTGCTAATAATGGTTTCCACATTTTAAAACTCACCTTGATCAGCGTCAGGATTGCCGTTTTGGCGCTGATCGTACATAAAGCAAGCGTAGATAAAGGCGCCTTGGTGTTTTAAGAACAAAAAAATAAATGGGACAAGAAATTAAAATTTAGTTTCTTGTCTCATTTATTTTTGTCAGGACTAATTATGTCATGGCCTCTTTTGTTGGTGAATTTACCCTTAAATGAATTGATCAATAGTTGAAAGACCTCTGGCCCAAGTTACAGGATCACATAATTCAACGAATTCTAATTTTCGCTTCTCAAAATCCATGGATCTAAGCTGATGTGTTACAACTTCACCTTTAATCTTTCCAGGTTGATCAAGCGGGACATAAGTGCCAAATGTTCGTTTTGTACTTGTAATAGGACAAATTAAGCAAAAACCTGTGAGTTTATTGAAAACGGTTTCGTTAACGGCTAATCCTGGACGCCGTTTTTTTATTTCATGACCTACTAAAGGGTCAAAATTAATGTAGACGATATCACCTTGAGATGGACGATACATTAGTCGTCCACCTCGTCCCATTGCTTGTCTTCATCAGTGATGCTATCACGAAATCCTTGCCATTCAGATTCATTAGCAAATAAATCATTTTTGATTGGTGTCATAACAAACGTGTCTCCAACTTTGACGATTTTGTATTTATCACCGGCGGCTGGTTCGAGTTCACGTGGAATAATTGCGCCAAATGAATTACCAATTTTACGAATTGTTGTTTCCATGATGCTCACTTCCTTATTTTTGTTATAATGACGAATTTCGGTTATCAAGGATGCCCTCAAGTTGGTTGTAGCAAACAAGTTCAAGTTGAAAAAGGTTGAACTAACCGGCAACACCTTAGGTTTTCTAGTATAATAGATAATAAATAAACAGATTACGAGGTGGATTATGGAATCAATTACTGTATCACAGACCTTGTCCGTCAGTAACCATCGGATTTTTTCATCTGATTTGAATGAGCATAACACCGTTTTTGGCGGCAAAATCTTAGCAACCATTGATGATAACTCTTCGATTCCAGCGGCACGAGTGGCGCGCATCGAAACGGTGACCGCTTCGGTGGATCAAGTGAACTTTATTTTACCGTTTCGCCTGCAAGATTCCATGTGTACGGAATCCTACGTTTCGGGTGTCGGGCATCGCTCCATTGAAGTATTCACCAAAATCATTGGTGAACATCTCAATACTGGCGAACGCTTTTTAGGGTTAACTTGTTTCTCATCATTTGTAGTCACTGAACATGATATCGTCTTGCCGCAAATTGTGCCCGACAAGCCAGAGTACGACTTTGTTTGTCAAGGCTATGCCGCACGTCAAGAAGCGCGCATGGAACGGTTAAAGCGCCAAGAAGCGTTCAATCAAAACATTAGTTTGGAATTTCCTTGGAACCAATAAAAAAGCAGATTTTGTAACCAAAATGGTTGCAGAATCTGCTTTTTATCATAATCCTGGATTTACTGGTGTCGATTCAGTGGGATTAAATTCCCAACCGTCTTTAACTTGCTCATAAACCATTTCAATCACGGTACCGGTGCGCATGTTAGTAAAGATAAACTTGATTTCACCTTCATTACGGGTGGCATAGCGAACCGTTAAGCCGTTACTACTGTCGAGACGAATTTGATCGACGGCAGCGCCCAATTCATCACCACTTGCGTAAAAGCTTTCCATATCAAAGCTCTGTTTAGCACTCATGTTTTCAACTCCTTAGGTTAAATGACCTAATCTTAATTTAGCGACTCAGTCAATATTAGTAAAGCAAAAATTAAGCTTAGATTAAATTAAAATGCTGACACGCATCCACGATGCCATTGTCATCATAGCGGCGGGTGACATAATCTGCTTGTTGTTGGACCGCAACCGGTGCATTGCCCATCGCAATCCCGACGTTAGCGGCTTTTAGCATCGAAATATCGTTATAGCCATCACCAAACGTATAGACCGGTAATGTCTCAAACCCAGCTTTGGCTTGTAAAGTCGCAATCCCACTAGCTTTGGTCGTCCCAGTTGCGACGACATCGATACAAACATCTGAGTTACGATAAAACGTCAAGTCTGAAAAGGTTTCGCGTAACTGGGCTTCTTGTTGGCGACCAGCGGGGGTGTCAGCGATAAACGTTAAGGCCTTACTGATATCGCGATTTTGATAATAACTGGCATCAACTTGCGGTAGTTCACGATGGATGCGGCGGTAATTTAGTCGCACTAAGTCATCGATTTGACTGATCGCCATACCATCGTGATTAGAAACGGCTAAACTGACTTGTTGCTGCTCAGACCAAGTCGCCAAGTGATTTAATACCGTGGGCGCTAACGTATCTTCAAATAACTGTTGATCTTGGAAATAGACATCCGCGCCATTTGCACTAACAATGGCGTCAAATTGTCCCGCTTGAATAATATCTTGAATCTCAAACCGGTCCCGGCCAGTGGCAATGACTGGTAATATTTGATTCGCACGCAAACTTACGAGCGCTTGCAAGTTTTCAGTTGGAATTTGCTTTGCCTGGTTTAATAAGGTTGCGTCCAAATCGAACGCCACGATTGCTTGATACATCATGATTCCCTCCAATTAAGTTCGTTATCTATACAATATCATCTTGAACGCGTTTCAGGTCAAGGGCTAAAAAAAGTTTTTGAAACCGCTTGACTTAAAACCCGTTCGATACTTTACAGTATGGGTGTGTTAGAAAGTAACGTGTATGACTAACTGGTGGCCACCAGTCCTTAAAACTTATATGGAGGTCTTGATCATGATGAAATTATTCCAACGGAAACATCAATTACAATTAGTTGCCCCAGTCGGTGGGATGTACGTCGATATTCGGAAAGTGCCAGTAGACAATGTGACCGTAGGCTTTGCCTTAGAACCGATGGTAGGTGAGATTCAAGCCCCAATTGCCGGTGAAATTACGCAGTTAACGCCGCAATCAGTGACGATTATGGCCGCGCATCAGTGTGACGTCACCGTTCAATTAGGTCAATCAACAACTGGTGCTAGCGCAACGGCTTTTAATTGGCAAGTGGCGGTCGGCGACCAAGTAACACCCGATACCTTGTTAGCCAATATGGACTTGAATGCACTTCATGAGGCCAATCAATCAGCCTTGGTGATCTGTATGGTGACTAATCAGCGGCCAAATGACTTTGAAATCGAAAAAACGGGGTTAGTGAGCCAAGGCGACTTGTTAGAAAACTTTCGGGTGAAGGCTTAAGCCTAATGATTTATGTTGGTTAAATTACAATTAAAAAGTGCCAACCTGATTTTTACATTTACAAAATCAGGTTGGCACTTTTAATTGTTGTTACTGTTTCGCTAAAGTCAACGTAAAGATGGTGCCTTGTGGTTGGTGGTCGCTGACCGCAATTTGCGCATGATTCAAGTCAGCCAAACGACTAACAATGGCTAATCCTAGCCCCGTACCAGGAATCTTCTGAGAACGAGCTTGATCGACCCGATAAAAGCGCTCAAAGATCCGTTGTTTATCGTCATCACTAATGCCAGACCCATTGTCGGCAATCGCCAAGGTCGGCTGCCCATCAATGACTTTAGTTGTCATGATGATGGGTTGATCGGCAGGTGAGTACTTGCTGGCATTATTGAGTAGGGCAATCAAGATCTGTTGCAAACTATCTGGATTGACCATCGCCATCAAAACGTCCGGACTTAAGTCTAATTGGACCGGTTGCGCAATATTTGGTTGATAGTTATCAACGGTTTCACGAACCGTCTGATTGATGTCCAACAATTGGCGATCGATTTCAACATGATCCATCCGTGACAATCGCAATAAACTTTCCACCAGTGTCTGCATCCGCGCTGATTCATCATCAATAAACTTCAGTGATTTCGGAATGATTTCCGGATGCTGCTCACCGCGACGTTTAATCAAGCTAATATGACCCCGGATCGCAGTTAATGGCGTTCGCAGTTCATGAGACGCATCGGACACGAATTGATGGTCGCGCAAGACTTGGTCGTTTAAAGATTTCAAGAGTTGATTGATTTCAGACCCTAAGTCATGGACTTCATCGGGACTATCTGGCACCGGTAGGGCTTCATGATAGGAGATGTTGTCACTATGGTTGATTTCGTTAGCGGCACTGGTTAAGTTAGCCAACGGCTTGTTTAAGCGCCGTGCTAACCAAGCAATCATGAAGTAACCAAGGACTCCACAAAAGATGAGGACAAAAATCAGAATTTCCAAAATCAAGCGGAAAATATGCAGCACATCATGAAAGCTCGTCCAGGTCTCGTAATAGATATGGCCCGAATCCATCGCCGCACGATAGAAGAACCCGTATCCACTCACATACCAGACCGAACGGAAAACTGGCATTTGGGTGGCATTGGCTTTAAAGAACTTTGACGTACCTTTAGAGTAGAAGGTTTGTTCTTCATGCTTAGGGATCTTCGTGTGTACTTTAACGAATGTATTTTTCGTATTGATTGGGCTGTTGATCGTCCAACGATTCCAATCGGGTTCGTCATCAATAATCGAGCGGTCTAAACTCTTCGTGAGTGTCCGCGCGTCATCGATGCGATCACGCGTCAAGCGGTAACCGACGACTAATGAAATCGATGCACCAGTAATCAAGACGATTAAAATCATCATTAACGTAAATGAGCGGGTGATTTGCGCGGCATTAGATTTACCACGAAAATTAAACATTGGCATCATCTCGCAAACAATAACCAACGCCGCGGACCGTATGAATCAATTTGTGGCTAGCTTCGGTATCAATTTTATGCCGCAAGTATCGAACGTAAACATCGACAATATTGGGTTGGCCTTCAAAGTCAACACCCCAGACTTGGTCTAGTAATTCATCACGTGACAAGGTGCTTTCAGCATGTTGCATGAGAGTCAGTAATAATTCGTATTCGCGTTGGGTCAATTGCACCAAGCGTTGATTACGATGCACTTGCCGCGCTTTAGTATCTAGTTCCAAATCAGCGTATTGGTAAACCGCTTGCGTATCATTAGCTTGGGATTGGTGCCGCAAGATGACCCGAATTCGGGCCAATAATTCCTCAGTATCAAATGGCTTGGTGATGTAGTCATCAGCGCCACCATCTAACCCGGCAACTTTGTCCCCAACATAATCACGTGCTGTCATCATAATGACCGGAATCGTGTCATGTTTACGAATCCGCCGCAAGACTTCCAGTCCATCCATTTTAGGCAACATCCAATCTAAAATGATTAAATCAAGACTATCTTTTTGAGCTAAATATAAGTCATAGGCTTGTTGCCCATCTTCAGCAGTAATCACATCATAATCTTCAAAGGCGAGTTCTTGTTGTAAAAAGTCAACGACACTCGCTTCATCATCTACTAGTAAAATCTTTGCCATGGTCCAAACACTTCCCAAAATTCAGTTTAAGTTTAGTATAACGATAATTATATCAATTAACACAAATTGTTATCTAAAAAAGCAGTGACGATGGCCACTGCTTTTTTAGGTTAATCCCGAGCGCGTTTTCGCCGGCGCCAACTGTATCCAGCAAAGCCTAAGGCACTGATGACACTAATACTACTCCCTAGGACTAAGCCTGGCGCATGATATTGTAACCTGATCGTATTTTTGCCACTCGTGATTGGCACAGCTGTTAAGCCGCCAAGCGTTTTCTTTAACGTCACCGTTTGACCGTTGACCTTAGCATGCCATCCTTGGTCATAAGGTAGGGCCACATACAACCACTTAGTGCCATTCGTATTCGTCATCGTACCGGTGACTTTAGTGGTTAGCCCGCGGGCACTGTATTCAGGCACGAACCGGGTGGCATGTAAGACTTGATAGACTTGTTTGAACTGTTCTAGATTCAGGCTGGCCAAGCGAACTTTGGGTTGTAGTTGCTGATGCTTGGTCTTAAATTTCAGTGTCACGACAGTGCCCTTGCTATAATCGCCTAGATGTAATAGGAGGCGATGGTGGTTAGCATCGACACTTGGCGAAACCAATTTACCATTCACTTCAAAGGTCGAATATTTCGTAACACCGCTCGTATCATCGTAGTACAGTGGACCAGCCGTCGTGACCTTTAATCGCACCGTATGCCAATAGTGATACAGCTTGGCACCGCTAGCGGCGGTGACGTGATCACTTATAATCGTGGCATTGCGATAGTAAGCCGCTTGACTAGGCCGCAAACTTTGCAAGATGTTTTCTTGATTGAATAGGGCATGGGTTTGGGTCAACTTGACATTGTTTAAGCCAGGATTAATCGCAAAGCCCATGCCTAAATAAGTCGGATTACGCTTCGTGGTGGCTTGACCCTTCGCGTTTAACACGACATCATATTTAATTCCTAGTAGCATGGCACTGACGGGCGTCAAGCCTTGCGAACTGATTCGTCGGGCATTTTTACTATATAATCCGAGTGACTTTAACGTCATCCGAGTTTGTTCATTTAAAGTTGAACTATAGTAATTGATGTCATGAAAGTTAAATAGCAACGGATCATTGTAGTTGTTATATTTTTCTTGGTAAGCACGGTTGATCAAGGTATTGGTATTGTCGACGCGGTAGAGCTGACCATCGGGATCATTAACAGAACGCATTTGTTGATATTCCGTTTGGTAAGCAGTCTGATAGGCACTTTGACTGCCAAAATGAGTCGTGCGCATGCTCAAGATAAAATTGCCGGCTAACTCACTGGCAACTAAACCAGTGAGCAATAGTTGTTGGACCACATGCCAAGTGGCAAACAGCACCAACGCACCAATAACGACATAAGCTAGACTTAAGCCTAGCACATGCCCGGTGACAGCCGTTTTTAAGGTGCGATTAGCGCGCCAACCAATCAGTAATAGGGCAATCAATCCGGCTGGTAAACCGAATTGCCATTTTTTAGCGATGCGATGCGGATCGGCTTGCCAACTCGCAAACGCAATCATGATCATCACAAAACTGAAGAAAAAGGCATCACGGAAGGGAAAGCCTTCCGGTTGTTGGAACATGTGCCAAACGGTGTCTAGTAATCGGATGCCCATACTCAGTAACAGGGCGACTAGGAGACTAGCCGCGTGCCATTTCTGGGCGCGTTGAATAAGTGGCTGTACAAAGTAGGCCCCGACGAGTAAAACAACGACGGTGGTACTGAAAATAGTTGGCGCGTGACTTAACCGATAACTATAATTACTGGCACCAGCTGCTAGTTGGCTCAAAATATTGAATTTGTATTGGGCAGCTAATAAGAAGTTATTACTGCTGTTCGTTGTTTTAGCCGTTTCCAGCATGCCTAACGCCGTTGGAATAAGTAAAAACAGCGTACTGAGGCCACTTAGTACCGCAGTTAAAACGACTTGACCAATTTGACGACGACGTGCAACTAAGCTGGTCCAAATGGGTTGATCTGGTATTTTAGTTTCAAACAACTGATAAATAAAGTAATAAATGACAAACAAACAAGTCATGTAGCCTAAATAAAAATCAGTGACGATGCTTAACCACAACCAGCCAAAAAATTGTGCGCCGTGACCAGTTGCCATGAGTTGATCGAGGCCATTTAAAATTAGTGGCAACCAAATCAAGGCATCCAACCACATCAAATCAAAATAGTTCATGGCTACGAAGCCACACATACTAAAAGCGACCCCAAAGATTGCCGCATCTAAGCGGGTGGTATGAAAGTGTGCTTGTAAGAAAATGGTCATTGTAACGGCAATTGCCATAATTTTAACCATTAAGATAACGGTAATCCCAGTAGGTAAGTTAGCTGGATTAAAAGCCAAAATGATGAGATTAAACGGACTCATTAAGTAGTAGGCAATCGTTGGAATCATCGTGCCACCTAACGATTGTGAAAATGAGAATAGTTGAAAATTATGCGCTAAAATCGCATGCCGATAAGCCGTGAAGAACGATAAATATTGGGTCCCCATATCACTAATTAAAAAATTATGATTACCAAATGGTGTAATTTGCTTTTGCCACAGGACGGCACTAATGACGAGTAAGGCCAAACCACCGGCAATCAGTGGACTTAACCACCGTTGACGAACTTCCCTTTGCATGTTAAATCAACCCCAATTCTTGAACAACTTTTTAATCTAATGGTCGGTTTTGCCGGCGATGAAAGAAATTAACGACCGGTGTTGACCAATGCCAGAACCAAGTCTGTGCCATTTGCCAACAGCCACTCGCTAAACAAACACTGGCGACGGTGTCAGAAGCATAATGGTCGCGTAAATAGACCCGCGCGACCATCACGATGATGATCCAAGCAATCCCGAGTAGGCTAACACCTAACTGTAAGGGCCAAGTGCGTAAGTAGGCCCGGCTAAGGGTGAGTAAAATGCTAACTAATAAGACGGTGCCAAAGACATGACCACTGGGGAAGCTGTAGCCAGAGTCAGCTAACAATTGCTGTGTCGGCCGACTGCGCCGGAAGATTTCTTTGCAAATAAAGGCGATGACGTCACCGCCAAACATGGTACTGATAACGAGTAAACTGGTTAGTCGCTGATGACGCACATATAAACCAGCGGCGATGACGATGGCAATCACTATGGTTATTGCCGGACTAGCCGCCATGGTGACAAACGTAAAAAAGTGCGTCATGGTATTAGCATTGAGTGTGGCAATCAGTTGAAACGCATTTTGGTCGAAACCTTGCAGCACGGCCGCGTTAACACTGACTAAGATTGCGAGAATTGCGAAGAGCCCGAGCCATGACCAGGCGAGTTGCGTTGAATAGTATGACTTTTTCATTACCATAATTGTCCTCCTGTAAATAAGCAACGATTTGCAAGTTTTTGTTAAGCAAACTTCTTTTGTCCTAAGATTGGATTAAGATTACTTTTTTTATGAACCAGCTTGTGGTTATAATCAGTTTTAAGCATAGACTGGCTATATAGCGGTGAATCAAATCAATTCGTGGGGAATTAATTTGGTAATCAACACCCGTTATTATAGGCAAGTAAATCTTAAGCAACTACTTAGGAAAAAGAAAAGTTTTCTGAAAGTTTCTCAGATAAGTTTCAGTTAATCTGAGTGGTTGCCGCATTTAAAACTGCGTATATTAATGGTCAACATTTGAGTTAGGTTCAAATCATAAGGGGGCTTAGTGATGCAATCTCTACGTTTAACGGTGATTGTACCGTGCTATAACGAAGCTGCCGTGTTGCCAAAGTCGGCCGCGGTGTTAGGCGAAATTGTAGAACGGTTGATTAAAGATCACCAAATTAGTAGCCAAAGTAAATTATTGTTTGTCGATGATGGCAGTAGTGATCAAACTTGGCGGTTGATTCAAGACTTAGAAACGCAAAACCCAATTTATAGTGGATTGAAATTCAGTCGTAACTTCGGTCATCAAAATGCGTTAATGGCTGGGATGCAAGTTGCGGGACCAGTCTCTGACGCAATTGTCACGATCGATGCCGATTTACAAGATGACCCAGAACTGATTCCTAAGATGGTCGTTCGCTTCAAGTCTGGTAGTGACATCGTACTAGGTGTCCGGAATGACCGCAGTAGTGATTCAACCTTTAAACGGTGGACGGCTGAAACGTTTTATCGGTTGATGCGCAAGATTGGTGTGCAGCTCGTGCCAGATCATGCGGATTATCGACTTTTAAGTCAGCGTGCTGTCGCCGCTTTAATGCGATATCAAGAAACCAATTTGTTTTTACGGGGGATTATTCCCCAACTCGGTTTACCAACGAGCAAGTTGTATTATCAACGCCAACCACGGTTTGCTGGCGAATCTAAATATCCGTTTAAAAAGATGCTGGCCTTTGCAATGGATGGCATCACGTCCTTTTCGATTGCCCCAATCAAGGCCATTATGTCGTTAGGTGTGGTGGTGATTGCGATTAGCCTCGGGATGTTGATTTATGCCGGGATACGCTTTTTTACGGGCAATGTGATCAATGGGTGGACCTCACTAATGATGAGCTTGTGGTTCCTAGGTGGCATTCAATTGATTGGGATTAGCATCATTGGTGAATATATCGGCAAGATTTTTGCCGAAGTCAAACACCGGCCGCGCTATATTATTGAAACGGATGACTATTCCCAAGCTCAACAACCACAATTAGTTGCTGAATCGCGGCGAGGTTAACCTCATGATGCGATTAACGAAAGGCTTACATTGGTTAGCGGCTGGTATTTTATGTTGGGCGATCGTTTTTGCCAGTACGCAACCCGTTAAATTTTTTGCTGACCAAGATTGGGTCCGCCCAGGCGTGATGCTGATCTTAACGGTCGGGGTATTGCTAATTTGGCAAGGTGGGCGGCGGTGGACAACACGTTGGTCGCCACTCACTTATCGGCGTGTCTTGTGGGGTGTTGCTGGCTTGATCATCATGACCCAGCTCATTGTTGCTTGGCAATTTGTCGATGTAGGGCGCAGTGATGCTTACTTTGTACGCAATCAGGCCATTGCGTTAGCGCATGGGTCAACGACTTGGAACCATTATTTTGCGGTTTATCCCAATAATGTTAATTTCACATTATTGGCTAGTTTAAGTTTGAAATTAATGTTAGGCCTAGGCCTCAATTCGCCATGGATCGCCTTAAATATGTTGCGTTTTATTTGGTTGGATACGACCTTAGTTGCTGGCTTGACGATTTTACGACGCTGGCGACATTGGCAACCCGGGGCCTTGAGTTTAATGGTGATCTGGTTGGTTAGTGTTCCGGTATATGCCTACGCGCTATTTGCCTATACCGATGTCTTAGTCATGCCGATACCGATCGTGAGTTTAGCATTAGGCTTATGGCTGACTAAACAACGTGGTTGGCGGCGATGGGCAATTGGGATTGGGGCCTGTTTATTGATCAGTTTCGGGGTACTGGTAAAGAGTAACCTGATCGTCGTTTGGCTCGCGGCGGCATTGATTATCTTAGCCAGCGGCTGGCGTCAGCACCTAAACTGGACTTGGCTAGGTATGTTGTTACTAACGCTGGCGGGTTGGTGGTTCGGCTTTCATCTGTGGGCCACAACGGCTGGTTATCAAAAACAACCCCAAACCGCATTGCCGGCAACGAGCTGGATTGCGATGAGTTTGAATCCGCAATTAGATGGGCAGTATAATCGAGCAGACTTTAAACAAGTCGAACAACAACCGACTGCTCAGGCCAAACAAGCGACCGCTAAAACTATGATTGCCCAACGGCTACAACAGTTGGGCCTTAATGGCAGCCTACAACACTTAGCCAAGAAGTTTCGGGTCTTTTGGGCCACTGGTGATTTTGATAGTTTTAAATTGACCACTCAATGGCTCCGTGCCCCCAATTGGGTATTACAACATCAACGTGCCGTCCAATTTTGGTTAGTTACTTGGACTCAGACCTTATTCTTAAGCCTCTTGTTAGGTAGTGCTTGGACGTGGTTTACCGCCCGCAAACGGCGCTTAGCACTCAGTTATTTAGCGCTGATTGTGATTGGTTTGACAGTGTTTCATGTCGGTCTATGGGAAGTTGAGGCCCGGTACGCGTTACCGTTGTTACCGATTTTAATGTTGTTAGGCAGTGATGCTACGGCGACAGTACCAAGCTGGACTTGGTGCTATGGTCGATCGCGCTGGTTAATTAGTTGGCTAATCATTTTGGGTGTCGGGTTTAGTGGCTTAAGTATTTTACAAACAAGCCAAACCACTATGGTCAAAAGCCAGATTGTTGCGCGCCAAGGAAATGGGGCGTACTTTCAAGCAACTAAGACCGCCTTAGCCCCGCAACAAACCGTCACGCTAACGTTGCCAGCTAACGGTCGCAATAACCAATTAGGCTTACAGCCAACTGGGAAAACGGGCCGCGTTCAAATTACGGTTCGCCATGCGGGACACTTGGTCAAACAAGTCACCGGTACCACCAACCAACTGGCGACGATCACGTATCCAACCCAGACCGCTGGCCAACTAACGGTGACGATTAAAAATCAGAGTCCGCACGCCGTTCACTATCAGGTGGCTAGAGCCAACTACAATCAAGCTAGTGGACGGGTCACGACTAATACTCACGTGTATTGGCGGTATTTCGTGCTTAACCGAACGACCGCACAACCACTGACGCGTATCCGGACGATTGGCTTAAATCTGCTGATTTGGTTGACGCTAAGCTTAGGCTTGCTTTGGTGGCAACCACGTCCAACTGAAATTGACGTATAACCTAAAAAAGGTCGGCTCCGGATGAGGGAAGCCGATCTTTTTTAGGTACTTGCAAGGAATAATCTGTTTGATAATTTTTGACTTAGTTGTGTTTAATTAAGCTGTTTTATGCTGTGACAAGTTCCGGTAGCCGAAGTAAAATTGGGTAGCGGCGAGAATAACGTTGAGCCAATTCAACACTTGGAACCAACCTGATAGGCTGGCAACCGATGCCGCACCGTAGAATGCCCAGAACCCCCAAACAATCGCCACGACGTTAATCCAAGCGAACGTTTTTTGTAGTTGTTGATTATCCAAGTCGAACCACATCCAAATGGCATTCACAACGAACCAGACAGCTAAAATCCAAAAACTCCAAGTAAACATAGCAATTACCTCTATTCTCACTTAAATTTGAAAGGCTGTTATGACCTTTCAACGGTTATAGCATATCGCGGTCAGCCTAATCTGAACACTGTCAAAGCGCTGATATTCGTACGTTTTCGGACAGTTAAGGGGCAAAGTGTTCGAAAACGTGCAGATGTGGTTAAGATGATTGGCTAGCACTATTTGAAATAGTTTTCCCTGATAGTCTCTACACAATCTTGGCACTGCAAGAAACGAACACAGCGCTTAGCCGACTTACGAATTGGCGAAAGAGTTACAATCTACGAATATTTACAGAAAATAAATTGTCTTTTTTCAACAACTTAATGTTTATTTCTCACTTACTTTGATATTGTGGCTTTGTATCAAGTTGAGTGAGACTAAACCACGCCATAATCGAGAAGGTGTTTTATGACCAATCAAGTATCAGTTGTAATTTTGATCATACTTACGGGTTGGCTGTATAAATATAGTAAAGCACAACCGAGCCAACCTGTAATTAAGCTGTTAAGAAAGTACGGCTGGCTGATTGTGCTAGGATGTTTTGCATATCTAATCAGAATTCAGATAAACCATTTATTTAGTGCAATCAGCATAATGCAGCTTGTCCTAATGATCGTAATCATATTTTTACTCGTTCGTTCTAGTAGAAAAAATAATGAGTAAATAAGCAAGGGTGAAAAACCAGTGTTGGTTTTTCACCCTTGCTTGTGTCTTGATCATCATAACGCTTGTTTATCGCGCCAGTTTCTTTCTATATTAACATGTAAATTGAAGATGTAATTAATGTCTTAGCTAACCGAGGAAATAAACAGTGCGTTGGTTTTCGAACATCTTAGTTTAATTTTGTTCGAAAAAGATGGTTATTTTAAAAACAAGTATGCTAGGATGAGTTTAAGTACGGATGAGGGGTTTAGAAAATGACAAAAGATGTCCGCAAGATCAAAACCGAACGGGATATTCAACAAGCAATGCTGCGACTCCTGACGACGAAAACTTTTCGGCAAATTACGGTTGCCGATATTTGCCAGCTGTCGCTAACTAGTCGCTCGACATTTTATGCGCACTATTTAGATAAATATGATTTGTTAGATAAAATGGTGGCTTATTATAGTACGATTTTTAACGAAAAGGTCCATGACCGATTTAATCAGATGATTGATGGTGAGATTGATGCGTTGGTACGCGGCTTATTGGCTGATATGGCCGATAATCGTGATGCCATTCGGATCTTGTTCACCGTTCATGAGCCAGAAGCTGACCTAGAAGCGACTTTTCATCGCTTGCTTTTAAAGGAATGGCAACAGTTCATTAAGTCAGAAGCGCCAACCATGACAGCGCCGGCTGATTTAATCGCGGCGATGGGGACCAACGTACAAATGACCGTCATCGAATGGGCCTTGCAACATGGGGAAACTTCGATTGATGTCGTTGCTGACGCGGTCAATACGATTCGTAAAGCTGTCTTATTGCAAATCAAACCGACGATGAAAAATAAATAAAACTGCCTGCGACCAATGAATCAGTCGCAGGCAGTTTTGATTAAGCTTTAAAAATTAAGTGTTTACTGAAGAACCAATTGATGACCACAATGAGGACTTGGTCAATTAATTTCACGATAAGCGGGTTACCAGCTAATAAGCTAATCCCAACTAACATAATTAATTCATCGATGCCAAGACTTAACGCCCGATACCAAAAGAATTGACCGACTTCTTTCAAACGAGCGGTCCAAGTTTGGGCATTGGTTTCAAAGACCCACTGGCGATTGGTCAAGTAAGCAAAGACAACTGAGCCGAACCAGGCTAAAACGTTGCTAATGAGGTACGGCACAGTCAAATGAGTTAATCCCGCAAATAGGGCTAAGTTAATCAGCGTCGTTAGCCCACCAAAAATTAAATACGCGGCGACGCGTTGATACTGTCGCCATAAATTACTGAGGACTTGCATCTATTGTCACCTCCATATTAATCATCTAATGTTGACCGATGTTTGAGCATTGTGATTCCAACCGGAATTAAAGAAATGACCACGATGGCTAGCATGATCAATTCAAAATGTTGTTTAACAATGGCAATATTGCCAAATAAGTAGCCAGCACTAATTGCCACGATGATCCAAGTTAGACCACCTAAAATATTGTAGCGGGCAAAGGTCGGATAATGCATCGCACTCATCCCAGCGGTAAATGGGACTAAAGTCCGAATAATGGGCACAAAGCGGCCAAGGAAAATCGCTAAACTACCATGCCGGTCAAAAAAGGCTTGTGATTCTTTTAAGTACTTTGGTTTAATAAACCGGCTCAAACGGGGACTACTTAACACGTGATGTCCAAATCGTTTACCAATTTCAAAATTGACCAGATCACCTAAAATTGCGGCAATCCCTAGTGATACGACTAAAACCCCAACATTTAAATCGCTGGTCATCGCGGCCAATGACCCACATAAAAAGAGAATTGAATCACCAGGTAGAAAAGGAAAGACGACTAAGCCGGTTTCAACGAAAATCAATAAGAATAAACCGACATAGATCCAATTACCGTAACTGGCAATCAGTTGGGGGAGCAACGTGTTCAAATGGAATAAACCAGAAATCAAGACTGTCATGATGAGGACCTCGCTTTTTGATTTAATCATACGAATTTTGCCGATCGCTTGCCCCTTATAAGTCGTGAAGAGATTCTGAGAAACTATCAGAATAATTTCAGTTGATACCACTTTTAAGCAGCAACCAAAGCGGGCATACTAGGGTCATGGTTGAACACCACCACTTCCTCGATTTCCGCTTGAATTAATGTGATTATGGTGTGTCAATCAACCCCGTTGTTACTTACTTTGAAAACCGCGTCACTAGCATGAAAAGATGCTGGTGGCGCGGTTTTTTGATTTGTTTTGCAAGTGACCGAATAATCTCGATTGAGGCCGGTGTAACAAGTGTTTAACTGAATTATCAGGCTATCACTCACGCTAAACAGTTAGGGACTTGGATTAACGCAACAGTTACGCGGTAAAATTAAATTGAACATAATTAGTTTAATTGTCAGGGGAAAATAGTTAAACCGGGTCAAAATTATCAATACTATTATTAAGTTAATATAAATTCATAAAATATATTAAATACGACTTAATAATGTGGTAAGATGAATTTGGCTTAAAGTTCAGATTATTTTTAGGAGGGTTTTTCATGCGACATCAGCAGTGGATCAAGGTGGGCCTTGGGGGCTTAATGGCAGTTGTTTTTTTGCTTTTGAATGTAACCGCTTTACATAACGTACAAGCGGCAACGCTTGCCGACGGGACGTACCAATTACCAGCATCATTTGTTAAGGATGACCAAGGTCATGCTGGCAGTGTGACTTCTTCGGCCGCCAGCTTTTTTAACAATCGTGCAACGGTGGTCGTTAGTAATGATAATTATCAAGTCACGTTACCAATCACAACGGCTGGTCAAAAATATATCACTGGTGTAACTAGTGCTGGCAAGGATATTCTAACTGGTAGTAGTTTAACAATTGCTTTAACTAGTCCAGCAGCGACCGTGCCAGTCACGTTCAACTTAACGACCCCGATGGGCGCGATGACTGAAAGTGCCTGGTTAACCTTGGATTGGCAACAAGTACCAACAGTTGCCGCTAGCACCACATCCAGTAGTGCAGCAACTACAGCATCGTCTTCAGCAAGCACAACCGGTCCGACGACTAAGTCAAGTGCCAGTTCAACGTTCAGCACTACTAGTAGCAGTGTGACGACTACCAAGGCAGCGACGCAAGCTAGCCAACAGACGGCGGTGACTAAGGCGACAACGACGAAAACCACCCAACCAGCAACGACTAAGACCAGTACTAATAAGCAGGCCGCGGCCTTAACCATGACTGGTTGGACGTATCAAGTTTTACAAGCTACTGGTAATCAAGTTTCAGCGGCGAATAAGTTTTATACGCATACGGCGACAATTATCAAAACGGGCAATCAGTATCAGGTTCGCTTAAATGTTCGCTATGCTAAGTCAACCGGGATGGCAATGCATGGATTTACGCCGCTAACGATTAATGGTGAGACGGCTCAGAATATTCATTATGCAACGAGTGGCAAAAATTACGTGGTAACGTATACGTTTACCGTCAAGTCGTTGCAAGCTTTGACCAAATTAATTAGCGGGACGGTGCATGTGACCGTCCCAGCCGCCGATATTGATCAGACCTTTACCGTCCGATTTAAGTTTAGTCATGCCGGTACCGACAACGCCGGGACAACGCATCATGCGACCACCAATCCGCAATCAGCGGCGAACACAACGTCGACACCAGCAACAACCAGTGCGACCAAAACAACGCGGCAACAATTGCCACAAACTAAGGAAGCCACAACTTCAGTGGTGACGCTTATTGGTTTTCTTAGTCTGGGACTATTAAGTGGTGGTTGGCTACTCATAAAGTGGGTGGTTTAAATGCAAAAACGAGCGGTGGTCATCATGGCAATGACCGGCTTGCTAGGACTGACATTAGCTACAACGGCACAGGCCAAGTCAGTGAATTATCAAGCATTGACTTACGGGACGACGAAAACGTCGATTGCCAGTAAATATTTTGTTAAACCAGCTAAAGTGGCTGTGAAAAATAAACACTATGTCGTCACCATGCATTTGAAAACAGCTAAGGCCCTAGGCAAATACCCCGTCCAAGTGTTACGCGTAAATGGGGCTAAGCCGCAGCACGTACGTAAAGTCCGGGATAAAGCCGACAATTCTAATATTTATTATTCTTTTACAACAAAAAGTTTGAAACGGGCAGTAACGGCTAAGCTATCGATCAATGTCTTACATGTTTATCATGCGACGCATGCGATTTCGTTCAAGTTTAAAACGAGCCAACTGCCCAAATTAACGGCACATGTTCGCATGGTTACTCAGGCCAAGCATGCAAGCAATACGAAAACGGTGACGCCCGCAAAAAAAGGGCCAACACTACTACTAACGTTACCTCGCAGCACGCCACTAGTAGTAGCGTAAACGCGGCGACTTCAAGTACTAGTACATCGCAGTCATCAGTTCAGACTGAAGCAAAACCAGCCGTAACGCCTGCCAAGCACGTAACCGGCAACGTCAAACCACTATTACTCAGCTCGGTAACGGGGTTATTAGTGCTGATTGGTGGAATTAGCTGGCTAGTAAAACGCCAGTCAGAATAGTGTCAAAAAAGTCAGCCTAATTTTCATTTTGATGAAAGTTAGGCTGACTTTTTAATGGCATTTTACTTTTCTAATAAGGTAGCTGGTTGATTGAAAGCGGCTTGCAGGTCATTAAACAGCTTGCTGACATGATAGCCATCCGCCACCGCATGATGGATCGTAATCGATAGTGGCATGGTCGTTTGAAGACCATGGACTGTAAATTTTCCCGCTTGGAAAACCGGGAAAAATGTGTTCAATGGCGTAAATGGCAACGGGGTATAGCTGGTGAATTCGACCCATGGCAAACTGCCAATCGTAAATAAATTAGGACTTTGTGGGGCTTTCGGCATAGGACCGGTAATGTGGCCATATTGTGCCAAGTCAGCTAAGTACCACTGGTTAAAGGTCGTAAATTCTGGCGTATATGCTGTCCAGAGGTTAGACATCGAATGATCATCATGCAGCACCGTATATGAGGGATGCACAACGTCAAACGTCACCAACTGATCATCAAAGCGACCGACGCGCATTTCTGGATGGTCTGTTAAGCAATGGCTGACCAAATATAAGTAAGCGGCATTAAATTTAACTTGATGGGCCCGAGTCCATGCTAGTAATTTAGTGACATCCATATTAACGGTCAACGCAAAACCGGTTGGCATCATTTTAGTAAAGTAATAAAAGTATTCCCGCCGTGACCAAGTTGCTTGATCAATGGGTGTGAAGTTGGTATTTAAAGGTTCAGTCATTAGATTCCTCCCAGTCTTTAGGGCGACGATTATAGCCGCGGTCATCAAATGGCTGTAAATCTCGGTACCATTTGGCTTTTAAGTCTTTCAACGTTTGGCGCATGTTTAAGACATCCGTCGTTTCCTTTTTCCAAAGGACCGTGTATTCAAAGTCTTCACCAGCCTGTGCATCCCAATCAGCTTGCAGTGGAGTATTGCGATAAAAGTCTTTGTTCAGGTTCAATTGATAAAACGCCCAGCGGTTGTGTAAGTTTGCGGCCGTATCCAAGTAAATTTTATGATTGCGCTTATTTTCGATTTGAATCACCCCATAATATGTGGGCGCCATTTTATAAGCTTGGCGTAGCTGTTGTTTGCGATTAGTATCCATGTTTAATCCTTTCTAGTCATTGGCCGCCAATATTTGGTGCCATCCGCTTGACGGTCTAAAAACCCATATTCAATTAAGTAACGTCGCACGGTCACATAATCAAAGTAAATCGGTTTTAAGATTGCGTTAAGGGCAGGTTCAGTTAAAACTTCGGCGGTCGGAATCTCATCAACGATGCGTGTTAAAACAATAATGATAGTCTTTTGCTTTTTAGGCAGTCGTTTTAACTGTAACGGTTCAGTTGAGAAATCAAAATAATGTTGCAGGGCTTTAGCCGCTTCTTCTTCAGTAATCAGCCACCGGTCATCAGGTTGCTGTGGCTGTTCTGGCACATCGATCAATTGTTCTTCAGTCGGTTGGGCCAGTTCACCAAAAACTTGTTCATAAATAGCCAAGTATAATTTGGCCTGTTTGGCTTTTTCTCGGAACGTAAATTTTTGATGACGAATCGTTGCGGCGGCTACTTGTAATTGTTTAGCCAGCGCTTGGTCCTTAATACCGGTTGCAAATGCGGTTAACAGATCTTGCTGTTTAGACGTCAATGTATTGTAGCGACTATCCAAATGAATCAATTGGGTCAAGTTACCGCCATGAACGGTTTCGATATGTTGCGTCAAGGTACTAGTTGGTGTTTCAGCGACCCAGTTAGCCGCACAATAGTTGCATTGCAATTCGTTAGCTTGCACATGCCAGCCGCGTTGTAGGTCGACTAAGCTCAGTTCAGCTAGATTCATCCAAGTTCACCTCTCAATAGGGCTAAATTTACACTTGTTTATTAAATCTGTCAACAGCTTAAAAACAATAATGTTTACTCAAATAATAAACAAGTAGATGTGAATAAATCCATTTTAAATAAATATGCAGTTTTGTGATTAAAAAGGGTATACTATAAGTAATGACATTTATAAACCCCAACGGGTATAGGAAGAAGGCAACTTAATGGCTAAATTCCATCGTGCATTTGGTGTTTATGGCATTATTGGTGATCAAGATGGTTTGGTCGTCACTAAAAAATACGGTGGTCCATATACTAATCGCTTTGATTTACCAGGTGGTAGTTTAGGCGATGGGGAACCATTATTACATGCCATCAAGCGTGAAATTCAGGAAGAAACCGGATTAGTGCCGACAAAATTGTCTCAATTAGGGATTACCAGTTTTCGTTATCCTTGGCACTTTGAGCAGTGGCAATACAATCAGCATATTTGTGTGTTTTATCGGATTGATGAGACCGTTGGCCAAGTAGCAGGTCAAGTTTCCGAAACGATTACGGGACAAGATTCGCATGGGGCACTGCGAGTGCCATTATCACAATTATCAATAAGTAACGCCTCACCATTAGTTTTGAAGGTCAAAGCTTATTTGCTTAATCATGAAACGTTTGATGCGCAAGAAATCGATTATCAAACATGGACAGTATTAAAAAAGTCGGTGTATTAATATAGTATAGTTGTAACTTCTTACTTTAACTAAATGATTACCTCAACCCAAAAACCAGCCATCAGCTTAACGCAGCTCTCGTGGGGAAGCAATAACCAACTTCCGCAAAAAAATAAGCCGCCATTTAAGTAGATACAACTTAAATGGCGGCTTATTTACAATAATCTATTCTTTCTTAGGTGTAAGTCGTTCAACCAAGTCAGCATCTGGCGAAACATACAATGTTTTTTGTCCTTCATAAATAACTAAGCCTGGTTTAGCACCATTAGGTTTACGTATCTTACGAACTTGCACATAGTCAACTGGCACCGTTGCCGAATCACGAGCCTTGGAGAAGTAGGCCGCTAAATTGGCAGCTTCCGTCAATGTTGCTTCACTCGGATCATCACTGTGAATAATGACATGTGAACCCGGAATCTTTTGAGTATGCAACCAATAATCCGATTTACGGGCAGTCTTTAAGGTCAACTGATCATTTTGCCGGTTATTTTTCCCAACTGAAATCTCAGTACCATCAGTTGCCACAAATTGTTGTGGTTGGCTCACTTTGCGCGAAGCCCGTTGTTTCTTCTTGGTCTTCCGTTGTTTTAAATAACCTTGTTGCATCAATTCTTCCCGAATTTCAGCAATATCGGCCGGCGCCGCAAGTTCAATTTGCGTTTGAATATTGTCCAAATAATCGATCTCACCTTGTGTCAATTCAATCTGTTCACCCACATAGATAACCGCATTCTTTTGCTTTTGATAGCGGGAGAAATACTTTTGGGCATTACGTGATGGTGATAGCTGATTGGATAGTTCAATCTTAAGTGGTTGATTATCATGGTAATAATCAGCTAACGTAATCTCGGTCATCCCACGTTTGACCTCATGTAAATAGGTGGTTAAGATTTCGCCTTTTAAGCGTAATTCATCAGCTTGCTTGGTATTCGCTAACGTTTGTTGCAACTTCTTCATTTTCTTACGGTTTTTCTTCAAGTCGTTGCGTACCACTCGAATTAAATTACCAGCTTGTTGTTGAACCCGTTCGCGTTGTGCCGCATCTTGATAATAAAAATCAAGCAGGGCACTAAGCGATTCAAATTGGCGCGTTTTCGTCCCAAAAGCGGCATAATTGCTAGCCGCAAACATCGTCTTATGGGTTGGCAACGTCGTCAACGTTGGCGTTGGGTGATCAAAGTTAGTTAAAAAGGCGTTATAGTGGGCCGTCAAATCACCTGGTTGATGCAATTCATACGCCAATTGTTGCGCACTATCGCGACCAAGGCCTTGATAGTGTTGCTGTAATTGCTTGGCTAAGACATCATCATTTGGATATTGCTTCACTAAGGACAAGTAATCGGTATTCGTATCAAACGGATTTAACTTATCTTGTTTCGGTGGCTCGATATAAGTTGCCCCTGGTAATAACAACCGATAACGGTTTTGGTCGGCACCTACGTGTTTGATGACATCTAAGATTTTACTCGTTTGATGATCCACTAAAATCACGTTACTGTGGCGCGCCATAATCTCAATAATTAACGTTAATTGTTCGGCATCACCTAATTCATTTCGCGTTGTTATGGTAAAGTGCACGACCCGGTCATTGGCCATCTGTTGCACATTGGTAATAATTGCGCCTTGCAAATATTTGCGCATCATCATCGCAAAGTTGGTTGGGACTGCTGGATT
Organism: Lactiplantibacillus daowaiensis; assembly: GCF_005405085.1. Lineage (GTDB taxonomy): Bacteria > Bacillota > Bacilli > Lactobacillales > Lactobacillaceae > Lactiplantibacillus > Lactiplantibacillus daowaiensis. The sequence goes on along the minus strand of NZ_BJDJ01000011.1, from coordinate 55,584 downwards.
AACGTATGGAATCTGCGTCACTTGGACCCGCGGATAAGTTGGATCAGCCGACAACAAAACTGGCCAGTTCTTACCATTTGCGCGGACCGTTAGAATCAATTCATTTTGATACGGTTGATGAATTTTAATAATTCGACCGTTTAATAAATTTTCGTGTAATTCGGTGACCATGGCATGGGTAAATAGTCCATCAAAAGACATGTGATCACTCGCTTTCATCTGAATTTCTGCAATGCCGGTAATGCTACCGGCCAACCTTTATAGTATACATGGCAAGTTAGCGTTTAAACAAGTTATAAGTCGGCAGTCATCAGTCATTTCTGCGACGCCGACTGGTCATCAGGCCAGCGAACGACCAATAAATTGCTTATACCAAAAACCAATTTAGCCGTCTACTAACGAAAACCGGTTCACAATGGCGGGCCAGTTATTGTATAATACATTTAAAGCACAATTGAGGGGGTATATTAAATGAAGTCAAGTTTAGCCGCATTGGCTGATACTGCCAAACAACAAACGGCCATGTTAAAAAAGATTGCTAAAAGCCAAGGGGTCACGGTTGCTGAGTGGCAACTATTATTAAAATTATTAGCGGGGTTTGACACCCAAGAAAAATTGGCTGCTGAAATGCAACTCGACACATCAACCTTAAGCCGCCAATTAGCCAGTTTAGTGAAGAAAGAAAAGTTAAGTAAAGAAGCCGTCGGTCGTGATCGCCGGCAACTGATTTACACGGTGACCCCATTAGGCGAAAATGCTGCCGCCGTTATTAATGCTGACTACGCTAAATATGAAGCAACTATTTTTGATAAATGGCCACAAGACGAACAAAACCTACTCCGGATTCTATTAAACCGCTTAAATAAATCGGTTGACCGTACGTTGGGTGACTAAGCCACTTTTTAACCATCGGTACAAGCTGGTTTCAAGGGCGTATTTATGCTAATATATTTGATATTAATTCGATGAAGAAGTAGGTGTGTGTGATGAAGATTGCTGTTGTTACTGACAGCACTAGCTATTTGACACCGCAAGAGGTTGCCGACAATGATATTCATGTGGTACCGATTCCGGTTATTATAGATGGAAAAGTGTATCAAGAAGGCGTCGATATTACGACGAAAGACTTCTATGCCAATATGAAATCATTCAAGTCATTCCCCAGCACGTCGCAACCACCCGTGGGGGAAATGATTGAATTTTATAATAAATTGGGGGATCAAGGTTATGATGCGGTCATCAGTATCCATTTAGCCAGCACCATTTCCGGTTTTTATAATAGTCTTGAAAATATGCGTGATGCAGTTGATAACATTAAATTAGTGCCATATGACTCACAAATTACAGTGCGTTTAATGGGCTATTTAGCTATCGAAGCTTCCCGAATGGCCAAGGCCGGCCATACCGTTGAAGAAATTATCGCGCGCTTAGATGATTTGCGTGCTTCAATGGGTGAGTACTTTATCGTGGATGATTTACAAAACTTAGTGCGCGGCGGACGGTTGTCGAACGCCTCGGCCTTCATTGGTAGTGTTTTGCGAATCAAACCGATTTTAACCTTTGATGAAAAACATGAAATCGTCGCTTTTGAAAAAGTCCGTTCAACTAAGAAGGCTTTGGCGCGCGTGGAACATCTCTTTGCCGAAGAAAAAGCCAAGATCAACTATCCATTACGGGCGATTATCGTCCAAGGTAATAATCTGGAAGCTGCTGAAGCCTGGAAACAAAAGCTACAACAAGATTATCCAGAAATGCCAATTGATATTACTTACTTTGGCCCAGTGATTGGGGCCCACTTAGGGGATAAGTCGTTAGCATTAGCTTGGTTAAAAGATATCGACAAGGCTTATTAAGATGAAATTCTTATTTTCAAATGTCGCCTATAACCGGGCAGCGGCCTACGCTTTAAGGCAAGCCGTTTTCGTCGAAGAACGTGGGATTCCCGCTGACGTCGAATTCGACCAAAAAGATAACGACGAACGCTTATACGTTGTCGCGTATGAACAACCAGATTTACCAGTGGCAACGTTGCGCTTAGAACCAGAAGCCCATCACGTCATGCGTTTTGGCCGCGTTTGCACCCGCAAGCGCTATCGTGGCCAAGGTATTGGTCAACAATTGCTAACCAAAGCTGAAGTCTGGGCGCAAGGCCATGGTTATACCCAAGGCTTAATTCATGGTGAAGTCACTGCACAATCATTCTATGAACGTTGTGGCTATACGGTCCAAGCGGGCCCATACGATGAAGATGGCGCACCAGTCGTGGTCATGCAGAAAACATTTTAGCTATTATTGAAAACACTGGACCTAGTTTCAGTGTTTTTTATTTGCCCCCAAACTAGTTTGCAGGCGAGATAGGGCATGGTATCATAGAACAAAGTTAGGGAAAGGCAGTTGACTAAACAAATGAAAACACGCGCCGAATTGAAAACGGAAGTGAAGCAACTCTTTAAGGGTCGCTGGAAAGACGCCATTTTACTCTGTATTGTGGTCAGTTTACTCTCTATTTTCAGTGTGATAGCTCAATACACTGATAAAAGCAGTACGACGGGGGATTCAAGTACCACCAGTATGACCAATGCCACTAATATTAGTGGTGCAGTTAAAACCATTACGTCAATTTCATGGCAAACTTGGACCGCGGTTCTAGGTGTTGTGCTAATTGCTGTTTTAATTGAATTTATCTTCTATGCGGTGGTTAAAATTTTCATGGTCGGGACGATGTATTCAATGCTAGATTGGCTACGACAACCAAGTCGTGAGATTCATCCAGTCAGTGATTCAACGATCGGCTTCACCCGGCCATATGCTTGGCCAACGATTGGCTTAATCATTTTGCAAGCCATTTGGATCACCTTATGGAGCTGTTTGTTAATCGTCCCTGGCATCATCAAATATTTTGCTTACTCACAGACGTATTACGTCTATAAAGACATGGTCGCTGCAACGCCAGCTGGTCAACCACGACCACGCTTACGTGATGCCGTGACCCGCAGCCGTCAACTGATGGTGGGGCACAAGATGGAATACTTCGTGTTACAACTTAGTTTCATCGGCTGGGCCATTGTTTGTGCCTTAACTTTAGGGATTGGCTTACTGTGGTTAGTCCCATATCGTTATGGAACTTTTGCCAACTATTATCAAGAGTTAGTCGATCAAGCACAAGTTAGTGCGGTCGCTTAATGACTTCGACGTCCATTATGGTATGGGCGTCTTTTTTTGCGGCCAATTTGATTAATCTCAACTTTCAAGTGGCCTAACGACCGTTAAATATGAATTAATTTATATTTTAAATGACGATTTTAAGCGCAGATTGCAAGCGGATTACAAATCATTTACCACCTGATGTTTTACTGGCATTCACTATCAAAAGTCCTTATGATGAAAATTAGTAAAATCATTAGGAGGTCCCAAAATATTCAGATGAAATTAATTAGGAAAATTAGCTTACTAAGTTTAGCCGTGGTGTTGCTAGGTATGACCGCCACCACCGCCGTTGCCCCAGCTGCACAAGCTAGCAGTGTTGCCAGCCAAGCTAAGGCGTTGGCTAAAAAATATCACTTTAAAGGTCAGATCATGCTGACTAAAAATTATGCCGGTAAATCACAAACTATTTACGTCGGTGATGCTAACCATAAAAAGGGACTAAAAAACAACAAAAACACGATCTACCCAACGGCCTCATTACAAAAGGCCATCACAGGGGCCATGATTGAACAACTGATTGCTAAGAATAAGCTTTCAATGACTACCAAATTGTCGAAATATTACCCGCAAGTTAAATACAGCAGCAGTATCACGATTCGTGAACTGCTTGACCATACTTCTGGGATTCATATGGCTGAAACCGCACCTAGTAAGGTGCTGACGGAGCAACAAGCTTACCGATACACCTTGTCAAAATTAACGTCAACCGGGAATCACACGTATCAATACACCAATGCCAATTACACACTATTGGCGGGGATTATCACAAAAATCACCCATAAGTCCTATTACCACAACGTCCAAACGCGGATTGTTAAGCCATTGAAACTAACGCACACTACGGATAAGTATCAGGCCAGCTCAGCCTTAACTGCAGCCGTCAGTTATCGGGCCGGGACCAACTATCAAGCCCGCACCTATGAGAAACGTCTCTTTTCAAGTCTCGTTGGCGCTGGTAACTTATATACGAATGCCCATGATTATTACAAGATTATGTGTGGGATGCGAAATGGCAAAATCTTAACGCGGACACAATATAAGCAACTGCGCCATAACTACCAAGTTAGTTATGCCGGTGGTATGTATCGCTACAGCGATGGGACTAAATCAAACCACGGTGCGGATAATGGTTATGACAGTTACATGTATGCCACTGAAGGCAACCAACGGGCAATCGTTTACTTTGCCAACCAGCGTGAAACCATTGATGCGAATACGTTTGCAGCCAAGTTATATGCGCTAGTTCGTTAGGGAACTAACGACAAGTGCCGGAAAATATGGTAAACTGGCGGAAGCAAGAAAGGAAGTGCGATAGTTAATGCCTGAACAACAGCAGCCGACGCGGATGTCACGTTTAAAAGCGCGCGAAGTATCGTCCAGCCGCAAACGGTCGCAACCTAAAACGCCTAAGCCACCGAAAGGGCCGCAAAAGCCACAAGGACCTAAAGGACCGAAGAAAAAACGGCACTTTTCATTGTGGTTATTAGCGCTAATCGTGATTGCACTAGGCGGGACCATCGTTTATTTCGTAAAAGCGTCAACCAGTGAAGACCTTGTCAAAACGACGGCCAGTTCATCATCTAGTTCCAGCAGTAGTAGTCATAAAAAGAAGGCGTCATCATCATCGTCTAAGAAGAAGTCAAAATCTAGCAGTGATAGCGATAGTGACACTAGCGATGACTCGAGTGATTCAACTGACAGTGATGATTCAGCAACTACAACTGCTGATAACACCACGACGACTGATGACACTAATTCACAAACCACGACGCAAACGCAACCAGCTAGTTCGTCTTCGACAACACATCATACGACGACCACTACAACGGGCAGCAGCCAACATAGTACGTCGACACCAGCTAGTTCAAGCAGTGCCACGAGTACTAGCAAGGCAAGCTCGTCAACAACTAGCAGCAGTAGTGCTAATAGTACCAGCAGTACGTCGACCGATTCTTCAACGAAGACGTTTAGTTCAAAGTCTTCGGCAATTAAGTACGGTGAAACCCATAGCGGGAATTATACCGTGACGAATGGCGATAAGAACGGCACATACTATAAAGTCACCACTGAATAACTTACGAAAAACTTAAGAATTTAATTCAGCCTGTTCTTTTTTGACGAACCTCGGTATGCTAGAGGTAAAGCTTTAGAATCGGAGTGGTGGGATTGAATCGGAACATCGAAGTAAAATATCCGGCAATTTTTCGGGATGAAGGCACATACTGGGGCGTGCGTTTCCCAGATGTCCCCGCCGCCCAGACTTTTGGTAATAGTGTCCAAGCAGCCGCCGTTAATGCGGCCAACGCTTTAGCCGTGGCGTTATTTGACCAAGAACCACCGCGAGCTTCAGATCCCCGGTTCTGGAAATTAGCCACGACTGAGTTCGTCGTTTGGATCACCATGGCCGATGCCAAATTTGGTCCGGGGTCCACATCGCCGGCACCAACAAATTAAATCTTAAGTCCGTCAGAGAAACGGTTTGTCAGCCTGACAAACCGTTTCTTACTGTTTTTAAGGAGGAATATGGCGTGCAAGCACATCCATTAATCTTTGATACGAATATCGCAAAAGGTAAGCCAGAAAACATCCGGCACCCGCATAATAATTGCCCATTTTGTGATCCAAGCACTTTAACTGATATCTTTGCCCAAGATGACGACCGTATTTGGTTGATGAACAAATTTCCAACTTTACAAGCAACTTGGCAAACGATCATTATTGAAACCGCCGATCATGATGGTGACATTGCCACTTACAGTCAAGCGCAAAACCGGGCTGTTTTTGCTTTTGCCTTAAAGCATTGGCAAGCAACGATCGCCAGTGGCCGCTTTGCCTCGACGTTGCTATACAAAAACTTTGGCCCACACTCTGGTGGGAGTTTACGGCATCCGCACATGCAAATCGTCGGCTTAGATGATATCGATGGCTATGCCAATATCACCCCAGCTAACTTATCCGGCTATCCAATCATCACGAACGGCAGTCTTAAAGTGACCGCGTCTGACCAACCTGTGATGGGATTTGTGGAATTTAACATTACGACGACTTGGGAAGACCACGATCAACTTGCAGATGCGGTCCAAAAAGTCGTGCAATACACCTTAAACGACTACTTCCAGGGGCGTTGTGATAGTTACAACTTGTTCTTTTATCCTTTAGGTGATCAAGTTGTTTGCAAAGTGAATCCATTGTTTAATGTATCGCCATATTACATCGGTTATCGCTTGTCGCAAGTCGACACGCCTGAACGGATGCGTGAAATCGCCGCGGAAGTCCGGCAGAAATTTTAATTACCTTGATAATCCCGTTAGGCCATGCTGGTTTAACGGGATTTTTGGGCAAAAATTTAGTGGCTATCGGTCAATATGTTATGATAATCATTAAGAACTAGTATAATTAGTTAACAAAAGAATCAGAGTGGAGGAATGCACCGTGCAAAACTTAATTCCCGGTGATATGTTAGAAGTTAATCAAAAGTTAAAGTGGGAACTGGATAGTGGCATGACTGCCGATGAAAGTAGCGTCATTAACGATGCCGTCTTAGCGGGCGTTCAATACTATACTGATGAAGCCTTAGAAGGCAGCTATTGGACTGTAAAATGGAACACCGCGCATGATGGCATCGACTTATACGGGACAACTGGACTAGTCGTTGGCACGATTAAACCAGTTAGTGCTAGTTTAGAAGCCGATTTTCGACAAGATGCTCAAAGCTTATTTATGCGGATCGAACAAGCAGTCGCTGAAATCGTCCGTGATAATTAATCTGATTTTTTAAAGCGAGGTGGTTGCGATGTTTGATCAAAATGCAGACCGGTACGCAACGTTTGGGCTAGTTGCCAAGTTGCCGAGTGCCGTCATTGACAGTATTTGGGCCATTATTGACGACGACTTGCAAGGTGTCGTCCCATTAGCACAAGTCTTACAATTTGCTTTAATTGACCGACAAGGGACCGTTACGGTTGTCTTTGATGCCAAAAATGACTCAATTTTTGAGTTTGACTTACCAGCTGATTACGACCGCAGTTTCCCGGAAACGGTCGCCGTTTTAGATGATGGTCAAAATCAAACGATGATGTTAGTCGATGAATTACAAGCTTAAGCCGCAACTAAAAGCGTTCAGTCCGTTGATGGGCTGAACGCTTTTAGTTTGTTCAATTGCCCATTTAAGCCAGCGCAAACCGGCGCATTTTTGCAAACGAGTCGCTATACTGACTTCATGGGGGCGATTTTTATGAGCAGACGACATACCTTAGCCGCATGCGTCGTTGATCATCAACATTATGACATTGTTGACGGCATGACACTGAGTGAACTTGATCAAGAGTTACAAACCGCGATTCAAGCCGACTTTCCACACGCCAGTGGTCGAACGTTTATTTGTAGTGAACATTTAGTGGCTTATCGCATGGCCAAGATGGACCAAATGATCGCTAAAGATTATGAAGAGAATAAAAAAATCAACCACCGATTGACCCATATTTTAGCTAAAAATACGTATCAGGTGGTTGATGTCAACCGTCAGTTAGAAAATTCCTTAACTTGGGGGCAACGCATCGCCGATGCCGTTGCCCGTTTTGGCGGTAGTTGGACCTTTATTATTTTATTTGTCGGCATCATGTTGTTATGGATGCTGATTAACATTTTACACTTATTTGGGATGCACTTTGACCCATATCCATTTATTTTACTGAATTTATTCTTAAGTATGGTCGCGGCGATTCAAGCACCGCTCATCATGATGAGCCAAAATCGGGCCGCTGAATATGATCGGCTGCAAGCGGTCAATGATTTTCGCGTCAATTCAAAATCTGAAGAAGAGATTCGGGTGCTTCATACCAAGGTCGACCATTTGATTCAACAAGACGAACCTAATATGTTAGCGATTCAAAAAATGCAGACCCAAATGTTGGGTGAGATTCAAGCCCAAGTCAATGAACTGCGACGACTGCAAGCAACCCGGCCACCACATTGAGTTACTTATACTTGGCTTCTAAGCGACTCATCCAATATCCAAGGGCAATCCCGGCCAAACAAGCTAACGCGCTCCAGAGCCAAGTTAATGGCGTCACACCGGCATAAGAGATACTTTCAGCTGCATGTGAGTTAGGTACGAGGATCAAGATCGTGCTCGCGACTACGATCCCTAAAATAAAATGATAAACCCGTGAATGGAAGTGTTGCAATAAATGATCCATCACCTTGGAAAACAAGGCCATCGCTAAAACACCACCAATGGCAATTGGTAAATAGACGCCTAAGATATCCAGCCGCTTAAAACCAGTTAGCATCGGTGTAAACAAGCCCAAAATTAACAGCAAGTTTGATGGACTCAACCCGGGCACTAAGACACCTAAGGCAATTAGGACCCCAGCAATGACAAAGCCACCAAAATTAGCTGGCAAGGTGCCAAATAGGTCACTCATAAAGTATAACAAGCCACTACTAATCAGTAGCGTCCCGAAAAACCATAGATAATCGATACCATCACGCGGCCCACGGGCATTCGCCGTTTGCATCAATGATGGCAAAGTACCGATAATCGCACCGGCAAACCCCCAGAGCACGATAACTTGCGCATGTGCTAATAAATATTCCAACGGGGCTGACAGTAGTGCGATCCCAACGATGCCACCAATGCCAACTGGGACAAAGTACCAAAAATCTTGTTTAAAACGTTGCCGGAAATGGGCCATAAAGCCCAATAACCGTTCGTAGATCCCAAGAATTGCCGCCAAGACACCACCAGAAACACCCGGTAAAATAAAGCCGAGGGCAATGATGACGCCTTTAATAAAGCGATTGAACCAATGATCGTTTTGCTTAGTCATAAAATAAACTCCTTTTTTGTGGCTAACGGTCAAACTAGCCTAAAGATAGCAAACTCTTTCCCGCACTGCAATCAAAATTTTTCTTAAGTTTATCACGGATTCGTTGACCCATTTAAATAAATTCAGTGAATTTATTTGCTCCAGTCAGTGTTTTAGCATAAAATGGACTAATATGAAAATACATGTAAATTTATGAAAATGATTAGTAAAAGGAAAGTTGAGGCTATATGGAAAATCAACAGCTCGCTCGAAAGCTAAAACGCCGCCACGTGCAAATGATTGCGTTAGGTGGGGCAATTGGTACGGGCTTATTTCTCGGTTCTGGTTCGGCCATTAAACAAGCCGGACCATCAATTTTATTAGCCTATGCCATTGGGGGCTTTTTTTGTTACCTCATGATGCGGGCACTCGGAGAATTGTTATTATCAAATACAAAATTACATTCGTTCCTCGAATTTATTAATTTATATTTAGGTAAAAAATTCGAATTCGCCATCGGATGGACTTATTGGCTTTGCTGGATCAGTTTAGCCATGGCCGATTTGACGGCCAGCGGGATTTATATCCGTTACTGGTTCCCTTGGATTCCACAGTGGGTGACACCGTTAATTATCATTTTGATTTTGTTGGTGTTTAATCTGTTATCCGTCAGTGCCTTTGGTGAACTAGAGTACTGGTTCTCGATGATCAAAGTCGTGGCCATTATCGCTTTGATTGTGACTGGGGCCATTTTAATTGGTTCTTCGGCGCATGTCGGTGGCCATACGGTGACGATGACTAATCTATTCAGTCACGGCGGCTTCTTCCCTAAGGGGATGGGTGGGTTTTTGACCTCGTTTTCACTCGTCATTTTTGCTTTTACGGGGATTGAAATGGTCGGCATCACAGCTGGTGAAGCTGAAAACCCCGAAACCGAATTGCCACGTGCCATTAACAGCTTACCGATTCGAATTTCATTCTTCTACGTTGGCGCGCTGTTTGTGATCATGTCGATCTACCCATGGGACCAAATTGCGACTAATCAATCACCATTCGTCCAAGTCTTTAGTGACATTGGGATTAAAGCCGCCGCTAGTATCATCAACTTCGTTGTCTTGACTGCGGCCTTGTCAGCTTGTAATAGTGCCATCTTTAGTACGAGTCGAACTTTGTTTACGTTGGCGCATGGTCAAAATGCCCCTAAATGGATGGGGAAGGTCAATCGCTACAATGTCCCCGCACGATCGTTAGTCTTTTCATCATTGATTTTACTCGTTATCGTGGTGTTGAATTACGTGATTCCAAGTACGATCTTCACGTTGATTTCTAATGTCGCCACAACGAACTTTATTATCGTCTGGTGTTCATTACTGGTTTGTCATTACGTCTATAAAACGACTACTGACAGCCGGAATAACCCATTCAAGTTACCGTTATTCCCAGTTTCAAATATCGCCACCTTGGTCTTCTTTATTGCCGTTACCGTTGTCCTATGTTTTGACGCTGTCAATCGTTGGGCGGTCATCGGGTCAGTGGTTTGGTTTATGGCGTTACTGTTTATTGAACGCGGGATGCGTCGTCATCAAGAGACCACTAACTAATCGCACTAAGTTAAAAAGCGCCTGCCAAGTAAATATACTTGGTAGACGCTTTTTAATTGACCGGTGGTTTTAACTGGGCTAAAACCGGTTGCGTGTCTTTTAAAACGACCGCTTGATCCGGTAAAGCAATAATTCGATGATGGGCCAGTATCGCCGTTGTTAACGCTTGATAAGCCGCATCGGCTAAGACCCAACATGTATCCGTATCGTATTCAGTCGCATTCAATAAGTCATAGCCTTCGCTTTGGTCAACATAGACTTGAAACCCAATGCCTAGTTGTGCTTGCAAGCGACTAGCATAGCGACGAAATAACGCTTGATTCGCTTCCTGATCAGCAGTCGGTCCAACGACCCGGTCAGCTAAACGAATATCGGGGACTAAAAAGACTTGCATCGAGACACCTTCCATCCTTGATTGTTTCGACTTAACGCTATTTCTATTTTAGCTGATTCACGGGCTTTTTGCAGGTCTTAGTTTCGGCTATTCACCAATTAACAAAAAAGGCAGTCGCTACCGCTAGCTTCGGGGTAGTGACTGCCTTTACAACTTAATTAGATTAAATTAGCGAGTACCAAACCAGCCACACCAATCAAAGCGGCATAGGCTAAAGCAGGTAAAATCGTCTGGCGCAAGATCGTGCCTTCCTGACCATCCAGGCCGACGACTGAACTTACTGCAACGATATTATGCACACAAATCATATTCCCAGCCGCCGCCCCAATCAATTGGGCTGCCAAGACGACCGATTCACTCAAATGCGCGTTCGCCGCAATATCGGCTTGGATCTGGCCAAAGGTTAAGGTTGAAACAGTCGTGCTGCCAGTCACAAACGACCCTAATTCACCTAAGAATGGGGCAATGATAATCCAAATTCCCGCCAAGTATTTCGCCACAAATTTGGCAATGTACATCGGCATGCTTGGTAAGTTACCACTATTTAAACCAGAGTTGGTAAAGACTTGCACTAAAATCAACGTTACAACTAACGCAATCGCGGTATTACCCATGGAACCAACCACTTTTTTAGCTGTTGGCCAGGCCGGCTTTAATGACCGTGCTTGAATCAAGAGGCCAATTAAATCGGCAACGGTCAAAAGGGTGCCGGGGGAGTATAAGAATTCCCAATCTGAACTGATCGTTTTAAAACCCATAATTTGGGTCCATGATAAGTTCACATAGGTCGTTAGCCAGGTCTTTAATGGCTGCCACACTCGGGTGGCTAATAACAAGACCACCACAATCAAATATGGTGCCCAGGCCGTTAATAAGGACATTTTGGGCGTCGTAGCCGTCGGGTCCTTAGGCGTTGCCGCCGCCACTGATTCGGTCTGCCACGGCTGTGCTTGGACTGATTTAGGTAACAACCAGTGATAACGTAAACTCACGATCGCCACGATCAGTGTAATGAAAGGGGCAATAATCGAGACAAATTCATAACTGATCAACGCCGCTGTTAATAATGCCGTAATACTATACACAAACCCAATCAGCAGGGCCCACGGTAAAACTGCCAACCACTGTTGCCAACGGCGCGTTTTGGGGCCAAAGCTCCAAATCAAAATAAAGATCAATAAGGCCGGCATTAGGGCGCCAACAAACAAGTCGAGCTGGGTGACCCGTTGGCCAATCAAATTAAGTAAATCCGTTTTTTCCGTGACGTTACTTAACCCAACCGTTAACGGGGTCCCAACGGCGCCAAACGCGGCTGGCGTTGAATCCGCAACTAGTGCCAAAATGACTGCCGCCATCGGGGTGAATCCTAACGCAATTAATAGCGGGGCCGTCACCATTGCCGGTGTCCCAAAGCCAGAGACCCCTTCAATCAGACCACCAAATAGGAAAGCCACTAAAACCACTTGTAACCGCATATCAGCTGACAAAGCTTGAAAACCTTGATTGATACGATCAATTGCACCAGTCGCTCGTAAACTATTTAACATTAATAGGGCGCCAAATAAAATCCACAAAATTGGTAACGCCTTATGCAACGACTGTAACACTGAAGCCCCGATCACAGCGGGCGATAAGTGCCAGAAAAAGTAACTTAAAATCACCACGACAACGGCACTAATACTCATCCCGCGGGTCGCCGGTAAATTCAGACCACCTAATAAAACTAACGGTAAAATAATAGCAGCTAAAGCCACTAAAATCATGCACCCAACCTCCTTTAATTTGCCATAACGACACTAGGCCGCTTTAGAAGCAGAAATATGATGTTTTTGACTATAAATCGTCACCATTGAGACGATGAACGATAACCCGGTCAACGGCCAAGCCATCCCGTGTAAGTAAACACTGACATGGGTCGCCGTCGAAGGGTTAAAGAAGGCCATCAAGTTCAAATGATTCAAGACACTTACGGTCACTAATAACCCAAAGAATAGTAATTGACACAACAACCCGCCATAAGTCGAGAAACGATATTTATTAATAATCGCCAAGTCAGGATCATTTTCATCGGCCGTATAAACGCTCGTATTAATGGCCGGATTCTCATAACCGACGTATAGGGCGATTAAAATCAAGCCCAGACTATAAAGCACTGGAATCGTGGTCAACACTAAGACGTGCCCGACGACTAAACCAATTTGCGCGTAACGTTTCGCCAAGGCCTCTTGGTGATGGGCCACTAGATGATATAGTGGGCTACCACCTTCAAAACCAATCAAATAAAATGCAAATGCTAAATACATTCCCGTTTTGCCTAAAACAAAGTAAGCAAAGAAACTGTTGAACAGGAGCACAAAACTAATGAGAAAGCCCCGGTTAACGATTCGTAGTTTATTCGCCGGCATTGCTTTCCAATCAGCTGCTAGCTCAATGTTCAAAACGACGATTGCAATCACGATGACCCCTAAGACATATGGTAGGGCGATGCTGAGGGTGGCTTTTCGTAATAGCGTTAATAAAGCCATTGCCCCAAATAAGATAATAAAGAGCAACACGCGCCAAACTTTGATTGGCGTCCGTTCAGGCTTAGTCTGGTGATTGTAAAAAGCCAGTGAGAATTGATCCAGTAAGCGGCCTGCCGGTAACGCCAGGACAAACAAGATTGCTAGTAAAACAAAAGCCAAGCGATACTGTAAGTCGAACATAAAATCAACGATAAATAGCGACCCTAAAACTAAGAAGATGACCCAATATAACCGTTTTAACTTAAAATCCGTACTAGTTGTTAAATGTAATTTAATCGTTAAGAAGTAAGGCCAAATATTCGCAGACGTATAACCGAGACATAAGGCCCCCGCAACGAGCCACCATAAGTTGCTAGTCACACTATAGATCACGCTACCGAACATCCCTAACCACAAACACATCAACAAATACGTGCTAGATTTTAAATTCAGCCGTTTGGTCGAAAAGATACTGGCCGCGCGCGCCACGTAAAAAACAACGATGGCCACTAAGTAATTGACACTCTGGGTTTCTTTATATTTAAACAAGATCAACACGTAAGGTAACATAATGCCGATGTTAGCCAAAAAATTCAACGTGGCAATCGAAAAGTCTAAAAAGGTACTTCGTAATTTATTCAAATGCGTCACACACCATTCTGTCAGATTCCTTAAGTATTAGTATAGCAATTTCACCAACGAAACGCTGGTAAAACGACTAGTTTACCGCGAAATAACGGGAAAATAGGCTAGTCATCACAAAATTAATTGGTCATAGCAAAATTAAGGTTTTCCTTATGATTAGCACCTTAATGGCCTCACTTGATTGTATGACAAACTACATATAAATAAGGAGTTTTGCCATATGCAAAATGCGTTACATCAACAACTTAAATCATTGCACAAAAAAAGTAACGATTGCTTGACCGTTACTTTTTATTTTGCAGTGATTTGCGTTCAGGGCTACGCCAAGTGCCCGAACCGAAACCTAAGATGGTTTTTAAAGCAGGAATAAAGGTCATCACGACCGTAATCGGATTGATCATCCAATAAAACAACATATATAGTGGTGCAAAAAACCAATACTTTAATTTGGCACCACGATGATCCAACAGCAATGCAGCCAGCAGCTGCATAAAACCAGCTAACATTTCAAACGTCACGAAGACAAATGAAATCATCAGCCCGTGAAAGACGCGTTCATAATTGCCGGTTATCAAGAAATAGCCCATTAAGATTAAAAACATCACCGATGTAATTAGGAAGAAAAACGACCAAATGATCGACAAAGTCGAATCAACAAACATCGAAAGTTGATACCGGCGTTGAATCGGGTGGCAAAGGAACTTCTTAATATTGGTCAACCAGACTTCCGTTCCACCTTGTGCCCACCGTTTGCGTTGCTTATATAACTCATGAATCGTTTCCGGCACATTCATATGAAAGACAATGTTGGGGGCAAAGCGCGGCACCGCACCAACCATTTGATGGTCCCAAGCAATACTGATATCTTCAGTCGCCCGGTTTTGGCGAAACCCACCAACATCAATTAAAAATGACTTCTTATATAGGGTGTTGGCACCACTGTAAGCATACATCGAATCATTGATCGAGGTTTGACTACGTTTTATCACGCCAACGATACTTGAAAATTCCACCGTCTGTGATTTACCTAATAACTTCGTTCGATTTTGAACGTCCATATTCGCCGTGACTGCAGAAGTATTCATATCACGATCATGCATAAAAAAGTTCATGTATTTCATCAGCGCATCTTTTTCGGGAATCGTATCAGCATCATTACTTAGAATGTAGTCGCCCTTAGCAAAATACATCCCAATATTAAAAGCATGCGCCTTACCTTTATTTTCAACAATATCAATCGTCCGTAGCCGTGGATAGGTCGCTTGTAGACGTTTAATAATTGCGGCGGTCTCATCAGTCGAGCCATCGTTCATGACCAACACTTCAAAATTATCATAATTTAGAGCCGTGAATAAGTAAGTAATCGTTTCTTCAATCATGATTTCTTCATTATGTGCTGGAATCATAATCGTAATCATCGGTTGTTTATCCGGTGGAATCACTTGCCAGTCATTATCACGTTTATTGGTTTTCAAAAAGCGATACGACAGGGCCCCGGCAAACCAAAAGAAGGACCCGACGACTGGATATAAACAAAGAATCAATAAAAAAATATTCAGCAACGTTTGCGTCCATGTTGCCGCTAAAATATGATCGATAAATAGATTCGTCATCAGCGCATCCTCGTTAATCTAAATCATTAATATCATGGTCATCATACAAGCGCTGAATTTGGTCAGTATCCAAATTTTGGGCTGGCTTCACTTGATAATACCGCGTGTGCTCGCGAAAATCAGCATCCCCAAAACGGTCATCCATAAATTGGGCTAAAGCCTGTTGCCTTTTCTTTTGATTGATTGGGTTGTAGGTTGGCCATTGCTCAACCAGCCGGTCACGCTTGCGATTTTGAATGATTGTCATGGTCACCGCAAACAACGACGTGGCGACAAAGGCAAACAACAAAATAATGCCGATAAATTTAATTTCAAAAATACCTTCATGATAGGCCCAAACACGTGGAATGCGGCGATCGTAAAGCGACCAAAATGAGAGTACCGTCGTCATGATCGGAATAATCACCGCAATCCAACCGATCAGGCCGACAAAGGTTTGCCAAATTTTTAGTCCCCAGTGACCATGCTCAAAATACGCATCCGTATAAAGTTGTTGCCGTGCCTTAGCAGTTTCAGCATCAGGCGTCGTCTTGGTTGTTTTCATTTGTATCTCGCTTTCTAGTCGCCATGACCGGTGCATCAGGATCGATTGGGCGGCCAAATAAGTAACCTTGGCGAATACCAATCTGTAACTGTTCCGCCAATTTTTCATCGGCCGCATCTTCGACACCCATTAAGATCAACGCAATATGATTGTCTTTCGACAATTTATTCCAAAACTGCAAATTCAGATCTAACCAAATCGAAGGGTCATCCTTGCGAAAACTACGCATTGAACACTTTAATGAATCAATATCAGTCAACATCCATTCAATGTCTTTTAAATTAGCTAAATCTGAACCCACGTTATCAATGCCAAAGGTCATCCCATATCGTCGAGCCTCACGAATGCGGCGACGAAAGAGGCGCTTATTAATCCGATCCGGCTGAAACTGTGGGGTATACTCAATCGCTAAATGCATCGGTTCAATGCGTGAAATCGCCCACCGCACAAAATAACGAAAATCCGGATTGATAATTTGATCATATTCCAAATTAATCGATAGGGTGATTGGTTCGGTTGGTAACGCCTTAAAGGTATCATCCAATAAAAAAATAACCCGCTGCAACGGCAACGAATCTAACGCTTTTGGCAATGACCACGAGCCATCTGGATTATGTTGTCGCAATAAACATTCATAACCGGTTACTTGACCGTGATAATCGACCTGTTTTTGGATGAAATAACGCAGTTCAATGGCATCATTTTCTAGATAATTATTAGTACTTTTACGCGAATACCAGTAATAGCCAATAATTGTAACCAAAAAGATGAGTGCCATCACTAAAGTTGCCCATAATAAAGCGCTTTCTAAGCGTGCTAAATCCATCATATCAAATCCTCACCATCAGCAGTTACGATATTAATAGTCAAAAATTAATTAAAGTATAGGCTTTTGTTATGACGATTTCAATTAGTAAACGGCCTCATATTGGGCAAAAACGACCTTGAATTAGCATCGTAATTACGTATATACAATTACTATACAATGCCTTTTTTACTTGCTTACATCGGGGATCAATCGAGTTACCGTCATACGCCTTATTGGGCTGGTCACGATGATTTTAGGTGTTGCCTGTATTCATTTTCTATCAGAGAAACGGTCTCATTATGATATTTGCTGTTAATAAGTAGCTGGTTTTAAGTTGCATTTAGAACATATGTTCGTGTATAATGAAACCAATCTCATTGAAGGGCAGGTGACGCCGATGTTAACCCTCGATTATCGTCGTGAACCGCACGGCGTTTACTTTTTAATTGATAATAAATCATTTTATGCCAGTTGCGAATGTCTCGCCCGCGGTTTTAACCCGATGAAGGCACCGCTCGTAGTCATGTCTGAAGCTGATAATACTAATGGCGGTTTAGTCCTGGCAACGTCACCTGAGGCCAAACGGCTTTATCACTTGCAAGCCAATGTCTCACGTCAACGTGATTTACCAAATGATCCACGATTAGTAGTCGTACCACCACGGATGAACTTATATATCCAGCGTAATTTACAGATCAATGCGATTTTTAATCGTTTTGTGGCTGATTGTGATCTCTTGCCATACTCGATTGATGAATCGATTTTAGATTTAACCCATTCTTGGCATTTATTCGGCGACACGCCACGACAAGTTGCGCAGCGGATTCAACATACGGTACGCGCTGAACTAGGCTTGTACACAACCGTTGGCATTGGTGATAATCCTGCCCAGGCCAAACTTGCCTTAGACTTATATGCGAAACACACCGACGATTTAATCGGTGAGATTCATTATGAAACGGTCCCCGAAAAAATCTGGTCGATTGCCGATTTAACAGCCGTTTGGGGCATTGGGACCCGGACAGCCAAGCGCTTAAACCGCCTAGGTATCCATAATATGTATGAGCTGGCGCACACGAACCCCTACTTATTAAAACAACACTTGGGGCTCATCGGGACCCAGTTATTTGCGGTCGCTTGGGGCATCGACCGCTCACAAGTAGCGCAACAAACCTTACCCAAAGAAGCCAGTTTAGGTAACTCACAAGTCTTGCCACGTGACTATCAAGATAAGACCGAGCTGGAAACCGTCATTAAAGAAATCGGGGAACAAGTCGCGGCACGCTTACGCCACCATCATCAGTTAGCTGGTGAAATCAGTCTATCATTAGGCTGGTCGTTTGCGACGCAGACAACCACTAAACAAAACGGCAGTCATCAAGCGATGCGCTTAGACCCAACTGATAATGATCAAGCGATTACCCAGCAATTGTTATATCTCTTTGAACGAAACTGGGACGGACAAGCTGTCCGTAATTTAGCCGTTTATTTATCGAAGTTACAAGCTAAACAAGGGCAACAACTCAGTTTATTTACGGGACTAGAACAACAAGTTCGTAACGATAAATTGGCGACCACGGTCGATCAAATCAGAGATCGGTTTGGTTTTACCAAATTAGTCTATACGAGTAGCTTGTTATCCGGTGGCACTGCCATTCAACGGGCAAGTTTAGTCGGGGGACATAATGGAGGTAATGCATATGAATAAAGATGTCAAAGTCATTAATGACCGGCTACAGCCACGGTTTAAGCGGGTGAGTCAGACCCGTTACTGGCTACAAGTGGCCGATGACCACTATGGCCAGACCTATAACTTTTTCTTCAATTATCAGCGCAAATGGCAACGGCTCAAATCGATCCCACTGCATACCATCACCACTTATGACTTAGCCTATTTAGAAACCGTCGTCTCAGAGCTACAAACCCTGACTAAATTAACCATTGACTACGTCGGCTTCACTGACCAAGTTTGGCCTGAGCGGCAACAACTGATTCAAAAAAAGCGGCATGGCTATGAGTAGACCCGAAGACACGTTTGATCTACAAACAGTACAAGACTTTTTTGATCATGTTTATCATGACCGCGGCATGGTTAAATGGCAAGGATTCTACTTATCTGATCATACGAGTGCCTTAAAGAAACAACACGTCCAAACGGCACAGACGTATCCTGAAAAGCCACAGCAAACGTTAGCCGTTATTGGGGCCTGCTTACAACAAGCGTACTTAACGAATCAACGCGTCAGCTTGCAACTAAATGAACGTGATCAAGATGACCGCTTATTACCTGATTTAACTGGGCATGTGACCGGCTATTATGATACTGATATCGTGTTGGATGGCCGCCAATTCATTGCCTTGAACCGTATTCGCCATGTGACGCTTGGACGTTAATGGACAATTTAAGACAATGTGTTAGATAACTAACGTTCTGTTTTGAATTGTGCTTAAGTTAACGCTACCGACTCGCTATACTGAGGTCATTCAATCAGTAAAGGAAGTCATTAAAATGTCAGCAATTAAAATTCATGTTTTACATACCGGATTAGTCAAAGTCGATACCGGATTACCATTCCATGATTTATCACGGAATCCGCTTGCCTTCACCGGGCTGTTCCGGTCCCACATTCATCAAATCACGTTGCCCGTTTCTAGTTATTTGATCGAGCATCCTAACGGGTTGGTCTTAATTGACACCGGTTGGCACGAACGGGTGCGGCAAAGCCAATGGCAAGAACTCGGCTTACAGACACAGATCAACAAAGCTTACTTACCAGCTGGTTGGTCGGTACGCGAACAACTCGCACGGCTCGGTTATCAACCTAGTGATATCGATTACTTGGTCCTCAGTCACTTGCATAGTGATCACGCTAGCGGGTTACCACTTGTCAAAGATGCCCAACACATTTTAGTAAGCCAACCCGAATGGCAAGCTGCCCAACACGATAAGTTACGCTATATCCCTAAAATGTGGCAGGGCGTCAATGTACAAACCTACGATTTTTCCGCCAGCAAATTAGGCCCGTTTCATCAGTCATTTGATTTATTCGGCGATGGGTCCTTACAATTCATTTACGTGCCTGGACACAGTCGGGGATTAGCGGCAACGCTAGTTCAAGGTGCTAGTGGTCAACAAGTCTTATTAGCCAGTGACACGGGTTACGCCCAGACGTCAATCGATCATCTCTATACACCAGGTATCGTTATCAATCGGGCGCAAGCCTTACAATCGATTGCTTGGGTCCAACAAGCAGCTAGTGAACCACAAGTGATCGAGACTTTGACCAACCATGACCCCGCAATTCGGCCACACACGATTACGTTGGCTTAACGATTTGTTGTAAAACGGCGTTAAAGCTCTGATTCATAAAGGCACTGATCCGGGCATCTTGGCCGTGCGTCAACGTATATTGAATATACGTCAACGCATTCGTTGCATAAAGTTCTTGTAAATAAGCTAACGGCACCGATGCAGCTGTTTGTTGCGTCACGTAGTGTGGTAAAGTGGTCGCTAAGATTTGCCGATACTGCTGCGTTAAATCAGCAGTTGGCGTATGAATCTGGAATAATACTAATAGCTGGGCTTGATCTGGTAGTAGCGCTGTCACTAGGGTGGTCAACGAAGCCGCCGTTTCAAAATCTTGTTGTCGCTGCTGCATCACGGCTTTAAATTGGTCAGTGTACAACGCGACTTGCTTTTCTAACCAATCGTATTTATCTAGGTAATATTGATAAAACGTCGAGCGGCCCAGTTGTGCTTGCGTACAAATAGCCGCCACTGATAATTTATCAAACGGGGTGGTCGCCAGTAACGTATAACACGTTGTATCAATTAATTGCAGGGTCTTTTGTACCCGCCGGTCTAATTTAGTCATACACCATAACCTCACTTTTTAGTCCATTACACCTATTATAATCGACACGGCCATCATTTGGTTCGGATATCGTTTTATCCTGCGTCTGGCACCGCAATGCCACGTTAAAGCATGCTATACTATAAACTAGTATGATTGGACATGACTTAACAGGGGGATAAACACAATGCAACGCTGGTTTTTATTGATGATAAGTACACTCAGTTTTGGTGGCATCGCCTTAACTGCTCAGGCCGCAACAACGATCACGAACCCGGCGGCTAAGCAGACCATCCCAACAAGCTATGACCGGACTAATAAAAGTGCATCTTATCAAGGTGTCAGTCATCAATTAACGACTAACCAAGGCCTGCGTTATCAAACTTATTTCTATTTACCAAGTTATTTCGCTAAAGCTGACCCGCACCGTAATATTTATCAAGGTGGGGTCATGGTCGGACATTATTTGTATCTGGTCGAAAGTTACAATAATAATACGACCGGTAACCTAGTAAAGATCAACTTGACCGCTGCTAAAAAACTGAAACTAACCACTAGTGACCGTGGCGCGATGGCACGGGCCTATCATTATTTTGATCCGAAAACAACTAGTGGGCAACAACACCAAGCCACTTATCAAATCCGTAAAACAAGGTTGGCTAAATTAAAACGCCAGCTCAAAACGACAATTGCCAAGCTCGCCAGCCAAACAAAGCAAGTTAAAAAAGCGCGAACTAAAGCGATCCGCCAACGCTTGACCAAACAGCTGGCAAAAACTAAAGCCACTAAAAAACAGCTGACCAAGCAACAAACGACCTTGACTAAACAACAGGCGCCCGCAGTCTTTTATAAAAAGGTCCAGGCCGTCAGCGTCGTAGGGCCCACGATTGAAACCGGGCATGGTCAAGCCCTTGGCTATGATACCAAACACAAACGGCTCTTTATTTATAGTAGTCACGCAATGCAGCCTAAACTACAAGTCGTCAACCAGACCAAGTTAACGACCACGACCACGTACCAAGCCAGTGGGACTCAGCCAAGTGTCCTCACGTTTGACACGAGTGGTCACGCTTATTGCGGGATCTTCAAAGGGCAAGACTACTACTTATACGAGGGAAACTATCAAGGTAAGACGCTTCAATTCAAATTACAGTTAATTATCAAGGATCAAATGACCGATCAAAATCAAGGTCTGAGTTACGACGCTCATAATCAGCGCCTCTATTTATTAGGCGATGGTGGGATGACGTCCTTACCCGTCAACAAATTACGACAAAAGACGCTGACGGCCAGTGATCTGCACAATGTCACGTTTAACAGCACGAAAGAATTTGAAAACTTAACCTTTGACGCGCAGGGCTATGGTTATTTAACCACCTTATATTCACCTGAGTTATTTAAATCACAACACCCACTACCATAACGTTACATCCACAACCCGACATCGTCGGTGTTAGTGGGTGTTTTTTTATTGCCATTGTTGTAATCGTTGTTGCATTTCTAGGCGTAACGGCTGCGGTAACGCCAACGCGGTGACTGCTGGGCCTAAATACAACAGCCAGTTGACGGCTTGTGTCACCGCAGTTGCATCGGTCACATCAACATAGTCTTCATATTGAGCCGTTTGCTCGAAGGGGTCCAGGTACTGTAAGCCCCGGTTGGGCCGATGCTGGCGTTTAAATTGTTGAATCGCGGTCAAGCCTAACCGTAATTTTAAATTAGGCGCTGGTTGGGCCGCTTGAATCTGTTGTTGAATCGTTTTGATTGCTAATGGTTGTGGATTTAAGGCAACGGTTTGTAACCGAGCTAAAGCGAGACGATGCGTCTGTTGGGCAGTTAAGTCCCAAATCACGACCCACCACTGACCGGTTTGTTGATATAAGTACTGGACATAACTATCAATCGTGGTGGCATCCACTAACGTCAACGTCAAATGACGACTGACTAAGCTCGCATTCAATACTGTCTTTAACAAAGGGCTGGCGATATCGGTCAATTCTAGTAAATCTGCATTGGCCGGATTGGTATTCTCAAACCGTAAGAGTTGTTTTAACTCAACTAAATCATCTTGTTGTGTTTGCGAAGCAATCGCCAGCAACTTTTCGGAAAGGGTCTGGCGATTTTTTAGAAAAGGTAACTGCGTATTGGTCGTGGCCATAAAACTCACGAATAACGCTTTTAACTCATCGGTATTGAACTGCACGGCGGGCAATAATTGATTACGCATCACCGTAAACCCACCATCGGGGCCGACACTTGAAATCAACGGCATCCCTAATTCTTGGATAACCGCTAAATCCCGGGCCGCCGTACTGCGAGAAATCTTGAATGCCGCCATTAGTTCACTGATGGTAAACTGTTGCCGATTGTTGATATAACGCATTTCCGTATTAATTCGAGTCGTTTTGGTCATTTTTTCTCCTAATCAGTTCATTTTTTGACATGATTACTTGGTATCATAACATTATTCAATTCAAGGAGGAAACAAACACATGACTAACTACGAAATTGCAACTAAAGATGGCTTTACGGTACTCGGCTTAGGCACGACCCTCAGTGGGGATTATCAACAATTGCCCGCTCAAAAACAAGCTTTTTGGCAACAAGTCACCACGACACCGCGATATCAAGCCTTAAAGGCGAGTGCTAAGAATGCCTGGGAATTTGCGGTCAATGAAGCCATCGATGGCGTGATGTACTTTTATGCCGGTGTTCAAACGGCGACTGATGTACAACCAGCCGCCGACACGGAACGGGCCATTCAATTCCCAACGAGTTCTTACCTCATCGTCAAGGGTACTGCAGATACGGCCATCAACTTATTCGGTCAGCTTGAAGGCGCTGCTTTTGGTCAGATCTTGCCAAGTTTAACTGATCAAGCTTATGTCGGTGGACCCAATGCCACGGTAATTACAACTAGTACGCCTGAACAAGTCACTGGTGAACTATGGATTCCGATTACTAACAAATAAACCAATTGAAAAGTAACTTAAACAACCCCCGTTACTGGCAGTTTGACTGCTAGTGGCGGGGGTTGTTGGTGCTATAATGCAGAAAAATCGAAGGGCAGGCGGGCAACGGCAACAAGTATTAATCAATTTAATAATTAACAATTCGATTGTGTGAAAGGTTTAGAACCGGTATAATGATTATTGCTAGAAGGAGGGCCATGCACGCTATGCGTAAACTAGAAGATCATTTTTGTTTTTTGATGTATGTCACCGCGCGCGCCATCCAACGCGCGTATCAACCCGAGTTGGCCGAACAAGCCATCACGTATCCGCAGTATTTAGTCTTAGTCTTATTAAGTGAACAACCACATCTAACGGTCAAGTCGATCGGTCATTGGTTAGACCTCAGTACCGGGACCGTTACCCCATTACTCAAACGGATGGACGAAGAAGGCTTGGTTAAACGCCAGCGCAGCCAAACTGACGAACGGCAAGTCCAAGTCTCAATCACGCCAGCGGGGCGTATGAAACGGGCCGCTATCAGTGATTTACCAGAAACGTTAGTCACCAAAGGCCAATTAACGGACGAAGAATGGGCCACAATGACCCAATTAGTCCACAAATTAATGATTAATTTGAAATAATCCACTAAAAACGTGAACTCTGCATCGCTAGTTATGAAGCGATGCACGGCTCACGTTTTTTTGTGAATTTTTTTAAGTACAACTGGTTAACTAGTTATTGGCTGGGCATTGGCTGCTAAATGTTGGGGGATAGCCCCCAGCTTTATACAAAAGTTGTGAAAATCGACTTCATATTTTCTTCATACCGTGATCACTAGCCTCACGCAAATTTTTGCAAACTCCCAACATAACTTTCACATCTGTTCATTATGATGGCAATAACAATTAAAAATGAATGGAGACATGCTGATATGATTTATGCTCAGATTTTAGCTGGTGGGAAGGGCACCCGAATGGGCCACGTCAAAATGCCCAAGCAATTTTTAACCCTTGCTGATAAGCCCATCTTGATCCACACCGTTGAAAAGTTTGTGCTCGAAAGTCGGTTTGCGGCCATTCTGATCGTTTGTCCGGCCGATTGGCTGAGCCATACTAAAGAAATTGTCCACCGTTACATTCACGATGACCGGGTCAAAGTGGTCACGGGCGGTGCCGAACGCAACGAAACCTTGATGCAAGGCATCAATTACTTACAAACCCATTACGACTTAACTGACGACGATGTCGTGATTACCCACGATGCCGTGCGACCATTTATTACCCAACGCATCATCGCGGATAACATCACGGCCGCCTTACAATATCCAGCCGTTGATACGGTCGTACCGGCCATCGATACGATCGTTCAAGGGGCCACCGAATCGGTCACGACCATTCCGGTGCGTGAATCGATGTACCAAGGCCAAACACCACAAAGCTTCAATATCCAAGCCTTGATCAAGGCTTATGACAAGCTGACGACCGATCAAAAGGCCACCTTGTCTGATTCTTGCAAAATTTGCTTACTTGCCGGTGAGACGGTCCACTTAGTCCGCGGTGAAAACTTTAATTTTAAAATTACCACGCCATACGATTTAAAAGTTGCAACGGCGTTAGTAGAAACGAGGGAATAACCATGTTAAATCAAGTCTATCGCTTAGTGGCCGCCCGCCAATTTGAAGTCCAAACGGTCGATGAAGTATTAGCGCCGACCGATATCATTGTCCGGCCAACTTATCTCTCGTTATGTCATGCCGATCAACGTTACTTTACCGGCAATCGCTCCCAAACCGCCCTCCGTAAAAAGTTACCTATGGCCTTGATCCATGAAGGCGTTGGCACGGTGGTGGCTGACCCACAAGGTGAGTTCAAACCCGGGGACTTAGTCGCCATGGTGCCCAATACCCCCACGAAAACCAATGAAATCGTTAAGGAAAATTACTTACCTTCATCGAAGTTTCGGTCTAGTGGCTATGACGGCTTCATGCAAGAATATGTCTTCTTACACCGCGACCGCGCCATCAAGATTCCTAAAGACTTCGATCCCCAAATGGCTGCTTTCATTGAAATGGTCTCAGTGGGGGTCCAAGCGTTGACCCAACTAAAACACACCATGGATGCCGACCAAAAAGTCATTGGTATTTGGGGTGATGGTAATCTCGGCTACATTACGGCGACTTTAGCCAAAACGATGTTTCCAAATAGTCAATTAGTCGTCTTTGGCCGCCATCAAGACAAATTAGACTACTTCTCATTTGTCGATGCCACGTACTTAGTTGATGATGTGCCGGAAAACGTGCAAGTGAGTCAAGCCATTGAATGTACTGGTGGGCTAGGTAGTGCCCAAGCTATCGATCAAATCATTGACCATATTCAACCCATGGGAACAGTCGTCTTAATGGGGGTTTCTGAACAGCCAATTGACATCAATACCCGGATGGTTTTAGAACGTGGTTTGACCTTGCAAGGCTCTAGCCGCAGTGGACGGCAAGATTTTCAACAAGCCGTTGATATTTTAAGCCACAGTGCCGTGACCCGCGAACGCCTCCAAAACTTAATTGGGGTGACTGGGACGGTTCACACGCTCCCCGAAGTGACTGAGTTCTTTGAACGGGACTTAGCCAACTATTGGGGCAAGGCGGTGATGCGATGGGCCGTCTAAAAAAAGTCAAACTCAATTTATTACGTCATACGTTTAATGGTTTTTATCAGCTTTGTTATCACTTAGTGGGGCCGAAACCACGCCGAGTCGTCTTCGCGACCATGCGGAATACCAAACTCGCTGATAACTTAAAGTATCTATACGCGGAATTTGACCATGCGGATGACGATTATGAGCTTAAAGTGCTGTGTTTCCACTATGATCGGACCTTACTAAGTAAGCTAGGGTTCGTCTGGGCCTCCATGCGGGCCCTTTATTACTTAGCAACGGCGCAGTTATTCATCATTGATGACTACTTTTTTCCACTCTATGCCATTCAAAAGCACGACGATAACATCGTGATTCAACTTTGGCATGCGATTGGGTCACTTAAAAAGTTCGGTCTCAGTTTACCGAGTGCCAACCGTAGTATCATCAAACCACATACCAATTACGATTGGGTCTTTATCAATGCGGAAGCCGATAAGCCCGCTTATACAGAAGCCTTTGATCTACCAGCCGATCACGTCTTAGCTTTAGGCGAGCCCATGATCGATGGGTTAATGACGATGCGGCATCACGACCATGAACGACCGAAGCGCTTGTTCTACGCTCCCACATATCGCGCGGGCGGTGCTAAGCGGGTCGCCGGCTATATTCAAGCTTTCATCAAAGCCAGTCAAGCGTTGAACGGTGAGTGGGAGCTTTACATCTCCGTCCATCCATATTTGAAATTACCGGCCTTAGCGGCTAATTTACCCGCTAACGTGCACTTGTTTCAAGATGCCGAACGCGTCAAAAACTTATTGCCGAAAGTCGATGTTTTTGTCACCGACTATTCGTCATTATCGTTGAACTTCAGTTACTTTGAACGACCGATCCTACTATTTACACCTGATTACGCGCAATATGCCAAACACTGTGGCTTTTACGTTGACTACTATCAATACTTGGGGGCGCCGCACTTTAAAACGGCGTCACAAGTCATTGCGGCCGTTAACCAACAGGTCCCAACCTTAGATTTGAGTTACGTGCAACAACTCAAGCAACGGACCTTCCCACAGCAAGATGGGCATAACAGTCGTCGCGTTTTCGACTTTGTCACACAACTACTCTAACCTAATTTAAGCGGGGGGATTCAGATGTTAACACGATTAAAACGCCGCGCCCATCAAGTGGTCCGGCACCTAAGACGACCAGCACCAACCACTGATCCTGTGGCGGATGTTGATGACACAACGCCGCGCCAACTATTGAATGAACCACATTTAGCCACTGACGTTGATTCGTTGATCAAACGGCAAGTCACCCAACTCGATTTTAACGGCGCTTACTTAACGATCAGTGGTCAAGCGTGGTTCGAACAATTTCCAGAAACTGATCCTGAAAAGATCATCAAGAGCTTAATTTTAATCGACCAACAAGGCGTTGAAATCACCGTGCCACTCGTGAATGTTCCGGTTAAAGTCGCCAACTTCCCACAGGCAGGCTACCACGGTGCCATTAACTTCTCTAAGCTCAATAACGGTAAACCGCTCGCACCCGGACGATACGAGATTCGCTTGCAATTACGGCAATATTTACCAAAAGGGTGGCTGATTCGCCGCACTTCGATCGGGCAAATCGGCCAGGCAGCCAAAGATTTGAATTACACCACTAAAATGACTAGTTATTCGGCTAAGAGCAATCAGACGTTTAGCTTGATTTTTGAATATAAATTAGCCGCACAAGCCTTTTATGTGAGTTCACACAAGCTCAGTGACATCAATCCATTGGAAAATGAAGTCGCCGATGCGGGGTATGAGCTGGAATCACCGACATTACGCGCCTTTAAACGGCGGTTATTAAAATGGTGGTACCGCTGGTATTGTTTGCGACCAATCAAGCCTGATCAAATCGCATTTGTCTCTGACAGTCGGACCTCGATTTCCGGAAACTTTGAATTCATTTATCAAGCGTTGCAAAAGCAGGCCAATTTCAAGACGACCTTCTATTTAAAACCTAGTATCAAAGCTAAAAAGAGCTTTCGTGAAGTTCGGCAGCTAGCTAAGGCCATTGCGACCAGTCGCTACATTTTACTTGATGACTTTTACCCCTTAATTTATCCGTTGAAGATTCGTGAAAATGCTGACTTGATTCAAGTTTGGCATGCCGTTGGGGCCTTTAAGACGTTTGGTTATAGCCGCGTTGGGATGCCAGGTGGCCCCAAACCGACGTCGCTGAACCATCGAAACTACACGAAAGTCTTAGTCTCATCGCAACAAGTCGTTGACAAATATGCAGAAGGGTTTGGGATTACTGAAGATAAAGTCTTGCCACTAGGTGTGCCTCGGACCGATGTCTTTTTTGACAAGCCTAAACAAGCCCAAATCAAAGCGCGCTTAAACGAAGAATTACCGTTCATTAAGGGCAAAAAGGTGATCTTATTTGCCCCAACTTTTCGAGGTAATGGGCAACAGTCGGCCAATTATCCGTTTGAAACGTTAAACTTCAAACAATTATATGATAACTTACACGATGATTACGTCTTTTTATTAAAGATTCATCCATTCGTCCAAAATAAACCCACGATTCCATATGAATATACGGACTTCTTCTATGACGTTTCTGATTATCGAGAAATCAATGATTTACTGTTAATCGCTGACCAATTGATTACTGATTACTCATCAGTTTGTTTTGAATACGCCTTATTGAAACGACCAATGGTCTTCTTTGCCCCAGATTTAGCGGATTATATGCGCTCGCGGAGTTTCTACTTTGATTACTTCGATTTTATTCCTGGCCAATTAGCCGAGAATATGAGCGAGTTATTAACCCAGTTAAAACATCCTCACATCGATCAAACAAAAGTCGATCAATTTGTCGATTATTTCTTTGATGATCTGGATGGTCATGCGACTGATCGGTTAGTCGCGGCCTTAAATGATGGGTTTGCTGAATCCACGGCTGAAGAAGCTCAATTAGACGCCGATGGTCAATTAAGAACTGAAGATGGAAAAGTCATTCCTGATTGGGGTCAACGGACCCATGCGCCAACGCAACCGAAGCAGGATCAAGCTTAACTAGATTAAAAAAGGTTAGTTATCCGACTAGCCTTTTTTAATCTAGTTATTTTGTTGTAAATACAGCAAAACGATGCTATACTCAGTACTAATCTCAATAAGGAGGTTCGGCCATGCCTGATGTGCTCCGGCAAATTGGTACCATTGCGCGTGCCTTAGATTCAATCAGTAATCGGGAATTCAAACAACTGGCCTTAAACAAAGGGCAGTATTTGTATTTAGTCCGCATCTGCGAACGGCCGGGGGTGATTACCGACCATTTAGCAGCCCAACTGCAAGTCGATCGAACAACTGCTGCGCGTGCCGTCCAAAAACTTGTCATGCAAGGACTAGTGGAGAAACGAGCGGCGACACAAAACCGTAAAAACAAAGAACTATTTCCAACGGCCGCCGGTCTAAAGCGTTACGTCACGATCCATCGCGAAAATGTCTATTCTAATCAAGTCGCTTTAACTGAATTGACCTCAACGGAAGCAGCTCAATTATCCCAGTTATTAACGAAAGTCAGTCATCAAGTGACCGCTGACTGGGAAAAAGTCCAACAAGGGCAAACCAGACCATATTAACCAGTATCTAAACGATAAGGAGTTTTACGATGACCACAACTTTAGTCCCACTTACGACCGCTGATAGCCAAGCTTTACAGCAAATCAGCATTGAAACCTTTCAAGATACGTTTGCGGCCCAAAATACCGCCGCTAACATGCAAGCTTATCTCGATGAGGCTTATAACTTACCTAAATTGACCGCTGAACTACAAGTGGCTAATTCACGTTTTTATTTTATCGAACGTGACGGTCAGCAAATAGGCTACTTAAAAGTCAATATTGGCGATGCTCAGTCCGAAGCCATGGGACCAGATGCTTTAGAAGTTGAACGGATTTATATTCGACCAGCGTTCAAACATCAAGGCCTCGGCAGCACCTTGATTCGTCAAGCCATCAAGCTGGCACAAGCTGACCATAAAACCTTAATTTGGTTAGGCGTTTGGGAACACAATGAACCGGCTAAAGCTTTCTATGAACACTGGGGCTTTGAACAATTCAGTGCGCATGAATTCGTCATGGGCACTGACCACCAAACTGACCTGTTGCTGCAAAAGTCCCTCGCTTAAACCATATGTATTGACATCTACTATACGTTTAGTATAGTTAAGGATGAGGTGACAACTATGGATAACCCAAAGAATATTGCCGTGTCATTCCGTGTCAATGAACAAGACAAACAGCAAGCGGCTTTGATTTATGATGCCTTAGGACTGAATTTATCGACCGCATTTAACATGTTTCTAAAACAAACCATTGCCGTCGGTGGCTTACCGTTCAATGCTCAAAATCCAGCTTATGGTACTGCCACAGAGTCAGCAGTCTTACAGCAACTCGCTAAAATTCGCCAAACACCAACTGAATAGTCGTCATCCCCATTGCCAAGTGAAAAGGTAATGGGGATTTTTTTGTCAACTTATATCCCTTATAAATTTTATGATTAAAGTAGTCAGTCGTGCAGCGGCCAACTAAATCGAGTTAATAAACTAGCAATTAATTTGACCAGCATTTTATTAGTTCACTAGGTATTCTTACCCTTATGATTAGGCGTTGCGATTAAGCGTTTTGTATAATAGCGCCAAGTTAAAATAATCGCAAGGATTGAGAAAGGCGGTGGGCCGATGCTGACTAATTTAGCAATTGGGATTTCGAGCCTATTTTATGGTTACTTCATTATTGAAATTTTGTTGATCAATCATTATCGGGTACCCAAACGATCAATGACTAAAGGAAAGCAGCCATATCAACTCTATCTAGTCATTCCAGTTTTGAATGAAGAACGTGTGATTACAAAGACCATCACACAATTATCACAGCAGCTGGCACAGTTACCATCTACGATTACCGCGCAAATCATTGCGGTCGATGACGATTCCCATGACCATAGTCTAGCGTTACTAGCAACTAGTCCGTCGCCATATTTACAAGTCCTACATCGTGCCGGCAATAAGCGGCAGGGTAAAGGGGCCGTCATTAATACGGCAATCGATTATTTACAGCATACCTTAGCCAAGCAAGTGGCACCTAATCAGGCCATCGTGGGCATTTTAGATGCGGATGCCTTTATGACTAGCCAAGCATTGACTCAAGTCGTCGCTCATTTTGAGCACGATCCACAACTGGCAATGCTACAAACCGGGGTCACGATTTACAATCAAACCAACTGGTTAGCTCGTATGCAAAATTTTGAATTTATGGGCGTCAATAGCGCCACACAACAATTACGCAGTCGGCTTGGTCAATGCATCGCTTCTGGTAACGGTCAGTTCGTCAGCTTAGCTTTAGCTGAACAAAACCCTTGGGGCAATAGCTTGTTAGAAGATTTAGAGTTTACGCTGCGGACCTGGCTATTAGGAGGCAAAGTCGATTTTCTACCGACCCAAGTTGTGCAACAAGAAGCCGTCACTCAATTGCGGCCGTTCTTTAATCAACGTGTTCGCTGGTGTCAAGGGGCCTTACAATGCATGAGCTATTTACCAGCACTATGGCAGTCTAAGAATGTCAATTGGTTTCAACGTTTCGACACGACTTTTTGGATCCTGATGCCCATTACTGGTTGCATTGTCCCAATAACAAGTCTGGTCGCGTTAGTCAACTTAACCACCCGCAGTTTAAGTAACTGGAATCAAGGCTGGCATCACTTGGCCATATTGACAGTAATCAGTATTGCCTTGCTCGCATGTGGGGCATTAGCGTTATTGCTGCACCGTAATTCCAGTCTGGCACAGTTGCCAACCACATTTGGACAAACTTTAAGTGATAGTATTAGCTTTCAAGCCTACTTATTAATTATCGCTTTAACACCATATGCCGCTATCACGCGGCAATTACTTGGCCAAACAAATTGGACCAAGACCCGCCATTTGTCATATGCTCGACTAAAACGATCGTATTAGGGGGCGATAGTGATTAAACGGTTCTGTGTAAAGTTCGGTCAAGCAATCGTTTTAATCATCGCCGGTTGCTTGCTCGCATGGATGTTCATTGCACTTTGGCGCGCGACAAAACGGTTACCGCTAACCTTAACCCCAGCCATTTGGTGGGCCGGGGTGGCAATACTTGTTTTGCTAGCTGGAATTCTTGGGTTAGCCCGTTGGTTGGCAACGCGGTCAACAACTTGGCTACTGGTCACGTTAGGCGGTTTGACCGTCATTAAGCTTCCCTTGATTGCACTGTTTCGAATTCATCCAACATCTGATTTTTGGAATTACCATGCGCTAGCTGCGTATAGTACCCAAGGCCTGACTTGGCAGACCATGTTTGCACACGGCTCACTCGGTGACTATTTGATTTTTCCACATGCCCTCAATATTGCCAACGCATTTAGTTGGGAAATGGCGTTCTTCGGTCAAAATTACGTGGTCAGTCAACTCGGTAACGTTTTATTAACTAGTTTGGATATGTTGTTACTATACTTTATTGGTGCGCGTTGGCTTAACCGGCAACTGGGCATTTCGATGGCACTAATATTCTATAGTTTGCCGGCATATTGGTTATACAGCACTTTGTTAAACGGGATTGAACCACTATTTATCACATGTATTTTGATCGCAATGTATAGTTTGACCAACGTCGTCCATCCCTTAGCGACCACCACACCTTGGGATCAGTGGTTCAATTTGATTTTAGCGTGGGGCACAACCATCGTGGCCAACTTACTGCGACCAATCATGGCTGTCTGGCTAATCGGCCTGGTCCTATTAAGTGGTTGGTTAGCGCTACAATCAGTTAAAATTTGGCGCCGTTATTGGATTCGACTGGGGCTATTCATTGTCGGTGTGGCGCTTATTATGGGCTTTACATCGCCAATCGAGGATTGGCTATATGGGGTGCAACTAGCACCTAACCGTATCGAAACTGCTTATAGTGTCGCAACCGGGAGCAATCCACAGACGGGTGGCATGTATGAAGATCAGCTGATGGGACAGGTGACACATACACTACGCGTCGCGCCATCCTATCAGGTAGCCTATCAAAGAATTGCGATTGAGATGCAGGCAGCAACGACACAACATCTCACCCAGCTCAAACAAACCCACGCTTGGTTACCGTTTTTAAATGCTAAGTTGCAAAACTTAATGACCGAAGACTACGGTTATAACTGGGTGCTATATAACTTGAATACCAATCACCAGTTAACAACGACTTGGTATCACTTGAAGTCCTGGATTGTCTTGTTCTCGGTCGGAGGCTTACTAAGTTTGATTGGCGGGGCACTGATCAGTGTTTTAATTGGGCTCGGTTTACTAGCCACCCATACGGACTACTTGAATAATTACTTCTTTTATAGTGGCTTATTACTGGACGGCTTTGTGCTCAGCGCCTTATTAGTTGAAGTCCAAGGGCGCTATCATATCATTATTTATTTGCCACTTATTTTCCTGCTGACTTGTGGTATCGCTGCTTGGCGACGTTGGCGTTATCAGGAACGACATTAGTGGCTAAAAAAACGCAGTGACCTTTTTCCCATCACTGCGTTTTTTTACTATTATCATGCTTGTGCTAACTTAGCCAAAGTCCGAATCAATTGACACGTAAAGCCATATTCATTGTCGTACCAGGCCACCGTCTTAACGAGTTGGGTCTCACCGGCAGTGACAACTTCTGTTTGGGTCGGGTCAAAAATGGACCCATAAGTCGACCCAATCACATCACTTGAAACGATTTGATCAGCATTGTAGCCAAATGACGGATTTTGTTGAGTTGCAGTTTGCATGACTTGATTGATTTGGTCAACCGTCACCGGCTGTTTTAAAGTCGTAACTAATTCCGTTAACGAACCCGAAACTACACCAACACGTTGTGCGTGGCCTTGTAGTTTGCCATTCAAGTTAGGTAATACTAAACCAATCGCTTTAGCAGCACCAGATGAATGGGGAATCGTATTCACACCAGCCGCCCGTGCCGCGCGGAAATTGCCACCACGAACGGGACCATCCAATAACATTTGCGTGCTCGTATAAGCATGAACAGTCGTCATGGTGCCAACCAAAATACCGAAAGCTTGATCGAGATAATAAGCCATGGGTGCTAAACAATTGGTCGTACAAGATCCCGCTGAAACAATTTGATCACTCGCTTTTAACGTCTGATCATTGACATTCATAACAATCGTTCGAACATCGTTACCAGCCGGTGCCGAGATCAACACCTTTTTAGCACCAGCAGCTAAATGCGCTTGGGCCTTAGTGCTAGACGTGTAAAAGCCCGTACACTCCAACACAATTGCGACACCATCTTGAGCCACCCATGGTAACTGCTCGGCCTGAGCTTCTGCATAAACTGGATAACGCTGACCATCAACGATAATCGCATCCGTTGTCGCCGTTACTTCAGCGGCCAAGGTGCCATGCGTTGAATCATATTTTAGCAAGTGGGCCAGCAGGGCAGGCGCCGTCAAATCATTAATAGCCACGACTTCTAAATCAGTTGCCCCTTGCTGTTTTAATGCTAACAAGCGGCGAAATGCCAATCGACCGATCCGACCAAACCCATTAATACCAATTTTTACTGTCATGTTAAAATCCTCCTGAAGTTAAATGTTATACTTGATTGGTGTTAGTCACCCTCAAGCACAACTATATTATGCCAAGCTAGCCGGTGGGTAACCAGATTGACATCATCCTAGGATAACTTGTCCTAGGTAAGTAAGGAGCAGTCATGATGAATGAAAAAGTTGTGGGGCATTTTTTGGCCTATAAACGCTCACTCCTAAAACCAGCCGATTATGGCTTGACGACTAGTCGCCGACGGGTGGCAGGGTTGCGGCGTGATGAAGTTGCTGACTTAGCACACATCAGTAGTGATTGGGTAACACGTTTGGAGCAGGGACGACCAGGGGTGAAACCTTCAATTGACGTCTTATTGGCGTTGAGCCAGGTCTTAAAACTAAGCACCGCCGAAACGCAGTATTTATTTAATTTAATTGGCGCTCAACTTCCCGCCGATCAACGAGCCAACACGACTGTACCAGCTAGTCTGGTCGCACTAATGCAAGCACAGGGGGACAATCCAGCCATAATTTTAGACCAACGTTTAACGATTACTAACTGGAATCTAGCTTATACTAAACTTTATGGTGCGTTAACTGACCAGTCGTCACAGCAGCGCAATCTAATTTGGCGAACCTTCAACGTGCCAGCACTACAAGCTTTAATACCAGATTGGTCTGCTTACGCACAACAACGAACCGCACAGTTTCGACAACTCTACAGCACCATGCCAACTGATGATTTTTTATACCAAATATTTGACACGATAAAAACCATCCCAGCATTTCAAGCACCATGGCAAACGCTACAGACTCAAGCATTAACACCATTACCATTGCTGTTAAACCATCCAACTGTTGGGGCGCTATATTTGACTGAAATACCATTACACACTGATTTAACGGATTACTATTTACTAGTACAATTGGCTAACGACCAAGCCACTAAAGCTAAATTATCACACTTAATGGGGGCAAAATAAATGTCTGCAACAGCTAACGAAACTTTGGTACGGCAAATCATTTTGGATAATCCGGAGCTTTGCCAACTTTTACAAATCGTCCAAAAACTACAGTTACCACAAGGTGCACTTGCAGCTGGCTGCATTCGTAATACGGTATGGTCCGTACTCAGTCAGCAACCAGTCACGTTTGCCAGCGATATTGACGTGGTTTATTTCGATAAAACACAACCAGCAAGTCATGATTTAAGCGTTCAAGATAAGCTTCAGCAAGCATTCCCACAATATCAATGGCAAGTCAAAAATGAAGTTTACATGCACCAATATAACTTTGCCGACCAGCCGCCATTTACGTCAGTTACTGATGCAATCGGTCATTTTGTTGAAACCGCAACTGGTGTCGGTGCATATTTAGATCCACAAAATCAGTTGCAGCTAATTACGCCACATGGGTTAACTGACTTAGTGCAGTTTATTTGTCGGCCAGCGCCGTATTTACAACAAGATGCTGCACACTTAGCGATATTCAAACAACGTATCCAGCAAAAGGATTGGCAGCAACGATATCAGCAATTATCAGTTGTATATTAGCGTATCCGTTGTTCATTTGTAGTTTTCGATAATATCAAACCAAATAATTTTGTTTATCCGTACTAATTTAATTTCATTTACTCGAGTTTAGTTTACAAATAACGACAAGTAACTAAAATTATTGTTTTAACAACATGATTTGTGCACTTTAGTGGTAACGAACGTTATAACCACAGGGGATACCGTAATTCAGGACTGGGCCATTTTTGAATATATTCTAGTTTACATAATATATATTATACAAAGTAGAAGTAAAACGAAAATTGGGTCCCCCACGACCTAATTCAGGCTTTTTGGCCTGTTTTTTGCTTACGATTCTTTTTAGCTTTATGATCATCATTTCAGTTAGCTACTTTTTTACGGTTCTATTTTTATTTTGTTGGTTTCGATTCGAACTTGATGATTTTATTTAGCAGCTTTTAAATTTGCAGTTTAGATTTCATTTTGTGTAAAGCCATAATCAAGCTTGCACATTAAAAACCGTCAATTAATAGCAATTCATGAAATCTGCTATTTATTGACGGTTTATCTTAAGTTATATTATTAATCATTTTACCAGTTGCTGTATCGCATCATTTTGGGTGTTTTTTGGTCAAATGATACCTTTTTTGCATGCGTATTCTGTTGTTAATTAGACCAACAAGTACCCATTAAACAAACGAACCTGTCCTTAGAATGCGCCTGACAGCACCCGTGCTAATGGCTTGTTTTTGGGTTAAAATTGTGTTTTAGTTAAAGTAACGAAATACGACTAGAAAGGCTGTGACCTACAATGACAATTCATTTTCCATACGAAAAAAGCTTTATTGCACACTTAACCACAGCTGGTAAACATCCACAGACAATTGCCCAATATCAAATGACTTTGACCGACTTCTTTAATTACCAACAACACTTTAACGACACGTTTGCAGCCAGTGGCTTACTCGCTGATTTAACTGAAAATGATATTAAAGTTTATTTGACCATGCTAAAGACCAATCGCGGCTATCAGCAATCAACTTTAAATAAAAGTCTATCTAATCTTAATGGCTATTTTAACTACTTATTTGAACATCGCGTCATAACCACGTTGCCAACGTTTGCAGTCAAGGGTAAACCACTCGTCAACAATCACCAGATTGATACTTGGCCGGAACAATTACCAACATTGCTGACTAATGATGATATTCATGTGTATACACGTGCGTTTTTATTATTTACAAGTAAAGCTTATCCAGTCAGTGAACTATTAGCACCAAATTTCTACCAACAGGTAAAAAAGATCACTTTTTCGCCTGTTGAACATATGTTCTTATCTAAATTATACGCCTTTATTACACCTTTACAAACCCAATTTCAAACTCAGGATTTATTCTTAAAAACCCGGCAACGTGGGACTGATCCACATTTAACCTTAGCCGCACTACACAAGTATTTAACTGGCGACAGCCAGCGCCTGGGCTTACCATTAAAGCCAACAACGTTGTACCAAAGCTATATTTTATGGTATTTACGGCAACATCGGGCCACTGAACCGACAGCAATCATGCAGACCCTAAGATTAGATTTAACAAGTCTAGGTTACTATCAGAACTTGTTACGCCAACAAGATTTGCGTGAAATACGACAACAACAAGAAAACTAAAGTTGCTAAAAAGCAGTCAATTATGATGATATTAATCTTTTTTACGCGTATTTGCATGAAGATGTTGCAGTTAATTTACAAGCCGTTACGACCAGTTTACAGCCGATTTTCATCTTGATTAAGAAGCTAAAAATCGCTGTACATCAAGCTTTTGAGCCCTTAAACTGTTAATAATAACTTTTGAGAGGATGACTCAGATGACTTTTTACCGTTGGCTCGAACCGTTTGTTAACCAACATGGCCCATATTATCCGGCTGCGTGCTATGCCCATTCTGACTTTGATTTCCCGTTAACTAGTGACGTCCACGAATTATCTGACTACATCACTTACCTAAATATTCGAGATTCCATTAAACAATCATTTTACTCGGCTTTAGATGCCTATCAAACAAATTAAAAACAAAAGTCCCAGGTTAATCGACGTTAACCTGGGACTTCTGTTTTTAATCATGCCAATGTTGTTGAATAAACGCAGTCCGACCACCCATTTCTTCAATCTGATACCGAAATGGATTTTGACGATAGAAATCTTGGTGTTCGGCCTCAGCCGGATAAAACGGCTTAGCAGTTTCAATCTGTGTCACGATTGGTTTATCAAATTTACCACTGTCGATTAACGCTTGTCGTGAAGCAGTTGCGATTCGTCGCTGGTCAGGACTATTGACAAAAATCACTGGTCGATAGCTGTCACCACGATCTTGAAATTGACCCATCGCGTCAGTCGGATCGGTTTGGCGCCAGTATATCTCGACCAAGTCCGCATATGACATCACTTCAGGATCATACGTAATTTCAACAGCTTCCGTATGGCCAGTCGTATGACTCACCACTTGCTCATAAGTTGGATTAGGTACGGTACCGCCAGTATAACCAGCAACGACTTTTTGAATACCTGGCAAACTATCAAAAGGTTTGACCATACACCAGAAACACCCACCCGCAAAAATTGCAGTTGCCATCTGATTAACCCTCCTCATTAAACAAAATTAAGTAATCACCATAACCAGCCGCTTTGAGTTTTGCAACCGGAATAAACTTCAACGCTGCCGAATTGATACAATAGCGCAGACCACCTCGCGCTACTGGACCATCAGTAAACACGTGACCTAAGTGTGATTCAGCTTGCGCACTACGCACCTCAGTTCGAGCCATGCCAAATGACTGATCAAGATGTTGTTTTAAATGGGTCTTATCGATGGGTTTGGTAAACGACGGCCAACCACACCCGGCATCATATTTGTCCAATGAACTAAATAACGGTTCACCACTTACAACGTCAACGTAAATACCGGCTTGATAGAAGTCATCATATTCTCCTGTAAATGGCCGTTCCGTCGCAGCTTCTTGGGTCACCGCAAACTGTTCAGGTGTTAATTTTCGCTTTAAGTCATCTGATTTCATCTTCTCAATTCCTTTCAGCAACCGCTAATTGAGTTGTGTACAATCTAATTACAACCTCTATCATACGTCAAAACCGACTAAGTGCAACTTATTTGTTTAAAGCTCACAACGGCTTGCCAAACATCTTGATCAACTATGACAACAGTTTCATCTCTGGCCTTAACAATTCGAATTGGTTGATGCGTTACAGCGACAGTGTCACCACTTGGCGCATGTTTTTACTAGCACTAGCAAGCGTATGATTAGTCATTGTTTCAGTCATGCTAATCACCTCATTTTTTATCAAAAGCATCTCACAAGCTAACCTAAATCTATATTATCCTGGTCCACAAAAAAAGACACCCTAAACAGGATGCCCTCTTGAAACCAAATATGCTAATTAAGCGTTAAAAGCTTCAGTCAATTGTGGTACGACTTGCTTCTTACGTGAAACAACACCTGGTAAGCTTAAGCGATTGTTTTCAATCTTCTTACCAAAGGCAGCTTCAACTGGTGCAGTTGGGCCCCCAACGACTAATAATTCGGAATTACTATCCAAAATGTTCGTTGCTAAGATTAAGAATAAGTCGTAACCATTAGCTGCATTTTCATCTTTAGCAGCGGCTTCTAAAGCAGCTTGACGATCAAAGACTTCGGCCAAATCAACCGTGTTGATTTGTGCAACGCGAACTGTTGAACCGTTTAATTCAAAGGACTTTGCATCAGCATCAATGAGTTCAGTTTCGCTCTTGCTTGCTAAGTTAGTCCCAGCTTTAAGCATTTCCAAACCATAAGTTTGATAGTCAACGTCAGCAATCTTAGCCAAGTCCTTAACAACGTCAACATCAGTTTGCGTCGTGGTTGGTGACTTCAATAATAACGTATCTGAGATGATTGCTGAAAGCATCAACCCAGCTAACTTAGCTGGAATTTCAACGTTATTTTCTTTGAATAGCTTATAGATAACCGTACTGCAGCAACCAAGTGGTTCCGCACGGTAGAACAAAGGTTGTGCCGTTGCAAAGCCGGAGATCCGGTGATGATCAACCACGTGCGTTACAGTAACATCAGCGATATCGCTAACACTTTGTTGTGGTTCGTTATGATCAACTAACATAACTGAATCAACTTCAGGCGCGGCCTTTTCGATAACCCGTGGTGCAGGTTCGTTAAAATGATTCAATACAAATTGCGTTTCTTCGTTAGGTTCACCTAAAGCAACAGCTTCGGTGTCAGCACCCAATTTATTTTCTAAATATGAAAATGCCTTTGCGGCTACGATGGCGTCCGTGTCAGGGCTTTGATGACCAAAAACTAATTCCTTACTCATTAGCACATAACTCCTTTAGTAACTATTTTTGATTGATTTTTTGTAACCGTGAAATATAATCTTCCGCACGTAAGTAATTATCAAATTCATCCAAGAAGTTCTTAATCCGAGGAATTTGATCCTTATCTTTCCGGAAGACGAAGTTCAAGTCAAATTTAATCGCCGGTTCAAACGAAACCGTGTGTAAGTCATCCGTTGCTGGGTTTGCAACCATAAATGAATTTGGCAAAGCCGTATTCGTTCCAGTTGCCGCCACGAAACGATAAATCTGTTGTGGCGTCGTAAACCGAGCAATCGCCGTTGGTAAATCAGCTAATTGGTTCTTATATGATTCTTTAATCACTTGATCCAAATAGTAATTTTCTGGATACATGACCCATGGTTCGCTCGTCGTGTCTCTAAATTTGATGCGCTTCTTTTTAGCTTGTTTTGGATCACTCGTAATGAACAATAATTCATCTTGAATAATCTTCTTCGATTGATATGGTTTCCAGTTCTTGATGCTTTCATCAGGTAAGTACATCACCGCTAAATCAATCCGATTATTTTCCAAACGTTCCCAAATTTCCTTACGCGTTAACATGTGGAATGAAATAATCACATTAGGGTTAGCTTCGTAGTACTTAATCGCAAAGTCTTCAAAAACATGGTCTTCAATTGATGCCAAGATCCCGATATTAATTGACCCTTGAGTGGCACTAGTTGTTTGTTGAATTTCGTCAGTGGCTTTGTTTAACACGTTATAAATGCTATGCGTCGCATTTAACATCGTGTACCCAGCATCTGATAACCGCAACTTCTTACCAACCGAATAAAATAACGGTGCCCCAACCGTGCGTTCCAACTTTTTAATTTGTTGGGTCAATGCTGGTTGGGTAATGCCTAAAATTTGCGCCGCTTGGGTGTAATTCATTGTTTCTGCCAATTGTAAGAAATACGTTAAGGTTTTAGATGAAAAAATACTTTCTTGAGTTGTCTTCATGTCGTTACCTGTTCCTTTCGTCTTATAGCCTTCTTATGATATCTATAATATATACAAAATCACAGTTGAAAGCAAGCAATCGTTATCGGTAAATAAACCTTAACTAATTATTAATCTAAACTGGCACTGGTTTAAGTCTAAGCTAATGTTTAAACCCATGCAAGGGGTGTTAACAATTTCTTAAACCGTCAATGGCACTGGATGCACTTGCATGCTAACCGGAGTTCCTTCGATATCCGTATCAATCACAAATGAACCGTTCGAATATCGTGCACTCACTGGATGGTCATCACTTAAAATCGAATGATGTTTCAACCGATCCGTTAAGACTTCTAATGCCACCCCAGTTTGACCGGCACTAATTAAGACAAAATCAGCGACCCGATGTGGATGACTCTTCAATTCACGTAAGACTTGGACCCCACGGCGCGCACGACTCGTCAATGGAATATCCGCGACCTTCATCTTCTTAAATGACCCGCGTTGGGTAATCATCGCTAATAAGTCTGGTTCTGCCGCAACTGCCGCCCGGACAATCAAATCATCACGTAAGTCCATCGACTTTACACCGACTGCTTTGGCCCCAATTGTTGGGACTTCACTTAAATCGTATCGTAACCCATAACCATGTTGCGTCAATAAGACTAAACTACCTTGTGGTACGGTTTCAAAGTACGTGACCGTCACAACTTGTGAATCTGCATTCTTCAACTTAATGAATTGGCTCGCCCGCGTCTTATAAGTCCGTCCTGGCGTATAGTCTTCAAAAGCGGTCTGCTTAATGTATCCATCGTTAGTCGCAATCAAGAACTTACCGGTTTCTTTCAGTGTTGGGAAACTAAAGACCCAAGTAATCCGTTCATCGGCCGCTAAGCCAATGGTTTGCGAGATATGCTCACCGGTATCTTTCCACTTAGCATCCGTGATTTCATAAACCGGCCGGTAAATCAAATGACCGTGGTTGGTAAACATCATCAAATGATCTAACGTACTATTCTTCGCCAAGTAGATTGGGAAGTCTTCGTCTTTCAACCCATTATCATCCGCATCTGAAGCCGTATACGACCGCAAGCTCGTTCGTTTGATATAGCCATCATGACTAATCATGACAACAACGTCTTCTTGTGGCACGACAACTTCGGTCTTAATCTTGATTTCTTGAATTTCAGATTGAATTTCAGTCAACCGTTGGCTTGGATAAGCTTTTTGAATTGCTTTAAGTTCGCGTCGCAAAACTTTATCCAGTTCTTTAGGATTTTCTAGGATTGCACGATAACTTGCAATCGCTTCAGCCAATTCCGCCGCTTCTTTTTCCAATTGTGTAACATCGGTATTGGTCAACCGGTATAACTGCATCGTCACAATCGCTTCAGCTTGCGTTTCAGTAAAGGCAAATTCACTAACTAAGTTAGCCTTAGCATCTTTTTTATCTTTACTACCACGAATCGTCTTGATGACTTGATCTAAGATCGACATCGCTTTAATTAACCCTTCAACGATATGTTGTCGGTCTAAGGCTTTTTGCAAGTTAAATTGAGTCCGTCGTGTAATCACATCACGTTGATGTTCTAAGTACGCCGATAAAATCGTCTTTAAGCCGACATGTTCTGGTCGTTGATGATAAATGGCCACCATGTTGAAGTTGTAGGTGATTTGGAGATCGGTATTTTTAAATAAATAGTTTAAAATACCTTCCGCATTAACATCACGCTTTAATTCGATGACAATCGATAATCCTTGACGATCACTTTCGTCACGAACTTCCGCAATCCCTTCGATCTTCTTCATGATCCGAATTTCATCCATCTTTTTAACCAATTGGGCTTTGTTGACTTCATACGGAATCTCTGAGACTTCGATCTGTGACTTATTTCCCTTTAATGGCACGATTTTAGTCCGTGAACGCACCACGACCCGGCCACGACCGGTTTCATAAGCTTTCTTGATGCCATCAAGGCCTTGAATGATCCCACCAGTTGGAAAGTCTGGTCCTTTGACAAAGTCCATCAAATCGGCTAATTCAGCCTTAGGATGATTCATTAAGTAGAGGATGGCATCGATGACTTCACCTAAATTATGCGGTGGAATTTCCGTCGCGTAACCCGCTGAGATCCCGGTCGCACCATTAACGAGTAAGTTAGGAAAACGTGCTGGTAAAACCGTGGGTTCATATTCCGTGTCATCAAAGTTTAAGACCATATCAACAGTCTTCTTATCAATGTCTTGTAACATTTCGCCGGCGATTTTACTTAACCGGGCTTCGGTATACCGCATCGCGGCCGCCGGATCACCGTCCATCGACCCGTTATTTCCGTGCATCTCAATTAATGGTTCGCGTAATTTCCAATCTTGACTGAGCCGAACCATCGCTTCATAAATTGACGAGTCCCCATGTGGATGAAAATTCCCCATGACGTTCCCAACTGATTTAGCGGATTTCCGGAACCCCTTATCATACGTATTGCCATCTTGATTCATGGCATACAAGATTCGCCGTTGAACTGGTTTCAGGCCATCACGAATATCTGGTAAAGCCCGTTCTTGAATAATATATTTAGAATAGCGACCAAAGCGATCGCCCATGACG
Source organism: Lactiplantibacillus daowaiensis (assembly GCF_005405085.1). Lineage (GTDB taxonomy): Bacteria > Bacillota > Bacilli > Lactobacillales > Lactobacillaceae > Lactiplantibacillus > Lactiplantibacillus daowaiensis. Next base: position 10,950 of record NZ_BJDJ01000011.1, on the reverse strand, counting down.
TCTTCAAGCGTTAATTCTTGAATCTTAGGTTGTTCTACTGCCATTGTGCGACCTCCTTTAGTGTTTGTTTAATTGTTGTGCTAATTCAGCATCGGCTTGTTCATGTGCAGAGCTGACTGCTTGGTTATCTAGGATCGACCCATCTTCATCCAAACTGAACTGCACATTTTTTTCGATCCACTTCCGCCGTGGTTCAACTTTATCACCCATTAACGTGGTGACTCGTTTCTCAGCCAAAGCTGCGTCATCGATGCGAACCCGCACTAACGTCCGTTTTTCAGGATCCATCGTGGTTTCCCACAACTGTTCGGCATTCATTTCACCAAGCCCTTTATAGCGTTGTAGCGCATAGCCCTTGCCAAACGTCTTGGTCCGAAGTGCCAATTCCTCATCGGTCCAAGCATATTCAGTTCGGAGTTGTTTGCCTTGCTTTTTCTGCAACCGATACAATGGTGGTAACGCAATATAAATCTTACCGGCATCGATCATTGGTCGCATGTACTTATAAAAGAAGGTCAATAACAAGATTTGAATATGGGCCCCATCGGTATCGGCATCGGTCATGATGATCACTTTGTCATAGTTGCTGGCTTTTAGGTCAAACTCTGACCCAACGCCAGCACCAATCGTGTAAATCATCGTATTGATTTCTTCGTTCTTCACGATATCTTGTAATTTCGCTTTTTCGGTGTTTAACACTTTCCCACGTAATGGCAAGATTGCTTGGAACTTCCGGTCACGGCCTTGTTTAGCTGAACCGCCGGCAGAATCCCCTTCGACCAAGAACAATTCATTGCGTTTGGCATTCTTAGATTGCGCTGGCGTCAACTTACCCGATAACAAGCGTTCTTGCTTATGCCGCTTCTTACCGTTTCGACTTTCATTCCGCGCTTTACGAGCCGCTTCACGCGCTTCACGGGCCTTAGTGGACTTACGGATCAACATTTGACCGAACTCACCATTTTCCATTAAGAAAAATTGTAATTGTTCGCTGACGACATTATCAACGATCGTCCGAGCTTCCGGCGTCCCGAGCTTTTCTTTCGTTTGCCCTTCAAATTGTAAAAGGTTTTCGGGAATCCGTAATGAAATTACAGCCGATAACCCTTCACGCACGTCTGAGCCTTCTAAGTTTTTATCTTTGTCTTTTAATAAGCCAACTTTGCGGGCATATTCATTGAATGCTTTTGTCCAAGCACTTCTAAACCCGGCTTCATGAGTCCCACCATCGGGCGTCCGTACGTTGTTAACAAACGATAGGAGGTTTTCCGAGTAGCCGTCGTTATATTGGGCGGCAACTTCGACTTCAACGCCTTCTTTGGTGCCATCAAAGAACATCACATCACCTAACGTGTCTTTATCCTCATTGAGGTAAGTGACGAATTCTTTGATACCAGCTTCATAATGGAAGACTTCTTCTTGGGCTTGACCTTCACGTTCATCAGTTAACGTGATTTTAACGCCTTTGAGTAAGAAAGCTGATTCACGTAATCGTTCTGATAACGTTTGGAAGTTATAAACCGTCGTCGTAAAGATACTTGGATCTGGCTTAAAACTAATCGTCGTCCCAGTTGGTTTATTGGTCTTACCTTTTTTCTCTAACGTTCCGACCGGATGGCCGCCGTCTTTGAATTTTTCTTGGTAGCGATAGCCGTCACGAATAATCGTTACGGTCAGTTCGGTTGACAAGGCATTGACGACACTGGCGCCGACCCCATGGAGGCCCCCAGACGTCTTATAGCCGCCTTGACCAAACTTCCCACCGGCATGTAAGACCGTTAAGATGACTTCAGGCGTTGGAATTCCTGAAGCATGCATCCCAACGGGCATCCCACGACCATGATCCACGACAGTAATGCTATTATCCGCGTGAATGATGACATTAATTTCTTGTCCATAGCCAGCTAACGCTTCATCAACGGCGTTATCAACAATTTCATAAACTAAATGATGTAATCCGCGAGTATCGGTCGACCCGATATACATGCCGGGCCGTTTACGAACGGCTTCCAAGCCTTCAAGGACTTGGATGGATGAATCATCATAGGTTTGTACTTTTTTTGCCATTCATGATTTGCTCCTTTATAACGTCTTAGCCCAATTGGTGATAATTCACCAGGTAAGGCGCTTTCTTTACACTGATACCGCGACTGGTTAAAACCGCGCAGATTAAATTATAGCACAGCAAACCTGATTTCTACTCAATTTACTAATTTTTAATGCTTATCAGGCGAGTTTTAAGCTGATTTTGTCGTTCGTCGTAAACTGAATTGACGTACCGACCACTAAAAATCATGTTAATTGTTCCGTTTAAGTTTGCTGACCTTAAAAATGCCGTTTTTTGCCACCGCGAATGTATGTTCGCTTAATTGTAAACAGCCCATTTGAAATTGTCAAACTTTTTAGTCAAAAGCCCCCCACCAAACCATAAACAATGCTAAAATATTGGTTGACTCTATTGCAGGAGGAACCAACTGTGGAAATTTTAATCATGTTGGTCGTGGCCTATTTACTAGGTTCGATTCCGTCGGGGGTCATTATCGGCAAGCTCTTTTTCCATACCGATATTCGACAATCCGGCAGTGGTAACATTGGCACGACGAACACCTACCGGGTCTTAGGACCCACGGCGGGAACGATCGTAATGGCGATGGATATTTTAAAAGGGACGCTCGCAGCGGCCCAACCAGCCCTCTTACACGTTCCAGTCAATGCGTTGTTGATTGGACTCGCAGCAATTTTAGGCCATACGTTCTCCATCTTTATTGGCTTTAAAGGTGGTAAAGCGGTCGCGACTAGCGCCGGCATCTTGCTTGCTTACAACTGGCACTTTTTCTTAATTGCCAGTGCCATCATGTTTAGTCTCGTTTATTTGACCAGCATGGTCAGCGTCGCCAGTATGGCGTCATTAACGCTCGTCAGTCTCATCGCGATCTTTTATTATCAAGATTGGATTCTTTCCGTCATTGCCGTCATCTTAACGATTTTTATCTTTTATCGCCACAAGGCCAACATCGCCCGTATCAAGGCTGGGACCGAATCAATGGTCCACTTTGGGGTTGGTTGGCGGCATCGGCAAAATAAACAAGCTTAGATCGAGTGAAGTCATCTCAATTAGGAGATGACTTTTTTCGTGGGCTGCGGTAACCTGAGTTTTGGGTGTGGTTGGTTGTGAGTCATTTAGTTAAAGTAACGTGTTACAATTGTTTTAGTTTATCTCTGATGTTTATTTCGCTAGTGTTAATCCCGCGTTACCTGCGTTAAACTAATGATGGGGTACGTTTAAGACCCACTTTTAATCAAGGGAGTTCTGTTCACATGCAAAAATCAGTCATGGGGGCCGCACTTGTCTTACTTGGTGGCTTAGGGCTAACTGGCCTGACCGCGCAAGCCACGACAAAAACGACAAGCACTACCTATCTACCAGAAACAACTAAATATGTGCGTTTAAAGAAAAACATGTACGTGGGGATTTATCAAAAATCCGGGACTAAGTATAAAAAGCTGTTGAAACATAAAGGCGCGCTTTTACAAATCGCCGGTTTCGGTGGCAGCTATCAAAATGGTCACCAAATCGTGACCGCCGCCTTTACATCCGGGGCCGTTCATTATAACCGCATCAAAAAACTAAAATTTGATAGCATGAACAAAAATAAGATTTCAGACATCCCACTGACGACCGCCAACTTCAAAGCGGTCAAGTTAGCGGTGCCGACCCGCGCATTATTGTTCCAAGCTGGGACTGGGTTTAAGACGACTAAAAACGATGATTTCACGAATCCCGCTGCCTTCTATCTCACCTTGGACAATTACTTGCAATATTACGATACTAAAGCGATGACCAAATATGGTTACGGCTCTGGGGCTGAAGAAACAATGGATGGGGCGCGATTCATTTGGAAACCGACCGCCTCAGTCAAGGTCTCTAAAGTAACATATAAGGGTAAAACGACGATCATCGATTATCCGAAAGCCATTAAAGGGCTACCCAATAAGAAAATCAGTACCGGGCATTATCGGTTAACGATTACGCATAACCCGAAAAAACATCATCAGAGTTATACGCTTGCTGGTTACGGTTTTGATAGCTACTGGACGACTTACAAGATCAATCAAAAATCCTACTTTGTGGGTCAGGCCATTGAAACGCGCGATTTTCTTGAAGATGACTAATTGACCACTTAAAAAGGATGCTTACCGCGACTTTTCGCAGCAAGCATCTTTTTTTGACGTTGTGTTGTAAGCGGATTCTTTTTGTCCGATACTTGATGTAAAGAACCCATGACATTTTGTAAAGTTGGTGTGACATTGATTCAAAACCGCCTTAAACTGTATCGCGTCAAAAATGACTGAACGCAAGCCGATTTAGCCGCCCGTCTTCAAGTATCTCGGCAGGCCGTTATCTCGATTGAAAAAGGCCGCTACTTACCATCGTTAGAATTGGCTTTTAAAATCGCCCAAACTTTTAATTGTCAAATAGAAGCTATTTTTTATCAGAAGGTCAACCAATGGCTATACAACGCTTACTACTTGCACTGATTATTTTGGTCCTGTTCTTATATCTTTTCGCCAACTGGCAAATTGCTAATCGCCAGCGAAAGTATCGGAATGATGAACGTTGGCAACTGATTCGATTGCGCGCCAACACTTTAACTAAAGCTTACTATGAAGGCCTTGTTATTTTAATTTGCCTCGTCACCGTCGGCTTACTTTTCACCGCTGGCACCGTCTTAATTCGTTTAGACCGAGCCTTGCTCATTGCCGCCCTTTTAATTATGCTTGGCCAAATCGTCGAATATCTCGCAATTCGACGATTGGATCAGCAATTGTAAAACGACCCTCGCAGCTGATACGTTTAATGGTGTCAGCTGTGAGGGTCGTTTTTAGTCTAAGCTTATTTTATCTTTAAGACCGCCGTTTACGCCAAAATAGCAGTGGACTGAAAATAGCTAGTAGCAACAATCCGAAACCATGTCGTTGAGACTGATTCGTTACCTCATCAGTTTGTGGTAATGTGTCTTGTTTAGCCTTAGCCGCCGACGCCTTAAGCGGTGTGCGCGTTGGCACTTTTGACGTTGGTTTAACGGTCGTTGACACTTGTACTGGCACTGCAATTGTTCGTTGACTGACCGGTACTATGTTAACCGTCGTTGGATCTGACTGCTTTTTAGGCATCGCCTGCTTAACTTTCTGCCCCGTCGTTGGCTCAACTGGCGATGGCGCCTCTGGTTTTGTTGGTACTGTTGTCGCCACCGGCGTGGTTGGATTAGTAGGTTGACCAGGTGTTGTTGGTTGAATTGGTGTCACTGGTGTTGGTGCGACCACCGTCAAAGTTGCCTGCTGGGTCAATTGCTTACCAGTCGTATCAGTATACTGATACTGAACCGTGTAAATACCGGGCTGTGATAACGCTGAAGCTGGCACTAACTGGCCAGCTTGCCGATAAGTGACCGTCACCGCAGTTGGTGAAACTTGATGACCATCAGTCGTCACTAAACTGGCAACATTACTTAAAGCCGACCAGCTCTGACCTGCTGTAATCGTGGGATTAGTCGTCGTTAATACAAAATCTGCTTGGTCGGCTTTAACGGTCACTGGCACAACCGTCGTCGTCACGTTCCCATCTGGGTCAGTGTACGTATAAGTCACCTGATGTTGGCCGACTGTTAGTGGCAAAGTCGGCCCCGTTACTAGCTGACTATCTAAACGCAACTGTAACGCTGTTATTGGTAGGGGTTGTCCCGTCGCACTCAATGACTGGGCCAAACCAGCGGCTGCATCCCACGGTAACGGTTGCTGGGCATCGGCATAATACGTTTGATTGACCGTAGTTGGTGTTAGTCGTGCTGCTGAAGCTTTAACGGTCAATGGCGCATTGGCCGTTATCGTATTACCATCAACATCAGTGTACGTATACGTGATGGTATACACGCCCGGGACTTTGGTATTAACGACTGGCTCACCATTTTCAGCAGCCACGGTCACGACCATCCCTGGACTAGTTGCGGTTAATGGCTGCCCATTTTCGTCAGTCCCGAACTGTAAATTATCAGCTGCTTGCCATTGTGCCTGTCCACCTGCATATTTCGTCACGGGTTGCGTTTGTAAGTCCGCTAACGATGGTTTAACCGTCACCGTAGTCGTTGCTGTCTTTTGATTGCCAACCACATCAGCATACGTATACGTGACGGTATACACCCCCGCCTTAGCTGGCTCAACTTGATTCGTGGCTGTTGGCTGGCCATCCTTAGTCACCGTGACCCGAGTTAAAGTCGTCGGTTGACCGGTTGCATCGGTCACCTGGTCAAGGTTTGCTAAGGCCGACCAAGTCGTATGCTGATTACCCGCAAAAAACGTGACCGTGGCTTGTTTAACGCTAACGGCAGCGGCCGACGCCTTGACTACCACTGTGACCGTGTCAGTCCGTTCATTACCAGCCGGATCCGTATATTGATACGTGATGGCATAAGTCCCAGCTTTAGTATAGTCGACCGTATCGACCGGCGTTTGATCACGAGTAATGGTCACCGCTGTCAATTGATCAAGTGCCAAGGCTTGCCCCTGAGCATCGGTCGCTGAAGCAAAATTATCACTAGCTTGCCAAGTCAATTGGCTAGTAGCGGGGCCAATCAAAACTGGTTGGTCCGTCGACTTAGCTTTGACCGTGGCTTTGGTTGCGATTACCGTGACAGCACCATCAGTTGTCATTGGATTGCCAAAATTATCTTCAGTCGCGTAATGGATCGCATAAACCCCTGGTTGCGCCGCAAGTTCTGCTGGCGTGACTGATTGACCTTGCGCATCGGTAATCGTCACGGTAATTGGATGTTGCATACTCGTCAGACTGCCCGTATTAAGTTCACCAGTATGCTCAGTCCCATCCGCGTTATACAAGGTTTGACCATCAAACGTATACAGCTGTTGGTCGGTCTGATCCTCAGTCCCCATAAATGCATCTAGGACCGTAATATTGTGTAATGGATTCCAAGTCGCCTTAGGACCCGCCAACTGGGTCGTTGCTTTACCCGTAAAGAAGCTTTTATGCGTATACGTATCCAATACTGCGGTATCACGATTACTGCCATATAAATTGGTTAAGTCAAACGTGCTGTAAGTTGTACCATCATTTTGGGATACCCATTGATCTAAATAGCTACCAGCACTACCTTCCAGCTGAGTAAAAGCACCTAGTGTATTTTGGGGTCCCAACGTTAAAGTGGTTAGCGCCGGTAACTGACTCAGTAGATTGTCAGTATTATCAGCATTGTTAAGTTGAAAGTTCGCCAGGTCTAAAGTTTTCAGCTTAGCCATCATGCTTAACATGCCACTATAATCAATCGCCCGACTCCCATGATTGACGCTACTTAAGGTCAGACTAGTTAATTGATTCAAGTTTTCAAACACATATTGCATTTCTGGCACATTCGTCAAATCAAATGTCGGTAGCTTTAAAGTCGCCAATTGCGAGTTAAAGCCGCCCGCTACTAATTCGTTTAACGTAAACGTCCCGGTGTCACCGGGATCATAACCGACTGACTTGGTATTTAGTTGGCTCAAATCCAAACTAGTCAACCCATCCAGCCCCGCAAACATCCGAGCCATATCATAGACATTACCCGTATCAAAGCCGGTCACATCCAATGACGTTAGCCCCGCATCGCCATCGAACATATTATTCATCCAATGAACGTTACTCGTTTTGAATTTAGATAAATCTAGGCTAGTTAGGGCCGTCATGTACTTGAACATGCTCCCCATATCAGTCGCGTTAGTCGTATCCAAATTAGTTAGATTATTAATTGTCTTAACATTGCTTAGTCCACTGAATAAGCCATTGATCCCGGCACTCGCAACGACTGGGCCATCAAAATCGATTGTTTTAATTTGGTTTTGGTACTTTTGCCAAGGACTCACATCAACGTTATCACTTAAATCCGCTAATGTCCCGGCAGCCAAATGTAACGTCCCATCCGCCGTGATTTTCCAATCGATACCGGTCGGATCATTCGCCACACTCGTCGCAAGATCTGGCGCAACCATTGCCTTACTCATGCGTGCTGGCCATGCCTGAACTTTGGTAGGTGCTGGCGTCGTCGGTGTGGTTTGCGACGGCGTTGGTTGGACCGCCGTTACTTGCGTAGGCGTCGTTTCAGTTTGCTGGTCAACTTGATCAGTCGCAGCTGGCTGATTAGCTGGTGTGTCACTAGCATCGTCCGGCTTAACAGACGTCACTGGTTTGTCAGCTTGGACGGGTTGCGTTGTGGTACTTACCTGTGGCTGTTTAGCCTCAGTTTGCGCTGATTGTTGCGACGGCGTCGTCGATGCGGTCGGTTGCGCCGCGTTGGTCGCTGTTTGGCCAGTTGGTTGTGCAGTAGTTGTCGTCGGTGTTTGCGGTGCCGTCGCCGCTGGTGTTTCCTGATCCGTATGACTTGATAACACTACCGTATGTGACTCAGTAGTCGTTGTCGCTGGATCAGTTGCGGCTTTATGCGTTGTTGGTATCGTTGTCTCTGTCGTCGTCGCGGCTGCTTGTGCAGTTAACTGTCCTAATTGCCACGTCGCTGAAATTGTGGCTAACCCAACATAGATCCATAAATTACCATGTTTATAATGTGGTTGATTACCCTGATTAAATTGTTTCATAACGCCATCCCCTAAAAAGTAATGAATACAAAAACTCGAATTTCCCCGTTGTTACTAGCTGAGCCATCAAAGGCATGCCCCCTCGTAATCCTCAAAAAGCAATCGGTCAGATAACGATTAACAGACGTCACTAAATAGCACCTTAATTGCAAGCGTTATTAGTGATAAATGCCACATGATTTATTAGAAAAAAATTATTTCTATTTTTAATTGCCAGATCATTCACATGATAAAAGTGTCATTAATACCGATCATAACAGGCGTCAAGCGTGCCTAGTTGTGCAAATATTACACCATAAACTACTTACAGTAGAATAATAATGAAATAATGTTTCCCCAATAAATTGTGATAACCACTCATACGCCTCTTCAATTGCGTACAAAAAATCTCCTGATTCAAAACAGCATTAAGCGTTTTGAACCAGGAGATTAAACTAACCGTTATTTTGAGACCCCATATTCTAGGACGACCATCTCAGCCATCGCAATTTCTCGATAAAGCTGATTGAAAACATCTTCGCTAATTTGATGGGTCGTTTCATATTGTGCCGTCAAGTAATCCCGTTCTGTTTGGAAGACCCCGCGGTAAATCGTCATCAAGTCCCGCATTTGGTCTGCCGTGTATTCAGGATGGCGGACCATCCGTTGCCATTCTGAGATAAACTGACTGACCGAAGTGTGCCCATTTTGAGAACGTAAATCAAATGTGACCGCTGCTTTGAATTCTTCAGAAGTTGGCATTTGCCACAACGTTTCAATCCCGGCATCGATCATTTGTTGACGAATCCGTGCCATCTGTTTACCGATATTTTGATCAACATGGACGCTTGGCAAGAGCCAACGGAAAATAATCGTTGGCACTAGCATACTCAAGATGATCAAACAACTTTCAGACAGCAAGACTAAGTTAAAGTCGGCTGTCTTAACTTGGGTTTCCGCTACGGTGAACGCCAACGCAAAGGTCACTGCCCCGTGAATCCCACCTAATGCAAAGATCCACGCCAGTCGGTTATTGATGCGATGGACGAGCCGCACATACAAATACCGCGCCACAAGGTTGGCTACATATAAGATGACCCCAACAATTAACCAGAGCCAAGAGCCGTTCGTTGAAACAGTACGATCTAGCGTCGTTCGCAGTAAAACGATGCCTAGCACGATAAAAACCGCGCTGTTTAAAATATCACTCAATAAACCGACCAATTGGTAAATATCACTGGCCAACTGTGGATTAGCCAACGCGCTCCGTTCACCTTCTGCATTATGCACTAATCCCGCAAAGACAACCGCGATAATTCCTGAGACACCAATGGCTTCGGCACCAAAGTAAAGTAAAAACGGTGTCATTAAATAAATGATTTTTAACGGCGTCCCATTATTATACGTATTATTAATAAAGTTCAGCTTCGACCGTAACATATGTTGCCGGATATAAACAATGATGGCACTAACTAAGCCCCCAAAAACAATCCCGCCACCCGCCGAATAAATGAAATCGACCAAAGTTTGCGAATAATTGATATAACCATTGACGTACCACAGAACCGCCATATTTAACAAAATAATCCCAGAAGCATCGTTAAATAATGATTCCAATTTTAAGCTCGTCGCCACCCGCCGCGGTAGAATGCGTCCCATCGTCACTGATTCTGTGGCTGTCGCATCGGTCGGTGTACTGATGGCCGCTAAAATGAACGCTAACGGTAACCCGATACTAGCCCCCAGATGCACACCTAAGCCAGCTACTACCGCACACAATACCACCATGCCCACCGTTAAACTGATAATGTCACGCACATGGCGACCTACCAAATTCAAGCGGGTATTTTGACCCTCAAAATAAAGCAATGGCGCCACGATCAGTCCAATAAACACTTCCGAATTAAATTGCTCAACGAGTCGATTTAAAAACGGCACGACTGCGATAACCGCCCCAATCAAGAGACTGACATAATTAACAGACAAACGTGGTAACCAGCGCCGATTGATCACAATACTGACCATGGCTGCGACTACCAATACCCCGGTTGAAATAAGCAACCCCATTTTGTCGCCACCTTTTTTAATTAATATAACTAATGGTAGATTGCAAATTTAATCCGAATTTTTGGACAAATTTGTCAGCATAACCTGATACGGTGTTTGCCAGTCGAGTATTTTAAGCGGTCGCTGGTTAATTTGGAGTAACGTCGTCGTTAAATCTTGAGCACTAATGTGCTCAAAACGAGTCCCTTTAGGATAAAAATAACGTAAATTCCGATTAAAGCGTTCATTACTACCACGTTCAGCTGGCGTATAAGCATGGCA
>NZ_BJDJ01000010.1 GCF_005405085.1 Lactiplantibacillus daowaiensis | reverse complement strand
GTTTGTGGTAAACACCATTTTAAAGGAAGCTGATCTTTTTTGTCCGAACAGCGTTCGGATTAATTTTACAATCTACCTAAAGAAAACTAAAATGACTTTTTGGACCGCGCTGAAGTTGTCATTTACGAATATCAAGACTAAAAAGGGCCGGACCGCGTTGACCGCGTTTGCCTCTAGTATTGGGATTATTGGGATTGCGATTGTGTTGGCTCTGTCGAATGGCTTCCAAAAGCAAATTGATAAGACGCAAAGTAACACATTAGCGCAAATGCCGATTACGATTTCGCAGACCGTTTCGAGTTCAACCGGCACTAAAGATACCACTACGGTGGCTAAGACTGGTCAAATTAAAGCGAAGACCAGCCAGGCTGACCAAGCCACCCATACGAATAAACTCACGACATCGTATTTGACTTATATCAAAAATTTGGATCCTAAGTTGAGCAAAAACGTGACCTATACGTATTCAACCGGGATGAATTTGATTCGCAAAGTCGATGGCAAAGTCAAAACGGTGTCATTTTCAAATCAAAATAGTAAGAACAGTAACAGTGCTTCAGCCGCAATGGCTAGTATGACCGGTGTCGGGACTTCCGTTTATCCCAGTGCTGAAACGAGTAAAAATAGTTTCTTGAAGAAGCACTATACGGTTTTAAATGGGAAGTTGCCAACGAAGGCTAATGAAGTTGTTTTAATTACGGATCGTAAGCGTAATACGAACATCAATGCTTTGAAAAATTTAGGGTTTGATGTTAAAAGTAATCAAAATCTGACCTACGCCAAAGTAGTTGGCACGACCGTTAAGTTGGTCACGAATAATGACTATTACCAAAGCCTGCCAACTGGGAATTACTTGCCAAATAAGTTGACGACTAGTTTGTATCAAAAGGCTGACAATCAAACCATTAAAATTGTGGGGATTTTAAAAGCCAAGAATAAGGATTCTGAAAATGTCTTGGCGACTGGGATTGCTTATAGTGATCAACTGTCGAAGAATGTCATTCAAGCTAATAAAGCGTCCAAGATTGTCAAAGCTCAGAAAAAGAGTGACAGCAATGTCATGACTGGGGCTAAGGTGGATAGTGATACAAAGACCAGCCTGATTAGTTATTTAGGTGGTTCAACAACACCAGCTAGTATTTTGATTTATCCGAATAGTTTTAAGAACAAAGATAAAGTATTGAAATATTTGGATAAATATAACAAGGGTAAGTCCAAAGCTAACAAGGTGATTTACACGGACTTGGCCGGGACAGTGTCCACGTTAACTGGGAGTTTGATGGACGCAATCACGTATGTCTTGATTGCATTTGCGGGCATCTCATTGGTGACAAGTATGATTATGATTGCAATCATCACCTACACCTCGGTTCTGGAACGGACTAAAGAAATTGGAATTTTGAAAGCTTTAGGGGCGCGGAAGAAAGATATTACCCGCGTATTTGATGCTGAAACAACCATTCTTGGGGTCGCATCAGGTTGCTTAGGGGTCTTGATTGCTTGGGCGTTGACTTTCCCAACCAATGCAGTGCTCAGTAATATTACCGGGTTGAAAAATGTGGCCCAGCTCAATCCAATGCATGGGCTGATTTTAATTATTATTAGTACTGTTTTGACCGTTCTGGGTGGCCATATTCCAGCACGGATGGCTGCGAAAAAAGATGCAGCAACTGCGTTACGTTCTGAATAGTGTTAGCGACAATGTGCCGCATGACCTTCGGGTGATGCGGCTTTTTGCTAGATATAATGACTAGCGGCCACTAGTAACTGATATGATTAGGTTATACAAAGATAAATTTTATCAAACTTTTATAAATAAAAATAAGTCAAAATAAAGTTAAATAAGCTGACGTGAACCTTGTTGTTACAAGGGTATAAAAATATAAATCAACGGATATAAAACATTATGTTATGTAACGATAAGTGTCGTCTGGTAAATGTTTTACGATTAAACAGTAACGCGATAAACTATATTTACGGCATATCAAAAGGAGGATGTTTAAAAATGTCAAAGTTATTGAAAGCCGTATTATTGAGCAGTGCCTTGTTGTTGAGTTTGAGTGCGCCAGTTAAGAGTCATGCGGCGGATACGACGCCTAGTCCAGATGCGTCTTCGGATAGTGGTTCGGCACCGGCTAGTGAAAACCGTAGTGGTAAAACAACGGTACATGCGAGTTTTACACAAGGCGATAAAAACATTAATCCAATTGACCCTGCACATCCAGATAATGATACGACAACGATTGCTAATAATGGGGCGCAAGCCGGTGGCGGTCTTTCGTTAGTTTATATTACGAATGTGTTGGATTTTGGGAGTCATCCACTGGATATCTTGCATGATCAAAGCTATCCAGCTAATTATCAAGATCCTAATAAGCGTGATAATAATGCCAATACCGATGCACTTTTGAATGGAAAAGCCGTGGTTGAAGTTTCGGATGTTCGTGGGACCAATGCTGGCTGGCAACTATCAGTTAATGGTGAACCGTTAAAAGGTACTGATGGCACGACGATCGATGGTGCGACCTTATCGGTTAATAATGGCTCAGTTAGTACACCGCTCAAAACTAGTGAGACCAATGGTGTCAATTTATCAAAAGTAACCAATGCTTTAGCAGCCAGTAGTACGCCGCTATTAACTGCCCCAATGAATAAAGGTGCTGGTTTGACGATCGCACAAGTTGATCCAAGTGATATTAAGTTGAATATCCCAGCTAATCAGGCTAAGTCACAAGGTTATGATACGACAGTGACGTGGAATTTAGGTGATTTACCAAAAAATTAGCTTAAGTACAATCCGGGTATTAGTGATGTTATAAGATACCTGGATACATAAATAGCCTGAAAAAAAGGGGGAATGACCGTGAAAATGAGTCAGCGGCTGAAATTACTATTGGTAGGGCCTGTGATGGTTGGAATATTGGGGGGCTTAGTCGGTCAAGCTGCAGTTACCAAACCGGTCAATAATATTGGGTTTAGTGTCGGGGCTAAATTACCAACTAATCAACAAAATAAGCGAGAATCGTTCTTTGATTTGGCCATGAAGCCGGGGAAGCAACAAGTCCTAAAGACCGTTATTTATAATGTTACCAATCGCGATATTCAAGTTCAAACGGCCATCCATACAGCTTATACGAATAGCAACGGGGTCATTGAATATGTCGTGCCGACCAAAACGCTTGATGCATCGCTACGGTATCCGATGCATCAAGTGACCAAATTGCAATCTGCAAAGGTGGTCACGGTACCAGCCAATGGCAATAAAACCGTGACAGCTAAAGTTAAAATGCCGCAGTCTCAGTTTAGTGGCGTGATTTTAGGGGGCTGGTTTTTTAAACGGGTGAATCAAAAAGCCACCAGTACGGTCAAAAATTCCATGAATATTCGGAATCAATATTCCTATGTGATTGGCTTAAAGTACACCGAAGATAAGCCACCTGCCCCAAACTTAAAGCTTGGGAAAGTTACTGCTGGAATGGAGAACTATCATCGAGGTGTTTTCCCTGAATTGCGAAATATTGCGGCTGTGATTGTGCCTAATTTGACAGTGAAAAGTACAGTCACGAGTAAACAGGCCGGTCGGGTTGTACATCAGGCCCGTAAAAAGAATGTGCAATTAGCACCCAATTCACGGTTTCGTTACCCCTTATTAACTGGAACAAAGCCATTGCAGGCCGGCGATTATCATTTACATCTGGTGGCAACCAATGCCGCGCATCATTGGATATTTGATCGAGATTTTACGATTAGTCCGGCAGCGGCCAAACGATATAATCAGCAGTCGGTGGATAATGCCGGTTTGAGTATTTGGTGGTTTGTCGGTGCTGGAGCGTTAGGAACCTTAGTGGTTGTTGGTAGTGCTTGGTTAATACGCAATTGGCATCGGCGACGTACGATTTAAGGGAGATGAGTAGATGCGGGTGGTTGGTTTGTTAATCAGTATACTAGTTCTGGCGACTTGGATACCGATCACCGTGCTGGCCGGTTCGACACCGGCAACGCGGGTCACAGTCGAGTTCTATCGCACAAAACAACCGGTGCCGCTGGCTAGCGCGACCACGGTGGCCATCCCAGATGGGCGAACGCCGTATCGGACAGTGACTAAACCAGCACGTCAAATTAACCGGCGCGCGCCCCAAGGCTTACCACAAACGGGAAATCACGGCGAGTGGATACTAAGGGTTTGGGGGATCTTATTAAGTTTTCTTGGTGGTATCGGTTGGTTGCTGATCCATCAATGGCGAAGGGGGTAAAGCGATGCGCGTACAGAGACAATGGTGGATAGGACTAGTGGTTGTTGGTCTAGTGCTATTAAGTCACAACATGTTGTTGGCGGTCCGTGCCGATAAAATGATGGATGTGATGAGTGGGACTTCGTTTCAACCTTCGCGAACACCTGGGGCATTAACAGCGACTGGTGGCTCACTGTCTTACCCAGATTTAACGGGAGTAACGGCTAATAATATTGAAAATGGGCGGTTGACAACGAAAACGACTAAAATCGCGATCACGTTTAGCGGCAGTGTCAGTATTAGTGGGAACAATACTAAAATGAATAATTTGTATTTTGATGTCATGACTGCGAATGGTGTTTCGCTACGTACAGACAAACCGGCCATTATAGCGAGTGGGTTTACAAGTCATTCATTTGATAGTTTCTTTTCTAGCGGCTATACCCAGACGATTAGTGTAGATTTAACTGATTTGAAAGATAAACTCCCCGTCTATGTTGGCTTTCGGTATACCCCATCAAGTAATCCCGGCTTGAATATCGGTTATCAATTCGGCGCTTTTCCAGCGGATGTGACGGTGGCGGCGCAATTAAAGCCAACAATTGATGGCAAGCTTAATGCAACTGATACGGTTATCAAAGGAACTGGGAGTCATCCCGGTGATACAATTTCCAGTAATGTGAATGGAGTAACGACCACGGTTGGTAGTGATAAGACTTATACCCTTGACTTAGGCACGAATCTAGCGTCACAGAATGCGGTAACAATCACGGAGAGTAATAGTAACGGCGATAGTGGTCATGTGACAGCCACTGTGATGCACAAGACCTTGGCGTTAACACCTAATCAACCAGTCTTAATGTTGGGGCCAAGTGATATTACCACTGAGATGAGTGATCAAGCAGTAATCGCTTGGCTGGTTAAGCAGGCCAACTTTACGGTGAATTACACGGATGGAACACCCACGACACAAGTTGAGTTTAAAAGTGAAGCTTCAAATTTAGCACGGCAGTTATTGGCACTAACCGATGGCATGAGTACGACGGTGTCGATTTACGCCCAAGACGGCGCTAATCGATCGGCTTCACAAATAGTAACGATTCGTCGGTTGCAAGGGACACTATCATTTGGAAGCCTCAGCGGGACGCTTAACTTTGAGCACTTGATGGTGCCGGTAAAAACAACCACCTATGCGCCAAATGGACCTTGTGACGTTCAACTTAGTGATACGCGTGCACCAAAGTCAACTTGGTATTTATATGCTAATGCGACAACCTTAACTTCGGTGACACATCAATTGACGGGAGATTTGATTTATCAAAATGGGCAACAAACAATGGTGATGACGAACCAGTCGACCTTAATTGCTAGTGGCACGCGTGGTGATACCGCAACTACCTCAATTACTAAAGATTGGTCTACCAATAAAGGTATTTTCTTGCGGGTTAAGCCTGGTGTTTATGCCGGTCAATACGCTGGTCAGATTAATTGGAGTTTACAAGATATCCCAGCAAGTTAAGGGAAAGCCTTGCATAGCACAAAAAAACGAGTCTGGTAAGTCCAGGCTCGTTTTTGTGAAGTTAACCGATACTAGTGGGCTGTTTTGGCAACGCTACTAGCTGTTGATCGGTTAATTGAATGCTGTCCTTAAAGTGAAAGTCGCCGGAATTTTCATTCTGGGAGGAGGCTTGGTACACTTTAACGACGTGATCGGCGATATTTAATTGATAGACTGACCGTTGACCGTCGACATCAACGCAAACCGCGGTACGACCGAATGGCTGCCACCAAAACGGCTTTGTCGGTAAAACGTTGATTTGCTTGAGGTAAAGTACTAAATCATTTGGGCTCATTAAGATGACTCCCTTCACTTTTTGAACCAACTGTATTATAAAACTTTAGGACTTAAATTTAAATTATTTTGGCTTACCTAATTTAAAATAATCAAAAACTGCGTCATTTTAACAAAATCGTTAAAGTGACGCAGTTATCTATTCTAATTCAAAGCCAGCGGTTGTTAAGACTGACTGGACTTTTTCGACTTGGTCACCAGTGATGTGTAGTTCGATAATCCGTTGGTTTTGACGACGAACGACCATCAAGGTTTCGATGCTTAAATCGTGTTCGGCTAACACTTGACCGATTTTAAAAATCACGCCAGGGTGATCATGTTGAATGACGACACGACTAATGACCGTGGCTTCACCATAGCCAGTGATATTTAAAAAGGCCGCTAAAATATCATTATTTGTAATGATACCAACGATTTGATGCGCATGCATGACCGGTAGAACACCAATTTTATGTTGGCGCATTTGATAGATGGCGTCTTCGAGTTGGTCGGTTGCATTAATCGTTTGAACGTTGGTCGTCATAATATTGGCGACGGTTGCTTTAGTCAATAAATAATTGGTTTCGTAAACGGATAAACTGGTGGCGGTGGACGGTAGTGCTCGCGAAATAATTCCCTGAGTCACTAGACCGACTAATTGATTGCCATCCATTACCGGTAAGCGATGAATATCGTTGGTGCGCATTAAGTCGACGGCCACACTGACGGTAGTTTCGGGATGAACGACGACTAATTTTTTTGTCATATAATCTGCAACACTCATGTTTAACCCCCTAAATAAGCTTTTTGGACGGCCGTATTGGCTAATAATTCGGTACCAGTCCCACTTAATTTAATTTGACCGCTTGCTAGGACATAACCGCGATCAGCAATTGCTAGTGCTTTGTTCGCATTTTGTTCAATCAATAAAACGGTGGTACCAGCGGCGTTGATGGCTTTAATGATGTCGAAAATTTCATTAATAAAGATTGGTGCCAACCCCATCGAAGGCTCATCTAGCAACATTAATTGTGGCTTTGCCATTAGCGCTCGACCCATGGCCAGCATTTGTTGCTCGCCACCAGACAAGGTGGCCGCATCTTGATGACGCCGTTGCTTTAAGACTGGAAAGTAATGATACACGTCATCGTAGGTTTTACTGATAGCGGTGCGATCTGTACGTAAAAAGGCGCCCATTTGTAAATTTTCTTGTACGGATAGGCCGGGAAAAATATGCCGTCCTTCGGGGACTTGGGAAATTCCAGCACGAACGATTTTAGGTGCAGTGACTTTCTTTAGTGGTCGATCTTGGTAAATGATTTCACCACTGACGGGATGCAAGATGCCAGAGATCGTTTTTAAAATTGTTGATTTACCCGCACCGTTGGCACCAATCAAGGTCACGATTTCACCAGTGTGAATCTCAAAACTGACTTTTTTAACGGCTTGAATGGCACCATAGTTTACCACTAGATCTTTAACAGTTAGCATTATGCGTCATCCCCTAAGTAGGCCTTGATTACGGCCGGATTTTTTTGAATCTCACTGGGCGTGCCTTCTGCCAATAAAGCGCCGTGTTCCAAGACGTATAGTCGTTCGACAACATTCATCACTAGTGACATATCGTGTTCGATCAAGACCACGGTAATATGAAAGTCTTGTTGAATTTGTCGAATCAAGCGGGTTAAATCTGCAGTTTCTTCAGGATTCATGCCAGCTGCTGGTTCATCTAAGAAGAGTAATTTAGGTTTGGTTGCTAGTGCCCGCACAATTTCTAGGCGTCGTTGCACCCCATAAGGCAAGTTCTTAGCGGGTTGATCAGCGACCGCAGTTAGGTCAAACAAGGCTAATAATTTTTGTGTAGCAGCTGTCATTGCGGCCTCTGTTCGATAAAAATGGGGTGTGCGTAATAAACAGCTATAAAAACTTTCATGATAATGGTTTGTCATCGCAATCCGGACGTTGTCACGGACACTAAGTGCCTTGAATAGCCGGATATTTTGAAAAGTTCGTGATAAACCAGCTTGGGCAATTTGGGCCGGCTTCTTGCCATTTAAAGTTTGGACACCATGGTCAGTATAAAGACTGATGGTACCAGAACTAACTGGCGTCACACCAGTGAGCAAATTAAATAACGTGGTTTTACCTGCCCCATTTGGCCCAATTAAGCCGATCAATTCGTTTTGATCAAAATGTACGGAGACATTCGCAACGGCAGTTAGGCCACCAAAGTTTTTGACTAATTGGGTGGCAGTTAATAATGGACTACTCATGATTGGTGACCTCCTTTAGATGATGACGATTGAGGCGACGAAACGATAATTCCCAAGTACCCAAGAGACCAGATGGTTTGAAGATCATAATTAAAATCAAGGCGAGGGAATAAATGATCATGCGTAAGGTCCCAAAGTTTTGCAAGATGGTATCTAGCGCACCTAGGCCAACGGCAGCAACAAAGGTACCGGTCATACTACCGACACCACCAAGGACAACGACAATCAAGATTGCGATCGAAGCCATAATGTTGAAGTCACTTGGCGCAATTGTTTGAATATAGGCGGCATGCAAAGAACCACCGATAGCTGCTGTAGCGGCGCCGAAAACAAAGGCTGCCAGTTTCCAGCGCGTGGTATTAATCCCCATTGCTTCAGCAGCGATCTCATCTTCGCGGACCGCCATAATTGCCCGCCCACTGCGACTATGAATGAAGTTGACGGTCACAATCGTGGTCAAACACATCAAGACATAAACGGTTGCCCATGAGGCTAATGCGGGAATATTGAATAGTCCCGCGGCGCCATTTGTGATTTTTAAGTTATTAATGAGCAACCGAATGATTTCGGCGGCACCCATCGTGGCAATGGCCAGGTAATCGCCACGTAGCCGCAAGGTTGGAATGCCAACGATTAACGCCGCAACGATGGCAATGAGCATCCCGACGACCATCGAGATAAAAAAGCCAGCTGGGGTCGCCATAGTTTGGGTGATGATGCCAGTGGCATAAGCCCCAATGGCCATGAAGCCGGCATGACCGAGTGAAAATTGACCAGAAAAGCCAATAATCAGATTTAAACCAGTTGCTAGAATCACGTTAATGCCGATCGTGACCAACATATTTTCAATAAAGGTATTAATTAGACCCGTAAATTCGCAACTATCGATCACGACAAAGCCTAAAACCATCAATGCTAACCAAGTGAGATTAGCGCGCAAGCGTGCTTTCATGACAATCACCTACACTTTCTCTTTAGTATGTTTGCCAAAAATCCCTGCTGGCATAACGAGTAAGATGACAATTAAAACGAAGTAAACCACGGCATCTTTATAGGCGGATAACCCAATTGCTTGGACACCAGTTTCCAAAATACCGATAATAAAGCCGCCTAATGAAGCCCCGGGAATTGAGCCAATCCCGCCAATTACAGCAGCGACAAAGGCTTTGATGCCAGGTGTCATGCCCATTAGGGGATCAATCGAGTTGTAGTACAAGCCGATGAGCACGCCAGCGGCACCCGCCATGGCTGACCCCAACGCAAAAGTAAATGAAATCGTGTGGTTCAAGTTGATGCCGACGAGTTGGGCAGCCGTTGGATCAACGGCAACTGCGCGCATGGCTTTCCCCATTTTGGTCCGCTTGATAATCAGTTCGAGTAATAGCATCAGGAAACAAGCTGATCCTAAGATCAGTAATTGAATATTTGAAATTCGCAGGCCAGCGACATGATAAGTCACGGTTTTAATGACTTGCGGGAAGCTGCGAGTATTAGCCGTAAACAAATAGGACATGCCGTTTTCAAGTAAGAATGAGACCCCAATCGCTGTAATCAATGCGGTGATGCGTGGGGAATGACGTAATGGTCGATAGGCAAAATATTCAATCACGACGCCGACCAATGCACAAAATAACATGGCTGAAAGCATTGCTAAGATAAAATTAAAATGTAGTTGATTAATGACGTAATAGCCCCAAAAGGCACCTAACATATAAATATCACCGTGGGCAAAATTTATTAGTTTGATAATGCCATAGACCATCGTATAGCCCAGGGCCAATAGGGCGTAAATACTCCCGAGCGAAAGACCGTTAATGAATTGTTGTCCAATGG
This sequence comes from Lactiplantibacillus daowaiensis, assembly GCF_005405085.1. Classification (GTDB taxonomy): domain Bacteria; phylum Bacillota; class Bacilli; order Lactobacillales; family Lactobacillaceae; genus Lactiplantibacillus; species Lactiplantibacillus daowaiensis. The sequence goes on along the minus strand of NZ_BJDJ01000010.1, from coordinate 92,082 downwards.
TTTGCATCTGATTCCTCCTAACGTGGCGTCTTATTTGACGTTGTAAGTCTTTTTAACACTACCGTTGGTCAACTTTTCAACAACGATGGATTTTTCAGGATTATGCTGTTTGTTCATCGTAATTGTACCGGTGACCCCTTTAAAGTTTTTCAAACTAGCAAGGCCGTTAGCGATCTTAACCGAGTTGGCGGAACCCGTTTTTTCAATGGCAGCTTTGATCATATAGACTGAATCGTATGCCAAGGCTGAGAACGTTGGTGCCGTTGTGTGGTATTTGGCTTTAAAGGCACGCAAGAATTTTGCGGCGGTTGTATTGGTCGTCCCGGATTTAGTTGAAAATGGGGTCGTGTAGTAAATGTTGTTGGCATTCGTTTTACCAGCGATTTTGGTCAACTTGGCATCAGCCATCCCATCGCTACCAACGATTGGGACTTTGATGCCAGCTTGGCGGGCTTGTTTGATAATGAGTCCCAATTCAGAGTAATAACCAGGCGCATAAATGGCATCGATCTGCTTATGTTTCAAGGCAGTCAAGATGGCATTGAAATCTTTGTCGCCTTCTTGGAAGGTTTGACTGCTAGCAATTGTGCCGGTATAGGTTTTTTTAAACGCTTTGGTCAAGCCGGTACCGTAGTCACTGGAGTTGTCAGTTAGGATGGCAACACGTTTGGCTTTCAGCGTTTTCGTGACAAACTTGGCCGCTGATGAGCCTTGGAAGTTGTTTTGATAACAAGCCCGGAAAATGTATTTTTGAACACTGCCATTTTTTTGCAGGGTATAGTCAGGATCAGTGGCGGAAGGACTAACTGAAGGTACCTTAGCTTTCGTCATATTTGGAATTGACGCCGTCCCAGCATTAGTTGCGGCTGGGCCAACAACTGCGACGACTTTATCGTTGTTCACCAATTGCGCGGCAACGGAAGCAGCCGTGGTGTTAGACGTTTTGTTATCACGAATGACGAGTTGAATTTTCTTTTTAGTCTTGCCGACTTTGATCCCACCGTTTTGATTGATTTGATTGACCGCTAGTTGAATGCCTTCTTTTTCTTGTTCCCCGTAACCGGCCGCCGAACCAGAGAGTTCCATGTTGACCCCAATCTTAATCGTCTTGCCGGGATTGTTTCCTTGGCTGCTACCATTAGACTTGGCGGTACTACAGCCAGCAAGTGTCATCGCAATCGTTGCGAGTGCTGTCAATTTCATCGTTACTTTTTCCCATTTTTGCATATGTATATCCCACTTTCTTTTTTAGGTTTGTTGCTGGTTGTGAACTTCGATCCTCCTTGAAACTAACAAAAAAGCCTCATCCACCGTAGTGAATGAGGCTAAATCGCTAGTACCAAGCCTCATTACCACAATGGGAAAGAAGGGCTCAGCACTTGAATTTTGAGGGGTTAGCTCATGGTCAAGTGACCGGGTCCTTCTGCGTTAATAATAAGGCTAAGTTTTGAACGGCAAGGGTCGTTACTAGGTTAGTATGGTTAGTCAAATAAATTTTCATCATGGTAACGCCCTCGCTTTCAAAATTGTTTTGGTTTAGTTGATGTGCTCTAGAATAATTAAAATTAAATTAGATGTCAAGCTGATTTTTAATTTTAAATAGGGCTAGCGCAACATCAAAGTGGGTCATTTAGTAGTACATAACGGTCAATAAAAAAATAAATAAATTTGATGAAGCGACTAAAATTAAGCATGCGAATAAATTACTTGCAGGATTGCCATTGGTCGTTTATGATATGAATCATAAACATTAAGCTTTGATGAGAAGAGTAATGCGTCATGGACTGACTAGCGACCGTGGATCGTGTAAGCACGGCAGCATGTGACGGATGAAGATGAACTCGGAGCGTCAGTCATGGTGCAAGCTGTGGGTGCGGTTGGCCGCGTTATTTGGCTACTAAGTGGTTGCAATAGATGATGATAGCAACCAATAAGGTGGTACCACGGGTGACGCTCGTCCTTTTTTTAGGACGGGCGATTTTTTAGTTTTTGGGAGGAATTGGTGATGAAAAAAAGGTGGCAGTTAAGTCTGGTATTAGCGGTAACCCTACCGTTGCTAGCAAGTTGTGGGGCCCAGTCTCAAAGTAAGTCTAGTTCGACGAAAAAGACGTTGAATTTAATGCAGACGTCAGATTTAACGACGTTAGATAGTACCAATCAAGCCACGTTACCGGAGTTTTCGACCTTAGTGAACACGACGGAAGGGTTATATCGACTGAATCATAAAGATCAACCGGTGGCAGCGATGGCGACTAAAGTTGTCAAACCGACAAAAAATGGGACGCAATATGTCTTCCATATCCGTAAACAGGCCAAGTGGAGCAATGGGGACCCGGTATTAGCCAGTGATTTTGAGTACGCGTGGAAGCGGGCGATGAATCCGGCGAATAAACCAGTCTATACGTATATCTTTAGTGGCATTAAGAACGCGGACAAAATCAATGCCGGCAAGCTATCTTATAAAACCTTAGGTATTAAAGCGACGGGAAAGCGGACCTTAAAAATTACGCTGGATCATCCAATGAAGTCGTTTAATAAATTGGTCACCGTACCAGTCTTTATGCCACAAGATCAAAAATTTGTGCAAAAGGTCGGGACGAAAGCTTATGGGACGACGGCGGCGAACACGGTATCTAACGGGGCGTTTAGAATCACGGGCTGGACTGGCACCAATGACACGTATACGTTGAAGCGCAATAAATATTATTATGATCAAAAAGCCATTAAATTAAATCAGATTAAGTATACGACCGTCAAAGATGCCAATACCGCGCATAATTTATTTGCTGATAACAAACTAGATGATGCCACGATTACGGGGGTTACCGCCAAGAGTCTGCAAAATGATAAAAGTGTCAAACATGTTAGCAAGGCGTGGACTTATTATTTACAAGTCAATCAACGGTCGGGCCAACCATTGAAGAATCGGAAGTTACGCGAGGCATTGTCATTGGTTATTAATCGGCAACAATTGACGAAAAATATTTTAGCGGATGGTTCTAAGCCGGCCTCAAGCTTTGTTAGTCCGGGCACCGCGACTGATCCGACAACGGGCAAAGATTTTAGTACGGAAACCAGTTATTCAACCAAAGTTAATATCGCCAAGGCGAAAAAGTTGTGGGCGGCGGGCTTAAAAGAAGCTAAAATTAAAGGGACCGTTAACTTGAAAATTGTTGGTGATGACCAAGATGTGACTAAGAATGTGGCTCAATTTGTCCAAAAACAGATCGAACAGCATCTTACCCATGTCAACGTTGCCATTAAAAATGTGCCTGATAAAGGGCTACAAACCCTTAAGAGCAGTGGCAGTTTTTCGTTGAGTCAGTGGTATTGGTTAGCAGACTTTGCTGATCCAATTAACTACTTGGGCGTCTTACAAACTGGCAATACGATGAATAGTGGTCACTTTAGTGATCGCCAATATGATAAGCTCGTTAATGCCGCCAAAAAGACCAATAATACTAAGCAGTATTGGCGTTATTTGCGTCAGGCCGAACGACGCTTACAATCCCAAGCAGGGATCATTCCGTTGTATTATGTTAATGAAACGCATTTAGTGAACCAAAAACTGGCCGGAGTTGACTATCATAGTGGTGGTCAAGCCGATTACACCCGGGCTTATTTTAACTAATTAGGAGGATTTTTGACTGATGGAACGTTTACCAGAAATAACAGAAGCAGCTTTAATGGATCGCATCGCGCAAGGTAATTATATCTTGTATTTCGGGGCAGATTGGTGCCGCGAATGCCAATACATTCGGCCAAAGTTACCGGCAATTGAAAATAACTTTCCCGCTTATAAGTTTTTGAAAGTTGATCGTGATGAAAATACGCAATTATGCTTAGATTTAAACGTGCGAGGGTTACCAAGTTTTGTTGGCTTTCACAATGGCCAGGAAAATGGGCGCTTTGTCAATGGCGATTTGAAGACCCAACCAGAAATTGAAAACTGGATTCGCAGTTTGTCTATTAAGTAATCAAAGTGTGATCAAGCCGTGTCGGGCCGCCCTGACGCGGCTTTTTTAATCGAGTCGTTTAGCTTAATTGTGTTGCTGATAATTGCGTGCTAAGATGAGCTTATTCTAAATAAGCTGGAGGCCTGGAAATGCAAAAAACGCGTGTCATGCTGTATGTGGAAGATGTGGATCAGTCGGTTAAGTTTTGGCAAGATAACTTTGCCGCTAAGGTGACCGAGGTCAATAAGCTACCTGATGATTTTAAAAACTTGGTTTTGACACTATCAAGTCAAGTCGAATTGGCATTTTTCCCCCGCGCTTTTATTGCCACGTATTCACCAGAAGTCTTAAATAATACGCCATCGTTGATGTTTTTTAGCGACGATTTTAAAGGGCTGCATGCTCGACTCAAAACTGCTGGTGAGATTGTGGATAACAATGGGACGTTAACGTTTAACTTTGCTGATCCAGAAGGCAATTACTTTGTGGTGGCCCAAGCCGACTAATTCAAGTTAGGTTAGATACAACGTTAAGTAAATCGGGTATAATTAAAATTGTGGTAAGCGATTACATAATTGGAAGGAAGTTATGGTAATGGTCGAAACAGTTTTAAACAATGCGTTAGTTAATAATGACTTTAAGGATGTGATGTTTGGTCGGCGTTCAGTCCGGCGCTTCGATGCGACTATGACGATTCCAGCATCAGAGTTACAGGCCATGATCAAAGAAGCCACTAGTGCACCGTCAGCATGCAACTTACAATCTTGGCACTTTGTTGTTGCCGCTAGTGCAGCTGGCAAAGCCAAAGCGAAGTCAGTGTTGATGCCATTCAACTATCCGCAAATCGATAGTTGTTCGGCAATGATCTTTGTCCTTGGTGATACGAAATCGCATGAAGTTTATCGTGATGTTTGGAATAAAGCTTGTGATGAAGGCAAAATCACCCCTGAAAAACGCGATGAAATTTTCAAGACATTTTTGCCGATGTATGAAAGTGCGAGCAAAGAATTCTTGATTGAAGATGCGACGATTGATAGTAGCATGGCGGCGATGCAGCTCTTGTTAATTGCACGCGCGCATGGTTATGAAGCCAATCCAATTGCGGGTTATGCTGCCGATAAAGTGGCCGCGACCTTTGATTTGGATCCTGACCGCTTTGTGCCAGTTGTGGCAATCGCAATCGGTAAAGCTGCCGAAACACCGATTGCGTCTAATCGGTATGCTGCTGAAAGTTTAACCGATTTTATTTAAGAGATTAAATCCAAGCGTCATCTGGCTCAGCCGGATGGCGCTTTTACGTTGCTTGAAATTATTTTATAATTTTTCTTGACTTTTTCTAACCTAAAACTCATAATGAAACCATCATGAAAGATGAGTAGCGGCGTTTAACTGGTAACAGAGAGTCATCAATTGCTGAAAGATGATCCAGAGCGCGACGTGAAGATGGTCTTTTTTAAACAATCGATCGGTGAGCAGTAATGTAAATCGTTCGCGGGAATGCCCGTTATCGCAGCAGTTAGTTCTGCATGAGTGGGTGTCTAAGAGACACTATTAAGGTGGTACCGCGGCCGTGAAGTCGTCCTTGTTATTTGAGATAACAGGACGACTTTTTTTATTACCTTAAAACTAATAAAAAAATGAGAGATGGGGAATTGATTATGAGAAGAAATACAAAGTGGGTATTAGCATTAGTCGGGATTATTGTCGTGTTTGCAGCGATTTTTGGGTTTAGCCGGTTCGGTGGTACCCAAGCGAGCAACACGAAGTTAAAAACGGTCAAAATCGGGGTGGCACCTGGCCCTTACGGGGATATGGCGACGAAAGTCTTGGGACCTTTGTTGAAGAAGAAGGGGTACAAGGTGGTTACAAAGGAATTTAATGATTATGTGCAACCCAATAAAGCGTTGAATTCCGGCGAAATTGATGCCAACTTGTTCCAACATACCTTGTACTTAAAGACGTTTGCTAAAGCCAACCATTTGAAGTTAACCGCAATTGGTGAAACTCCAACGTTAGGGATGGGGATTTATTCTGAGAAGATTAGTCAGTTAAGCGACTTGAAGCAAGGCGATACGGTATCACTACCAAATGATCCCTCAAACTTGGCCCGGGCGTTACAACTATTAGCGGCCCAAAAGCTCATTACCTTAAAGAAAAATATCAATGTGGCCACTGCTAGTACCGCCGATATTGCAACCAATCCAGACAAGTTGAAGATTAAGACTCTTGATGCCGCCCAATTACCACAATCAATGAGTAATGTGACGATTGCGTTGATTCCTGGGAACTATTCATGGAATGCAAAATTGAAACCATCTAAAGCATTGGCCTTGGAAAAACTAAAAGAAGATTATAAAGAAGTTTTCGTCGTTAAAACCAGCAATAAGAATTCAAAGTTTGCCAAAGCAGTTAAATCAGTTTTAAACAGTAAGGCTTTCAAACAAGCAATCGCCAAATCTGAATTCAAAGATTTTGATAAACCCGCTTCATGGAAATAGGGAGGTGCGCTAATGAGTCAAATTGAATTACAACATATTGACGTGACGTTTCAGCAAAAACGGCGCACTGTCCATGCGGTCAAAGACGTGTCCTTAAGTGTTGAAAAAGGTGAAATCTTTGGCATTGTTGGCTTGTCAGGGGCCGGTAAATCAACCCTTGTCCGGACCATCAATTATTTACAAGCCCCGACTAACGGCAAAGTCTTAGTGGATGGAACTGACTTAACGCAAGCTAGTGCCAAAACGATTGCCGCTGCTCGACGTAAGATTGGGTTTATCTTTCAAAATTTTAATTTGATCGGTAATCGGACGTTGGCACAAAATCTCGCCTTTGCTTTGACGGCTGGCGGGTACCCAGAAAAAGAACAACCAGCGCGGATTACTGAATTACTGGCGCTCGTGGGTTTAGCTGATCGACAAGATAACTATCCGAGTCAGCTGTCAGGTGGACAAAAGCAACGGGTCGGGATTGCGCGCGCGTTAGCTAATGATCCCGATATTCTCTTATGTGATGAAGCAACTAGTGCTTTGGACGTTGAGACCGCTGAAGAAATTATTCAGATTTTAAAGGATATTAATCAGCGCTTGCATATTACGATTGTCTTTATTACCCATCAGCTAGAAGTTGCGCGTAGCTTGTTTGATCGAGTCGCGGTTATGGAAGCGGGATGCTTAGTCGAACAATCAGCAACTTACGATTTGTTTGCGGCACCACAATCTGACATGGGTCAACGGTTAGTGAACCGGTTCTTAGATACGACCTTACCGGCAAAAGTTCAGGCGCAATTAATCCAGCAGACCGGGCAGTTATTGGCTTTACGGTATCGCGGGAGTGATTCATTAAGTCCGATTATCACGCAAATTGCTAAAAATACTGGGGTCGATATCAATATCATTCAAGGTCGGGTCGAATTTATTCAAGATCGGGCGATTGGGGTACTCGCCGTGTACTTAACGGGTAGTGCTGTCGCCATCAGTCAAGCGATTCAGGCATTTCAACAACGGGTCGATTATGTCGAGGAGGTGAGTGTCAATGCATGAGACAATTGTGATTTTACAACAAAACTTAGGTCAAGCCTTATGGGATACCGCTAAGATGGTCTTTATCTCAGGCTTTATTGGCATTATCTTTGGCACCTTAATTGGGTTATTCCTGTATTACTTCTCGAATCCATTGTTTTCACCACATCCGGTGACAAACAGTATTGTTGGCTTTGTGATCAATGCGATCCGCTCATTGCCATTTTTGATTTTAATGGTTGTGTTGATTCCATTTGCCAAGCTTGTTGCGGGCGATCCCTATACGCCGTTGGGCGGGGCAGTGTCTTTGTCTGTTGCAGCAATTCCGTTTTTTGCTCGCCTGGCTGAAGGCGCGTTTGCTGAAATTGATGCTGGCGTCGTGGAAGCGGCCCGGTCAACCGGTGCTAGCTTTTGGTTGATTTTTCAAGAAGTGCTCTTTCCAGAAGCGTTACCAGCTTTGATTCGGGGCATCGTTTTAACGCTAATCAGTTTACTAGGTTACTCCGCTATGGTCGGAACGATTGGTGCCGGCGGGATTGGTGACTTGGCGATTCAGTATGGCTATAACCGCTATAATACCGGTGTGTTAGTCAGTGTGATTGTGATTTTAATTGTAATTGTGCAAATCGTGCAGTGGTGTGGCGATCAATTAGCAGAACACTATACACGGTCATAGATAGAAAGGAACGATTCAAATGCATTATGCCGTTTTAGGTGCCGGTGCCATGGGGTTACGGTACGGAATTTTGTTACAAGCAGCTGGTTATGAGGTCGACTTTGTGGATACGTGGGACCAACAAGTCCAAACGATTAAAGCGCAACACGGGGTCTACGTGTCTCGCGATGGTCAAAATCGTCATTTAGTTCCAGTGAATATCAGTACACCAGAAGCTTATCATGGTGACCCAGATGTCTTGATCTTCTTCACCAAACAAATGGGCTTAGCCGACATCTTAAAACGTTCTGCGCATTTCTTCAACGATCGTCAATATGCGGTAACTGCGATGAATGGGATGGGGCATATTGAGAAGTTAAATCAATATTTTAAGCCTGAAAAAGTGCTCGGTGGCACGGCTTTGATTGGGACAGTTTTGAATCAAGCCGGTGATGTCGACTTTATTGGCGCATCCGGGGCTGGCTCGATGAACATTGCCAATCAAACAGAACAACCCGACGCGACGACCCATCAAATCGTCGCCGAATTTCAAGCAGCTAACTTAAATCCAAATTTAACGACGAACTTCTTAGGGACACTATTGGCCAAAGTGATTTTTAACTCAGTTATCAACACGTTATGCACCATGTTCCAAATTCAAATGGGTGAGTTTATTCAGGCACCATCCGCTGAAAAGTTGGGTAAACAACTTATCAATGAAGCGTTTGATGTTTGTGAACGCGCTGGAATTACGTTACTGAATACGCGGGAAGAAGAATGGGCCACAATTAAGTATGTCAGCAGTGAAACCAATCCCTTACATTTTCCGTCGATGTATCAAGATTTATCTAAACAACGGCCAACGGAAGTTGATTATATCAACGGCTACCTTTATGATTTAGGGGTCAAGTATCATTATGAAGCAAAGACCCATGAGTTTTTACGGCACTTGGTCCATTTGGCAGAATTTGCGGGCACATTTGATGTGGCGAGTCTAACGGCTGTTACAGAAGGGAAGCACTAATCGTGAAATTTGAAGAATCCAAGGTCTTACAACAATTACCAAAACAGTTTTTTGCTAACTTAGTGAAAAAGGTCAATGCGAAAGTCGCGACCGGCGCTGATGTGATTAACTTAGGTCAGGGTAATCCTGATCAGCCGACACCAGAATTTGTGGTTAAAGCGATGCAAAAAGCGACTGCCAATCCGGCTGATCACAAGTATTCACTGTTTCGTGGGTTGCCTCGTTTCAAGCAAGCGGCCGCGGACTTTTATGAACGTGAATATGGCGTCAAACTTGACCCTGAAAAAGAAATCGCCGTTTTAGGTGGTAGTAAAATTGGGTTAGTCGAATTGCCATTTGCCTTGTTGAACCCTGGGGATACGATGATATTGCCAGATCCCGGTTATCCAGATTACTTGTCGGGGATCACGTTGGCACAAGTTAAGTTGGAATTGTTGCGGCTTAAGTCCCAAAATGCGTTCTTACCTGATTATGCCGATATTGATCCTAAAGTTACCGAAGCGGCTAAGTTGTTGTACTTGAATTATCCGAACAACCCAACTGGGGCCGTTGCCACCCCAGAATTCTTCCAAAAGACGGTCGACTTTGCGAATGAAAAGCAAATCGGAATCGTCCATGACTTTGCTTACGGGGCAATCGGGTTTGATGGTAAGCGACCAGTTAGCTTCTTACAAACGCCGGGCGCTAAAGAGGTCGGTATCGAAATGTATACTTTATCGAAATCCTTCAATATGGCCGGTTGGCGGGTCGGCTTTGCGGCTGGGAATGCCGATATGATCGAAGCCTTGAACTTGATTCAAGATCACTTATTCGTCAGTGTCTTTCCCGCGATTCAAGATGCTGCGATTGCGGCCCTCGATAGTGATCAAAGCACCGTCCATGCTTTAGTTGCGTTGTATGAAAAACGGCGTAATCAGTTCTGGGCGGCGGCTCGTAAGATTGGTTGGGAACCTTATCCATCCGGTGGGTCATTTTATGCTTGGATGCCAGTACCTGAGGGGTATACGAGTGAAAGCTTTGCGGATCTATTATTAGACCAGGCCGCCGTGGCAGTGGCACCAGGTAATGGGTTTGGTGAAGGTGGCGAGGGCTATGTCCGGGTTGGTCTGTTGATCGATGAACCCCGGTTTACCGAAGCATGCGAACGAATTGCCAAACTACATTTATTTGATAAATAAGTTTTTAATTCAAGCTCAGTTGCTTAGCGACTGGGCTTTTTTGTTGCAACTTGTTCGAGTTGAAAAGTGGTTATAAACAGCATTAGATAGCGACTTAACTTAAAGTTTAACTTTTTTCTTGACCTCGAACGCGTTCGAGAAAGTATGCTTAAGTCATCGAAAATCGATTGCGGAGGGAAATAAGATGATTAAATATTTATTTGCAGATTTAGATGGTACGCTGTTAGACCCCACGGGCAAGGTCAATGCCACGACCGCGCAAGCTGTGCAAGAACGGGGGCTGCCAGTGACCTTAGTTTCGGCCCGGGCACCGATGGAAATGCAAGCGGCTGTGGATGCTTTAAAGCTAACGGGCCCACAAATTGCTTTTAACGGCGGCTTGATTTACGAGCGGCAAGCTGGCAAAATGATCCCGCTACAAATGCATCCCATGAAACACAGCCGAGCGGAGATGTTATTGAATTTTATTAAAAATGAATTTCCGGGTGTTAGTTTAAGTTGCTATACGCGTGATAACTGGTATACCGAACGAATCGACGGTGGTGTCCGGCATGAACAACGGTTGACTGGTCAACCAGTACAAGTCACGAGTTATGACGACTTAATGGCCGATGCCGACCAACGGATTTTTAAAATTACCGTGATTACGTTAGACTTTAAGTTGATCAGTGCGTTGGCGGCGGCTTTAAAAAAGCTCAACTATCCAGATATTAGTGCAAAATTATCAGGCTTGACGTACTTAGAAATCACGAGTGATGCAGCGCAAAAATCGCGTGGCATTCACTTTATTCAAGCGCAGTATCAATTAGCTAAGGCTGAACTAGCGGCAATTGGTGATAGTGAAAATGACTTGCCGATGTTTGCTCAAGTTGGGATGCCGATCGTCATGGGCAATGCGGCCCCGGACATTCAAGCGGTGAGTCCATATGTGACGAAAAGCAACGCTGAAGATGGCGTTGCTTATGCCTTTCAAACTTATTTAAAAAAGGAGTGATCCCCATGACTAACATTCGCGATGTTGCACGGCTTTCGGGATACTCAGTGTCGACCGTTTCTAGAGTTATTAATCAAAAAAATTATGTCTCAGCAGCTACTCGCGCGGCGATTCAAAAAGTCGTTGATGAATTAGATTATGTGCCCAACGATGTGGCCCGTGATCTCAGTCGTGGCAAGACCTTTAACGTTGGAGTGGTGTTGCCCCATTCTGACCATCCCTATTTTACCCAGTTGATTCATGGTATTACGACGGCTGCGTTTGCAGCTAAGTATCATGTGGTTCTGTTATCGTCACGGTATGATGCAGACTTAGAGTTAGATTATTTAGAAGGCTTGCGTCGAAAAGCGTATGATGCACTGATTTTTACCTCGCATGGCTTGCCGTTGCCCCGACTGGCCCGGTATCGGAAATATGGATCAATCGTGGTGTGTGAACACCCTCATGATAGTGGCATTCCGGCGGCTTACGCCCATCGCCGCACGACTTATCGGGAAGCGTTAGCGTATCTCAAACAACATGGTTACCAAAATATCGGCTTGATGTTGAGTCGGCCGATTGCAGTTAGCGCCACTAGTCAAGCGACGGCCGATGCCTATCAAGCGGTTTTCGGGCAGCGGCCCGCGGCAGCGATTTGTGCCACGGATGTCATTACGTTAGCAGACGGACAACGGGCCGCGACTGATTTTATTAAACGTGGGTTTCAATTCGATGCCATCTTAGCGAATAGTGATGATATTGCCATTGGCATTACGCGTGCTTACCAGCAGGCTGGCCGACCCGTCCCATTTTTAATCGGGCAAGAACATCAGTTATCGGGTGAAGTCGCGCATTTACCCACAATTGATCATTATTTCAATACTGTTGGCGAAAATGCCTTACAACTCGCGATTAGTGGGGCGACGACCAACGTTGCGATTGATTCGACTTTTATTGAAAAACAGTAGTTTAGTTAGTTTCTAAAAATAAAAACTAACAATTTTTAATCACTATAAATCCTTGGTGTATCAGGACTTATAGTGATTTTATTTTACTGATAGTTAGAAAAATGGTTAGTTTTTGTTGTTTTAAACTAACTATCGTGCTAATATAATTAACATTCAATCAACAGGAGGAAAAAATAATGACAACTTCAAGTCGAGACCTATTTAATAGTTTTGGTAAATTAATGCAAAACCGGGCGTTCATGATGGCTGTAATGCATCAACGCGAATTGGCGGGGATGAATGGCATGCACGGTGGCGGTCGCGGGCAAATGCGGCTCTTGCAATTATTGTCGCAATCACCAGCAGGATTAACGAATGCTGAAATTGCGGAATTGCTTGATATTCGACCGAGTTCGGTTAGTGCCACGATCAGTCGGTTAGAAGATGCTGAGCTGGTAGAACGGATTCCGAGTGAACGTGATAAGCGGGCGGTCATCGTCCGGTTAAGCGAAAACGGCCAAAAGTTATTTGCAAACCGTGATGACCAAGTCGATGCGTTGACCGACAAATTATTCAGTGGTTTAGATGATGATGAAAAGGCTGAGCTACAACGATTATTAACCAAGCTAAGTCATAGTGTGGCGGACCTGGATTTGCGGGACTTTATGCCCCATGGGGACCATCATCAAGGCTTTCCACATCAAGCTGGCTGGGGCCGGCGTTGGTTTTAAATTTTAGAAGATCGAGGCATAAGCAATGGAACGGAGAATGGGTGCGCCACGGACTGCGGCGCCAACTAAACGTAGCAAATTTGATTTACGGGGCTTTTTACGCTTAATTCGACAGACGAAGCCGCGTTATTGGCAACTTTGGATTGGGTTACTATTAGGGATGATTGCGACTGGCTTTCAGTTGATCGTGCCTAAGTTTGCGCAAACGTTGATCAATGGGTTTAGCCACGGCATTAATCACACGTTGTTGTTAGCAGTGATTGGTTTATTTGTTGCTAGCGCGGTGATTAGTGCGTTATCAGGCACGTTGTTAGGTATCTTTGGTGAAAATGTCGTCGCTAATTTGCGACAAACGTTATGGCAAAAGCTGGTTCGTTTAAAAGTCAGTTACTTTGATGATGTTAAAACGGGTGAGATGACCTCACGACTCGTTAATGATACGACCCAAATCAAAGACTTGCTGGCCAATTCATTTCCACAAATGGTCACATCGTTGTTACAACTATTCGGTGCACTAGTCATCATGTTATTGATGGACTGGAAGATGACGGCGATCATGTTTATTGCGGTACCGCTGTTACTATTGTTGATGTTACCCATCATGAGTCAATCGAGTAAAGTTGGCCGTCAACGCCAAGATGCACTCGCGACGTTTAGTGGGGCCACGGATGAAACCTTGAGTGAAATCCGATTGGTAAAATCATCTAATGCTGAAAGTTATGAAACGACCACCGGCTTTGGGCAAATCAAAAAGCTTTACCAAATTGGCTTAAAAGAAGCGATTTATGATTCTGTTGCTGGGCCAATTATGACGGCTGGTATGCTAGCGTTGTTCGTAGGGGTGTTAGTTTATGCGGCCGCCCGAGTAGCTGCTGGGACGATGACAATGGGTACCTTGGTTTCATTTCTGATGTACTTATTCCAAATCGTGGGGCCAGCTGGGACCTTGGCACAATTCTTTACGACATTGTCTAAAGCGAATGGTTCAACAGAACGGGTGCGCGACTTATTGCAAGAACCAGAAGAAGCATTAACGACCGGTGAAACGAAGTCGGTGACAAACCAAACGTTAGCGATGCAGCATGTTGACTTTGGCTACGAAGATGGTCAACCGGTCTTAAAAGATGTTAATTTTGAGGCCAAACCGAACACGGTCGTCGCGTTTGCTGGACCTTCTGGTGGTGGTAAATCAACGATCTTTGGTTTGCTAGAACGCTACTATCAACCAAGTACCGGGCAAGTGACGATTGGTGGTCAAAATGTGGCCGATTTGAACTTAAGCGATTGGCGATCACAGATTGGGTATGTGAGTCAGGATTCAGCGATTATGGCTGGAACGATTCGGCATAACTTAACGTATGGGTTTGATCGTGAGTTTAGCGATGCTGAATTATGGCATGCATTGCAATTGGCATCTGCTGATCAATTCGTCAAAGCAATGACTGATGGCTTGGATACTCAAGTTGGTGAACGTGGTGTTAAAGTAAGCGGCGGCCAACGGCAACGCTTAGCCATTGCGCGGGCATTCTTGCGGGATCCAAAGATTTTGATGCTAGATGAAGCAACGGCTAGTTTGGATTCAGAATCTGAAGCCATGGTTCAAAAAGCACTCGGTGAGTTAATGAAAGGGCGGACAACATTAGTAATCGCGCATCGATTAAGTACGATCGTTGATGCGGACCAGATTTACTTTATTGAAGCTGGTCAAGTTAGTGGGCACGGCACGCATCAAGAGTTAATGGACAGTCTGCCATTGTATCGCGATTACGTCAAAATTCAGTTTAAAGCTTAAGCTGAATGCTTGAAATGAGGCAAGAGATAAGATGAGAAAGATTCTTTGTATTGGTAGTAGTTTTGGTAGTGATGGGACCCATTATGTGCATGACTTAGCTGCTAGTGCCGGTGTTGCCACTAAAGTCGTCAATCTGTTTTTACCAGGTGGGATGTTTGAACAACATTGGGCTAATCTACAATCAGATGTACCCGCGTACTTATATGAATTAAACGGGCAATTCACGACCGAAAAAGTGTCGTTGCAAACAGTTTTGGCTGCTGAGGATTGGGACGATATCGTGTCGCATCAAGCGAGTGGTTTTACGGGGATGCAAGATCCAGCTTGCCACTTTGCAGCGTTGCTATATGCTGATTTAAAGCAGCGGGTGCCTAATGCACGCTTGTGGTTGCAACAAACGTGGGCATTTGAAACGGGTTGTGATCGTGACGCATTTGCGAAGTATGATTATAATGAAGCGTTGATGTATCAAGAATTGACGACTGTGTATCAGGCGCTTGCAACTGAATTCAATGTCGGTCTCATTCCAGTGGGAACTGTGATTCAAAACTTGCGGCAGACTGAGGCGTTTAACGTTGCGGCTGGCGGACGTTCATTGAATCGCGACGGTATGCATTTGGATTTTGTCTACGGTCGATATGCGGCCGGGGCGACCTGGGCGCAGACATTACTGGGACTGGATTTGAAGACAGCGTCGCTTGTACCAGAATCACCATTAGTGCCGGATGAAACGACGGATAGTGGATTGGTGGCGTTGATCAATGAAGCCGTGATGCAGGCTAAAGTTTAATAGATTGGTGAGGCAATTGACCGAGGGGGTTGATTGCCTTTTTTGTACGTGAAAGGAAACAATTTCAACCTAGAATATTGTCATCTATATAATGTTTACACTAGCTATACAGTTGCTTTTCAGAAAGCTAACGGTTTCAATACAGATAATTTTCATTGACTTTACATCGGTTCGATAAGCTTAACGACATAGATTTATATCTATACAAATATAAATATGGAGTGATGATATTTTGAATTCTCGAGTGTTGACAACTATTGCGTTATGTTCTGCAACGTTAACGTTAATTACTACTGCGGCCCCAGCTGCAGCAGCGGTTAAGGCTAATGCCAACCAACCGAAAGTTAGTCGAACTGATGCGGTGATTGAAAAAGCCAAGGCATTTGCAGATATTGACTTGTCACAAGCAACGCCAATCGATACAGCGAATAATATCAAAGGTATCTCGGTTATCGGTAGTCCCAAAGTTGAAACGGATACTAATCTTAATGATGGTAAGGTGACGACGTTTGATGGCAAATCAGCTTATAAATTACCAATCAGTAATGACCAATATAAACAAGTTGAAACTGGTATCGCCTTAGAGGCGTTCTTTAAGTATTCAGGTGATAATACTAAGGGTGAGCATGATATTTTATCAAGCAAAGATAATCTTGGCTTTAGTTTGGGCATCAATGAAAATGACCAACTAACTTACTATAGTAGTGATCAGAAAAGTGCTAAAACAATTAGTGCTGATCTCAAGAAAGATCGCTGGGTCCATGTGGTGGGTGTGACCGACGTTGCCCATAATCAAACGAGCTTATACGTTAACGGCAAGTTACGAGGAACGGCCTACAATAACGGTGGCTTTAAAGCTGCTGATCAATTAAAGTCATTCATGCTTGGTGCGGATTCAGTTGATGCTAATGGTAATTTAAAAGCCGCGATGAAAGGTAAAATCAAGGCGGCGCGTATTTATACCCAGAGTCTTACTGGTGATCAAGTTAAACAATTGAGTGATACTGCTCGTAAATCGGTGCATGATGAAGCACCGATTAAACAGGCATTTGATACTCAGTTGTTTGGGGCAACTGATGTTGTTGCCGGTCATAATTACAATTTGAATGTGCACACACGTCAATTAAAAGCTGGCGATGTGGATAAGGTTGAATATGATGTGACTTTTGATCCAGCTAAGTTTGAATATGCGGGCGCTGACCAGCTATTAGGTGGGGATAAAGCAACCGCGGTGACAGCAACGAATGATCATACGCTACACATTACATCAACCGCGGACTTTTCGACTCGCGAGATGCGAGAATATAGTCAAAATAGGTTGGCACGAGTTCGCTTAAAAGCTAAGCAGACATCACATGACGATAAAACAACGGTTACATTAAAGAATGCCTCAGTCAGTCTTGCAGGTAAGAAGCAAGATAAATCTGATATGACTTTTGGTAGTAATCAAACGATTGCTATTCATGCTAAAGATAAACGGGATTTTAACGGTGATGGCTTAATTGGTGTGGGTGACGTGGCGCTAGCACCTGAAGATCAAAAAGTAGCAGTTGCTAAAGATGCTGAAATTCAACCATACAAGCATGTAATCGTGTTAACAACTGATGGTGGTGGCAATCCGTGGAATCCTAAAGGCATGTATTATGCACTAAATGAGCAATCCTTACCACTTTGGACGGATAATCCGGCTGTTATGGAAAAACGAAAGAATCCATATGCCATGGACTTATTTAATAACAAATTTGCCATGAGTACGACTGCTAAGTCAGTACAACCAACTGTTTCAGCCCAAAACTATACGTCGATGATTCACAGCGTGACTTGGGGAGATATGGATTTAAACTATCAAGATACTAATACGACGGCTGGCGAACAATATTTTGCGGATTTTGGTAAGACGAAAGAAACTGAAAAGTATCCTTCGGTATTCAAAGTTTTACAGCGCGCTCAACCGAAACGTAATTTAGCTGCTTTTTCAGAATGGGCACCATTCTTGAACGGTATTATGGAACCAGATGCCGCAATGGAAAAGGAACAACCAGCTGCATTTAAGTCTTTTGATGATGTGGCTGATTATATCGGCAGTGATAAGTTTAACGATACATCGTTTATTCATATGCAAAGTGATCAAATGGATATTCGTGCGCATGGTCATGGTTGGTATAACGATGACTATTGGGAACATTATGCGCGCTATGACCAAATGTTTAAGACCGTGATGGACAAGTTAGAAAAGACTGGTCATATTCACGATACGTTGATTATTGCGAATGCTGATCATGGCGGTAGTATGCGCGCGCACGGTCAAAAGGCTTACACCCATGATCCGTCAAACTACAATATTTTTATCGGACTTGGTGGTGAAACGGTCGATGCTGGTCGTCGTTTACATGGTGGAAGTAATACCGATATTGGGGCGTTAGTTTTAAATGCGCTTAAAGTAAAGCAACCCACCTCAATGACAGGAAAAGTTTTTGATCCTTCAGCATTCTTAGACCAAACTGAATTAGTTAAGAAACATCGTCAAGTTGAAGCGGTGAATTTGGAACGAACGGCGAACAAGTTCACGTTGAAGTTTAAGCCGGAAAATAATCGTCAAATTCGAACGATTGATACGCGTATTGATCTAGCTGGTCAAAGTGTAGACAAGGTTGAAGTGCCAACCGGTGCGCGAGTACTTCGCCAGGATGTGAAAGATGGTATCTTGAAGTTGACCTTAAGCTTCAAGCAACAACCTGGTAATACTATGGCAACTGTTTCAATGAAAGGTAACCCAACGCGATCAGCGGGCAAAGTTGCAATTAAAGAAGCCATGCTTGGGACTGATAAAGGTCAAGAAGTTTTATCTGATTTAGCAAATAAAGATGTGACTTCAATTGCTAATCCAGGTAGTGGCAGCCATGTGGTCGTACCAAGTACGTCAGGCAATACGACTAAGCCGAAGAAACCAGTTAAGCCAAGTCAAAACAAAGGTGAAACAAAGCCGACAGTAACTAAAAAGCCAAGTAAACATAAAAAGAATGCATTAAAAGGTAAGATTGTTTACGCTAAAAAGAAAATCGGTT
This sequence comes from Lactiplantibacillus daowaiensis, assembly GCF_005405085.1. Classification (GTDB taxonomy): domain Bacteria; phylum Bacillota; class Bacilli; order Lactobacillales; family Lactobacillaceae; genus Lactiplantibacillus; species Lactiplantibacillus daowaiensis. The sequence continues at coordinate 73,453 of NZ_BJDJ01000010.1, read as the reverse complement.
TTTATAAGAAGACTAAGTTCACCAAGAAGAATCGTTACAAGTTCTTCACAGCTAAGTCTGAAAATAAATGGGCGCAATTTAAGATTGTGAAGAAAAAGGGTAATCGCTATCAAGTCAAAGATATCAATAAAGGTTCTAAGACTTACGGTAAGCTGGGGTATATTACCACAAGTAGCAAGTTTGTTACCCCGGCTGAATATGCTAAGAAGGCTGTTAAGGTAAAGGTTATTAATCCGCGTGGCCTGTCAGCTTATAAGACAAAGAGCCTTAAGGGCAAAGCAACTCATTATAAGAAGAATGCGGTCTTGAAGATTAAAAAGATCGTTAAGGTCAACGGCAAGTATCATTTTCAACTGAAAAATGGCAAGTACATTACTGCAGATAAACATTTGATTCATGCTTACTTTAATAAGTAGTTACATCAAGTCAGGCAATTAATTGTAAGAGGTTAATTGCCTTTTGAAGGACGTAAAAGAAACCAGTTTCTGTTTTAAGAAATGATAGATACAAAACATTTACGCAAATTAAATAATTATTTTCTGAAAATAAACATAACATTTACCAGACACTTTCGGGATTTTTACATTTATTCAGTAAACTAATTAAAGTAAGTCGATCGGCTACATCAAATAAAATAGTGGAGTGATTATATTTTGAAATCCCGAGTGTTGACAACTATCGCGCTGTGTTCAGCAACTTTAACTGTCATGACAACGACAGTCCCAGCTTTTGCGGCTGGCCAAACGAACAACCAACCGGCCATGACACAAGTTCAAAAAGATGGTGCACAGGCAACTGTTAGATCTAATATTCAATCATTTAGTGCAAAACTTGTCGGAGCCTCTGACGTTGTCACTGGTCATACGTATAGTTTGAATGTACACACCCGTCAATTGGGTGTTAAAGTGGACAAAATTGAATATGATGTTACCTACGACACCACTCAATTCGAGTATATCGGTGCGGATCAATTACTTGGTGGCGATAAAACTACCGTTACTAAAGTAAAAGATGGTATCGTCCATGTTAGTTCAACAGCAGATTTATCTGGTAAGGATTTCCGTGAATATAATAAAACCCGTTTGGCGCGGGTTAAGTTAAAAGCCAAAGCTGTTGGTAATAAGAACAGTACGGCAACAATTGCCATTAAGAGTGCCAAAGCTAGTGTTAATGGTCAAGCAGCTACGGACATGAATATGGATTATGGTGGTCAACAAAATGTCACGATCCATGCCAAAGACATTAATGATTACAATGGTGATGGTATTGTTGGTGTTGGTGACGTTGCGCTAGCACCTAAAGAACGGCAAGCAGAAGTTGCCAAAGCTGCCGAAATTCGGCCATATAAGCATGTCATCGTATTGACAACTGATGGTGGTGGTAATCCTTGGAGTCCTGAAGGAATGTACTATGCTAAGGATAAAGCAACATTACCTAAATGGGTTGCAAAATCTACTGGTAATGCCGAACAAGATAAAGCAAACGCTGAAATTTTAGCTAAACGAAAAAACACTTATACGATGGACTTGTTTAACAAGCAATTTGCTATGAGTACGACTGCCCAAGCGGTGCAACCAACGATTTCAGCACAAAATTATTCCTCAATGCTTCATGGTTTAGCCTGGGGGGATATGGATAGCAGTTATCAAATGACTAACGGTACTGCTGGTCAATTCTATTTCAATGATTTCGGTAAGCAAACGCCTAAATACCCATCAGTATTTAAGGTATTGCAACAAGCTAACCCACACCAAGGTGCCGCAGCGTTTGCTGAATGGACACAAATCTTGAATGGGATTACGGAAGCAGATGCTCCAGTTGCAACACAACCATCTAAGAGTTTGAAATCATTTGATGATGTTGCAGATTACGTTGGTACGGATCAATTTAAAGATACGTCCTTAGTTTATATGCAAAGTGATTACATGGATGGGCAAGGTCATAGCCAAGGCTGGTATGATGATAATTATTGGGATAAATATGAACAATATGATGGCTTGTTTAAGAAGGTTATGGATAAACTAGAAGCAACTGGTCATGCGCATGATACGTTAGTCATCGCTAATGCCGATCATGGCGGTAGTATGAAGAGCCATGGTTCAGCACAGTATACCAACGACGATTCTAACAAGAATATCTTCATTGCCCTTGGTGGTGAAACCATCGATAGTGGTCATCGCTTGAACGGTGGTAGCAATTCCGATATTAGTGCTTTAGTTTTAAATGCATTACGCGTGAAACAACCAGCTTCGATGACTGGTAAGGTCTTTGATTCATCAGCATTCTTGAACCAAACTGATTTGGCGAAGAAGAATCGGAATGTTGAATCAATCAAGTTAAATCGTGGTGAAGATAAAGTTGACTTGACACTTAAGGGTCGTGAATCTCGGCAAGACAGTCAAATTCGGACAGTTGATTCACGCATTAACTTAGCTGGCCGTGAAGTCGCTCAAGTGGTTGTACCAACTGGCGCTAAAGTAATCCGGCAATCTGTTGAAAATGGCGTTCTTAAATTAACAACTAGCTATGATAAGACGCCAACTGGTAAGTTAGCAACGGTTCAATTCAAGGCTGGTAAGACCAACTCAGGCCAAGATGTCACGCTTAAGGAAGCAATGTTAGGCACATCAACTGGTAATGAAATTTTACCTGACTTAACTAATAACGGTACGACAACGAGTGGTAATGGCTATACTGCCCCAAGTACTGGTGGCTCAAGTGTAACCACAACTCCAGGAACCGGCTCAACTGGTTCATCGACTTCAACTACGAAGCCAACGAAACCAACCAAGCCAACTGAAACCACTAAACCTGAAGAAACAACCAAGCCAAGCAAGCATAAAGCTAACAAGCTCAAGGGCAAAGTTGTTTACGCACAAAAGAAGATTGGCTTCTACAAGAGTACTAAGTTTACGAAGCACAATCGTTACAAGTTCTTTACTGCTAAAACTCAAAATAAGTGGGCCCAATTCAAAATCGTAACGAAGAAGGGTAATCGTTACCAAGTTAAGGATATCAATAAGGGTTCTAAGACTTACGGTAAGACTGGTTATATCACCACTAGCAGCAAATTTGTAACAGGTGCTGAATACACGAAGAAAGCCACTAAGGTTAAGGTAATCGCACCACGTGGATTATCAGCTTACAAGAGCAAGAACCTGACTGGTAAGGCAACTCATTACAAGAAGAATGCAGTCTTGAAGGTTAAGAAGATTGTTAAGGTCAAAGGTAAGTATCATTTCCAATTACAAAATGGTAAATACATTACTGCTGATAAGCACATGATTCACGCTTACTTTGCCAAATAAGACCTAATTAAAGGGAGCTATCGTCAAAATTAACTTGGCGATGGCTCCCTTTTTACTATGCTTCATCATCTGGTTTAGGAAAACTTTTACGGTAAATCAAATCCGCATCCAATAGAATCGTACGTTTGCCACGGGTATCGAAAATCAATGATTCTTTTAACGCGTTGATCGCAAGTTGGCCTAGTTCACTTGTATCGATTCTAAAAGTCGTCAGTGGCGGTGAGACGTATTGGGCAATATCAATATCATTGATACTAATAATTGCCGTATCAACTGGGACGGTGATCTTATGTTCATTAAATGCTTGTAAGACACCCACGGCTAGTGGATCAGAAGCAACCAGAAAGCCCTTAGGTAATGGTTGGTCGACTAGTGAAGTGACGACTTGTTCACCTAAGGCCCGGCCACTTTCAACTGAAAAGTCGCGGCCGATAAAGACAAAACGGCTATCAAAACAGCCAAGTTCACGCATGTGGCTTTCAAAGTATTTCTGACGCGCATCCATATGACCACCATGATGCTGATGGTCAGACCAAAAGCCGCCGCCAATAAAGCCAATCGGGGTATCATGACTAGCTCGGAACAAATCGATGGCCCGTTCAGTCATAGCTTGTAAGTCAGGTTGAACCGAACTAAAGTCATGTGAATCAGGATTGGCATCTACAAAGATACGATGTGGTGACAATTGTTTGAGCTTGGTCAAACTAGTCTTGGAAAATTCACCGACAGCAATGAACCCGTCAATATCTGGTGGTACCGCCTCCAAATTATGATAGAAGGTTAATTGGAAATTAGACTTATCACCATGTTCGACGATGCTTTTACGTAAATTACTATAGTACACATCTTCGAGTTCTTTTTGTGGTTCTACCGCAAAAAGAACGGCAATTTTGTAGGCCAAGCCATGATTGGTATTGGGCTGTTGGTAGTTCAAGCTTTGCGCGGTTTTTAAGATACGCTTGCGGGCTGTGTCGGAAATTGAAAAGGTTGGATCATTATTCAATAGCCGCGAAACGGTAGCGGGTGAATAGCCAGCCTTAGCGGCAATTTCACGAATCGTTGTCATCGTAACCACCTCCTGAGGTAATTGTTTACTAAAATTTGGTTAGTTATAAGTTGAATTAAAATGACTAACCATTAAACACGGTTAAACTCGTTACTTTAATAATACGCTTACAATCGCGAAAGTAAAGGAAGGTAATGCTAGTAAACACGTTTAAATTTTGTTTATCATCTTTTAGTAATTAATTTATTAAACCGCTTTCATCAGTGCCTGAATTCCGCTATGATTAAGCCATCAAGTTAAGCTAAAAACTTTACCAAATGAAAGTGAGCGAATTTACCAATGACGAATCCTTTAAAAGTCAATGAATTCCTACATGGTGGCGACTACAATCCTGATCAGTGGTTAGATCAACCGGAAATCATTGATCAAGATTTTACCGCTTTTAAAACCGCCAAGATTAATGCGGTTACCGTCGGTATTTTTTCCTGGGCTAAATTAGAACCAACGGAAGGACATTATGAGTTTAGTTGGTTAGATGATATTTTTGATCGCGCTGCGGCGCAAAATACCAAAGTTATCTTGGCAACCCCAAGTGGGGCACGACCACAATGGCTAGCACAAAAGTATCCTGAAGTTCTCCGGGTTGATGAAAATGGTCAGCGTAATCAATTTGGCGAACGGCATAATCATTGTTATACGTCGCCAGTTTATCGTGAAAAAGTGCAAGCAATTAATCGCAAACTGGCTGAACGTTACGGTGATCGTGACAACTTAGTGTTGTGGCATATTTCTAATGAATATGGTGGTCAATGTTATTGCGATTTATGCCAGGCTGAATTTCGGCATTGGTTACAAGCGAAGTATCAAACGTTAGATAACTTAAATCATGCTTATTGGAGTGGTTTCTGGGCCCATACGTATACTGATTGGGCGCAAGTTCAAGCACCTAATCCACATGGTGATGTTGATGTGATGGGGTTGAACTTAGATTGGAAACGTTTCGTTACGGATCGTACCATCGACTTTTACGAAAATGAAATCAAACCGTTACGTGAACTGACACCAAATATCCCAATTACGACTAACTTTATGGGTGGTAATCCACCAGAATCACACGTCTTTTACGACTTGGACTATCAAAAGTTTGCACAACATGTTGATGTGGTTAGTTGGGATTCATATCCAAATTGGAGTAACGGCTATGAAAGTAGCGCACATTTAGCCATGAAGACCGCTTTGATGAACGATATGATGCGCAGCTTAAAACATGACAATTACTTGATTATGGAAAATACGCCTTCACAAGTAAATTGGCATCCAGTTAATCGGGCTAAACGTCCGGGGATGCACGAGATGGCCAGTTTGCAAGAGATTGCACATGGTGCTGACTCTATTATGTATTTCCAATTGCATCAATCGCGTGGCGCTTCCGAAATGTTCCATGGTTCAGTGATTACGAATAACTTGAGCACCCAAACCCGCGTCTTTCATGATGTGACCACGGTTGGCAATGACTTGAAACGATTACAAGCTGCTCATGATACGCACCGAACCGCAGCTAAAGTTGCCATTGTCTTTGATTATGACAATATGTGGGCCTTAGATGATGCCCGCAATTATGCACAAGCAACGAAGCAATACTGGCAAACGATTCAAAATCATTACCAATATTTCTGGGAACATGACATTCCGGTGGAACTTGTCGGGACGACTGATGATTTAACGGCTTACGATTTAGTCATTGATCCAATGCATTTCATGATGAGTACAGATTTTGCGGCTAGACTAAAAGCTTATGTTGCGCAAGGCGGTCACTTAGTTGGAACTTATATTACCGGGATTGTTGATCGGGATTTCTTGGCTTATCAAGGTAGTTGGTTACCAGATTTACAAGCGACTTATGGTTTAGCTGTGACTGAAACTGATACCTATTATCCAGAACAACACAACCAATTGGCTGCATTTGGTAAAACGTATCAAATTAGTGATTACAGTGATTTGGTCACAGTTGATACAGCTAAAACGTTAGGCACTTACCAACAAGACTTTTATGCTGGGACCGCGGCTGTGACTGAAAATCAAGTTGACCGTGGGACCGCGTACTACCTAGCTGCGCGAACGGATAACGCATTTTTAACTGATTTTTATGACCGCTTAGCCGTTCAACTACAGTTGAAACCAAATTTGGGCATGCATAAGTCTTCGCCAGCAGTATCGATTCAAGTGCGAGAAAATGCAACGACCAAGTATTACTTTGCCATCAACTTTAGTCATGAACCAGCAACGGTCACACTGACAACTGAGTTTGCTGATGCGTTACATGCCAATCGATCAGTGACAGGTGAACAAGCGCTAGCCGCATATGGGGTCCGTGTGTTTGCAGCGACTAAATAAGTCAATATAACGGGGTGAAACTAATGGAAGAAAATGCAAGTCAACAAGTTGCAACGAAAAAGAAGTTATCCTGGCACCAAATTGACGAAGGTATCGCGTTTGCGTTAGGTAATTTAGGTCACTCGGCGTTTTATGGGGCGTTAAGTACGTATTTTATCGTCTATGTCACGAGTGGGATGTTCAGCGGCTTACCAACGTCAATCGCTAATAAGCTCATTGGATTGATTACTGGGTTAGTGGTGGTCATTCGTTTAGCCGAAGTTGTCATTGATCCAATCTTAGGGAATGTGGTCGATAATACGAAGACCCGCTGGGGAAAGTTTAAACCATGGCAAGTCATTGGGAGTATCGTTAGTTCGGTACTATTGGTCATTATCTTTACTGGTATTTTTGGCTTAGCCAAAGTTAACTGGGTATTATTTGCCATTGTCTTTGTTATTTTATTCGTCGTTTTAGATATCTTTTATTCACTAGCGGATGTTTCTTATTGGGGCATGGTACCAGCGATTAGTGAAGACAGTCATGCACGAGGAATTTTTACCTCGCTAGGGAGTTTCACTGGTTCAATTGGTTGGAACGGCTTGACGATGGTCGTTGTGCCAATTACGACTTACTTCACCTTTGTCGCCACTGGTAAACATACCCAAGGGCCTCAAGGTTGGTTAGCGTTTGCCATTATTGTCGGGATTGTGGCCGTCTTGTCAGCGCTCTGTGTGGCGTTTGGGACGACTGAAAAAAATAATGCGATTCGCCAAGCTGCTAACGAAAAAACTTCTATTAAAGATGTGTTTGTTGGGATTGCGAAAAACGACCAAATCTTATGGATTAGTTTAGCTTACTTGTTATATTCATTGGCTTACGTGGTCACTAATGGGGTCTTGTTCTATCTCTTCAAGTTCGTTGTTGGTAAGCCCAATGAATTTTGGATTGCCGGGGCCGTTGCTACTGTGATTGGCTTTGGGACTGCGCCTTTGTATCCAATCTTAAACAAGTTTATTCCTCGAAAAGTGTTATTTGCGGTTGGCCAAGTTTGCATGATTTTATCCTACGTTATTTTCATCACGGCCCATACTAACATGGTGATGTTAATCTGTGGCTTGATTTTATTCAACTTTACGTTTGCACAATTAGTGGTTGTTTTATCTTTAACCGACTCAATTGAATATGGACAATTAAAGAATGGTAACCGGAATGAAGCGGTCGTCTTAGCAGTGCGGCCAATGCTTGATAAGATTACTGGGGCCTTCTCAAACGGAATCGTTGGTTCAATTGCCTTAGTTGCTGGGATGACTGGGAGTGCCACTGCGGCTGATATGACAGCACATGACATCAATACGTTTAACACATTAGCGTTTTACTTGCCATTGGCTTGCTCGATTTTATCCTTATTAGTCTTCATGTTCAAAGTGAAGATCACTGAAAAGAAACATGCGGAAATTGTGGATGAATTACAAGCAAAGTTAGCTGAAGGCGATATGAGTATCAGCGATACACCAGCGCAGGCCGCTAGTGATGCGCTTACCACTACAGTGTTAGCACCAGTTAGTGGTCAGGTCTTAGCGTTAGCTGATGTGAATAACGGTATTGATCAGGCAGGCTTGCCTGGTACTGGTTTTGCCATTCAACCGAGTGATGGCCGCATTTATGCACCATTTGATGGTACGATCAAGTTTACATTCTCAACGAAACATACCTTTGGTATTATCTCTGAAAATGGGTTGGAAACAATTATTCATGCGGGGATTGACACCGTCAATTTACGTGGTGAAGGCTTCACGACTTATTATCAAGATGGTCAACAAGTGCACGCTGGTGACTTATTATTGACCTTTGATCGAGATCTGATTCGACAAAGTGGGTACAATGATGCCGTCATTACTTTCTTTACGCAACCTGGTCGTTTGTCAAAAACAACACCAGTTATAGCTAAAACAGTTCAGCATGGTGATCAAATCATGCAAGTCACATTGACACAAAAATAGGTTGTTTATTAAGCGCCTAATCAGGAAAAAAACTGATTAGGTGCTTTTTTACTTAGGTATAAGAAATTTTATCTATGCTTGATAAACGCTGATATAGCAACGTTTTTAATCGACATGATTAAAAAATAAATTCAGTAATATTTGACGATAGTTAAGGAAGCATGCTAATCTAAGAAAAACGTTTACAATAATAAAATCATTAAATTATAATGAGAAACTATATGAAAAACGGGGGCTTTTGCATGGAATACCTTAAATTGATTGGGATTGTCATCATCATTTTAGGCTTTGCCTTTAAACTTGATACAATTGCGGTCGTGATCGTTTCTGCCGTTGCGACGGCACTGGTTGCTGGCATTTCGGTACCAGACTTATTAACATTACTCGGGAAGAGTTTTATTGAAAACCGGGTCGTTTCACTGTTCTTCTTGACGTTACCCATGATTGGGGTTATTGAACGCCATGGCTTAAAACAGTCGGCCGTGAATGCCATCCAAAAATTGCAGAATTTAACGCCGGGTCGAATCTTGAATTTATATTTACTGATTCGCGAAGTGGCCTGTGCTTTTGGGATTACCTTATCTGGCCAAGTGCAATTTGTTCGGCCACTGATTAGTCCGATGGTTCAAGCAGCCGCGAGTGCTAAGGAAAAGCTAACGCCTAAGCAGATTGATTTGATCAAAGGCCGTTCAGCAGCGACAGATAACTTTGGGAACTTCTATGCGCAGAACTTATTCGTGGCTTCAGGTGGGGTCTTATTGATGGCCAGCACCATGAAGTCACTGGGTCATGCCGTTGAACCAACCAGTATTGTGTTGTACTCAATTCCAATGGCAGTAATTACGTTTATCATCACCAGCTTGTATAATCATCATTTTGACCGTCAATTTAACATTGATCGCGGTCGGAAATCGGAGGCTAACCATGACTAATTTTATTAATAATTTTCTGGAAGTCTTCTATGTACTGATTGGGTTGATTATGCTATTTGCCGGGATCGAATCTTTCCGCGATAAAGAAAATCCAGCTCGTATCGGGACCGGTTTATTTTGGGTCATCTTAGCAGTGATTTTTGCGGGTGGTCGGATTTTGCCATATGCTGTGATTGGGGTCTTGATTTTACTCCTCGGGGTGTTGTCATTACTCAAACAAATCAAACCTGGCAATATTAAAGGTATCGATGAAAAAGTTGCTGAGAGTTCAGCTAAACGTTTGGGCGGTTGGATTTTCTTACCAAGTGTCGTATTGGCGATCTTATCGATTGTCATTGCCCAATTTACCCCACTTGGCGGTCAAATCGGGATTGGGATATCTTCGGTGATTGCATTGATCACTGCCGCCTGGATGACGAAGTCTAGTGCCAAGACGACTTATCATGATAGTGAACGGATGGTTCGCTCGATGGGTACCGCTGGGATTTTGCCACAATTGTTAGCGATGCTTGGTGCAGTATTTACTGCTTCTGGGGTTGGCGAATTAACAGCCAAGGCCATCTCCGGCGTCTTCCCAACTGGGAACCATTTGCTAGGTGTCGTCCTTTACTGTTTGGCAATGGCGATCTTCACGATGATTATGGGGAACGCGTTTGCTGCGTTTGCCGTCATTACTGCCGGAATTGGGATTCCGTTTGTTGTGGCTCAGGGCGGGGCGCCTGTTGTGGTCGCGGCAATCGGGATGACTTCTGGTTATTGTGGGACCTTATTAACGCCAATGGCAGCCAATTTCAATTCGTTGCCAGTTGCATTGATGGAAATGAAGGACAACATGGGGGTTATTAAGCAACAAGCCCCAATCGCGATCACATTATTAGTCATTCAAATTTTCTTGATGTATTTCTTAGCATTTTAAATTCGGAGGTTTTTGTTGATGAAAATTTTAGTAACGGGCTTTGATCCCTTTGGTGACGATAAGATTAATCCAGCTATTGAAACCGTAAAACGGCTGCCAGATACGATTGCCGGCGCTGAAATTATTAAGTTGGAAATTCCAACGGTATTTGATAAGTGTGCCGAAGTTGTTCATGATGCGATCGTTGATGCGCAACCAGACTATGTGTTGAACGTGGGTCAAGCAGGTGGTCGCTTCGCTTTAACACCAGAACGGGTCGCAATTAACTTTGATGATGGTCGGATTGCGGATAACGCTGGCTTCCAACCCCTAAATCGCGCGATTCATGAAGATGGGGAGAATGCATACTTTACGCAATTGCCAGTTAAGGCGATGGCGCGTGCCATTCGAGCCGCGGGCTTACCAAGTGTGGTCTCAACGACTGCCGGGACATATGTTTGCAACCATATCATGTATCAAGTGCAATATATGCGGGCGAAGGAGTTTCCACAATTAAAAGCGGGCTTTATCCACATTCCATTCTTACCTGATCAAGTAACTGGACGGCCTAATACGCCATCAATGTCGCTAGATGACGACGTTCGCGGTTTAACGGCGGCGTTAACTGCCATCGTTGATCGAGATGGTCAAAACGATATCGAAACCATTGAAGGCAGCATTGCCTAAAAATTAACTGTTAAAAATAACCTTGTTTAAATCATATTCTGATTTAAGCAGGGTTATTTGTTTAATTAAATTTTGAAAAGGTTGTGAAAATAAAAGCCGTTCTTTCTACTATTTTTCAATTGACAATGGTATTCTAAAAGCAGCGGGTGATGATTAAGGGGTGCAACAAAATTAACGTTTAAATAAATTAATCGATCGATTGCCAACCACAATTGATTCCTTGAAAGGAAGTAAAAAAACGTGAATTGTTTGCATAGACGAGTTTTTAATGGCGACCCCAAAGTCCATTACAAAATGTTCAAGTCTGGTAGGGTCTGGGTGTTTACTGCTATGGCGACGGTTGCGTTCGTAGGCGGTACGCCGGTGCTAGTACGGGCAGCACAACCAGAATCGACCAAAGTTACGACGACTCAGGTAACGACACCAACCAGTTCGACCGCTGCTTACCAAACAAAGGTGGCGGCAATTGATCAGCATGCAGTAGCCCAAAGTAATCAGCAGAATGATAGTTCGAGTACAACACCGCAATCGGGTGGCTATACCAATCAAAACGAGGCAGTCAAAAATAGCAGCCAATCAACAGCGCCTACTAGTGAAAAATCTAAAGCAATTATTTCAGTGGCACGACCGGATAATGTTAAGACGCGGATGGCGGCACCGGCTTCGGCACCAAAAACTGGGCAAGTAACGCAACCGATCCCAGCTAAGAAAAGTCAGGCCATCACCAAGGCAACTAGCATGACCACCGCGACTGATGCGACCATTCGGCAAGCGAATACTGCGGCGTCCTATGCACAGGCTGCAAGTAGTTATGCCCAAGTTGTGCAAACACCGGCGATGCAAGCAGCACTTAAGGCTGCCAATAGTGCTTATCAAGAAGCACAGACACAAGCTAAGTTTACGCAACACTATGAAAGTTTAGCTAATATGTATGCACAGGTGATCCGAGATCAATCATCAGCTGCCACAACATTACAGGCTAATTATGATAGTGCAGTTAAGCAGGTCGATGCGGCAGTTAAAGCGAATGCCTTAGCAACAGCACAAACGGAGCGTGCTGCGGCAGTTGCACGCCAAGAAGCCATTAAAGGATTGAGTCAACAAGCTAACAGTTATTATCAACAGAATAGTCAAGCAGTCGGTCAAGCGCAGTCGGCTGCTCAAGCCGCAAGTGCTGCTGCTGATCGAACTTATTCAGATACACAGTATGATGGTCCTAGTCATCAAGTTCAAACAAATTATGAACAAGCAAGTAGTGCTGCCCAAGTTGCGGCGCAAGCCGCCCAACAGGTTGCAGATACGTTTGATAAGTTAACGAATAAACTTTCGGTTGTTAATCAAGCCGTCACGACACAAGACTACGAAGCGGAAAGTGCTGCTTTTAAGTTAATCGAAAATCAAGTTCGCCAAATTGCCACGCATTTAGCGAATGCTCAGAATGCTGATAGTCAGGCCGAACATGAATTTTCACTGGCTCATAAAACAGTTATCGATGACTTAAAGGCCAATGCGAAAGCCGCGCAACAGGCAACGGCTCAAGCGGCAAGGCAGGCGCAACAATTGGCAAAACAAGCGCAGACTTATAACGGTAATCAAGCTAAGCAATATGCGGGCCAAGTCCAAAGTGCTGCTAATGTTATTAATAATCAGTCAGTTTTACTTGATAGTATTAGTACTGGCATTGATGAGACTAGTGATTTACAGAGTATTATTGCCTTTACGAATCAGGCAATGGATACGGCTGATGCGGCAGCTGAGCAATTGAAGTTAGCCAACAAAGCGGCTCAAATGGCGGCAAACTTTAATACTGAAGTTGAAAATGCCCGCCAAGATCATGATGGTGCCGAAATCACGTTAAGTCAGTCCCAAACGATTGGTATAGATGATCCGGTTAAGTTAACAACTAATTTAAACCTAGGCACGGGGTACATTAATTGGGGGAAAACAACTTATACTTGGTATCAAACAACTGACAAAAAGACTTGGAAACAAGTTTTACAGACGAATACAGGCCAAGCCAGCTTTAGCTTTCCAAATGCGGGACCTTATTATATCCAAGTTGTTGTTAGTGGAAATAAAGTTGGCATTTTAACCAATCCTAATTATTTGGCGGCCTCTAATGTTATTTCGCTGAATGTTGCTGATGGTACTGGTAACTATGCGACGCAAGCACAACAAGCTGCGCAATTAGCTAATGAATATGCGACTCAAATGTCACATACGTTTAGCTCAGCCAGTTCTGCTTGGACAGCTGCGCATAGTGCGGCGACCGACGTAGATTTTAATTCGGTTTCAGCTGCTGCAACGGCAGATCAAGATTATCAACTATTACAACAATTAGCGACACAAGCAGCAACTGCTAACAGCAATGCCCAAAGTGCGATGCATAGCGCCCAAGTCGCTGAACAAAATGGTCAATATGCTGAAGCCCGCTCGGCAGCGCAAGCAGCTACTAGCTATGCCAATACGGTTAGTTCAGCAACAGCAGCTGCTAAGACGGCTCAAAATCAGTTTACCCAAGACTTAGATGTGACGTTAAATGCTGTCGTCGACGCGCAAAATGCAGCTGCCCATTATTTGTCATTAGAGTATGCCGATACTTTACAACAATTATGTCAATCAGTTATCGACCAAGCAAAGCCAGTTAAAGAATTGGTGGCGGCCGCGCAACGGGCGTACGATGTGTCAGGTAGTGATCATGATGGTACTGAAGCCAACCTGAAAGTTGCAGTTGAGGCAGGCAATAATATCCAAGGTCTGGTCCTTTCGGCAGACGAGATGATAAACACAATGGGTTATTATATTGACAGAAATGACTATCAAGAATTAAAGGAAAAAATTGCCTACTTTAAAACGATACTAACAGCATTAAATGATAGAAATAAAGTGGTAACCAATGCCGCCAATGATGTCCTACAAACGATTGTTACCAATCAAGGGAAACACTATGCAGCGTTGACTGAAGCGGCAAGTGAGCAAGCGGATTCAACTAGTAGCACTATCAAAACTATTGCGACTCAGACGAATAGTTTAGCTAACAAGTATGCTAATAACACAACTTTAGGCAATGCCTATATCGCCGAGACGCGTGAAAAGGTCAATACGATTTATCAATTAACAACATTAGTTGGTAACAAGAAAACAGCGGCGGCACAAGCCTTAGAAGATGCAATTGCGGCGGTTTCACAAGGTAATTTTGCCGCTGGTAGTTCATACGTTGCCGTTGCCAGTCAAGCAACAGCCGCGGCCACGGCAGCCGCTCAAGCTGCAGCTAGCGCAGCTGTTGAAAATCAACAATTATTAACGAAAGCACAAGCTTATTCAGCGGATACGAAATCATTTAAATATACTGGTGATCGTGGTAATGCCAATGTCCTTTTAGGAATGACTTTAACAAATGGGATGACCACACAGCCGACTAAATATACCGCAACACGTTCCGGTAATACGATTCACTTATCGGCAGCTTCCCACTTAGGCATCGGTAGTATAAATGGTCTCACTAAGAGTAGCGGTTGGTGGGTGTTAATTGATGGCACTTGGCAACAAGTTGAAAAGGTCAATTCTAAAATATTTAAAGCTACTGATGATTCTCGAAATGGTTTTGATTTTTCAAGCCTATTGATGATGAATAATTCAAGTGGGAGCACGCTAGAAGTTCATCTTGCTGATGATTATATTGGCACTTTGATTTTTCAATGGCGTGCTGGTTATACCGGATTGGGTAACCTTGGTTTGAGTTTAACGACATATACGGCTAGTGATTTAGCCGAAGTCGATGTCTATGATCGTGATATTTCAGCGACTGATTTAGCCATCGCTGGTGATGATTATATTGTTAGCGCGCCAATTCAGAGTAAAGCAAGTAAGGATGGTATTGTTGCAACAAGCCAATATACTGTTACAACAAATCCTGGCAATGCAACTGGTGAAGTCACTTGGAAAACGAGTGATAGCAATGTTGCCAAAGTCGATGGCTCAGGCTGGGTGGTTGCTTTTGCTACTGGAACAGTGGACTTGATTGCAACAATCACTAACTCAGATGGTAGCCAATATACTGCCGTTAAACATTTAACTATCGGTAATGGGTTACAAGAACAAACGATTAGTGCTGGTAGTCAATTGCAATGGAGCCCGGATGGTGCCTATACAGCGGAAAATAAGCAGGTTAGTTATCAATGGTATCGGACCAAAGATGTTTTAAAAGATGGCAATGCCATCGCTGGTGCCAACCAGATGACTTATATCAAAGATAATGTCACAGTTGCCGATGGAGACTACTATTACTATGTAAAAATTACAAGTAATAGTTCGGGTAAACAAACGGCAATTAAACTGGGACCAGTTAAGTTAATTGTTCAAACAGCAGTAACTGATTTAGCTAATGTCGCTGTTCAGCAAGCTCAAGCCGCTACTAAAGAAGCCAATGATTATGATAGAGTAACCCAATCATATGGAGAAGTTGCCAGTCATAACCAAGCTCAAAATGTAGAAACAAAAGGGTATGTGGATCGTATTGGTGACGAAAACAAAAAAACGACCTATAACGCCCAACAAGCCCAAGCGGAATTAGATAAAGCACAGCAAAACGCGCAAGCTGCGTTAGCTGCTGAACTAAAAGGTGATAATGCGGGTGCCAAAAAGTATTTAGCCGCTGCCCAAGCTGCAGCACATAATGCTAGTGACTGGCGAAATAAAAATGCTGATTTAGCAGAAGCTGCAAATGATAATGCGAAGAGTGCCTTAGCTGTTGTCCCAACTAAACCAGTGACGCCAAGTATTCCAGGAACCAATACTGAGAAACCAGATGGTAATGGTGATACCAATCAATCAACTGGTGAAGGGCAAAAACCAGATACTAATGGCGGTAATGGTTCAGGTCAATCGACTGGCACTGGCGGTCAGGGGACTAATGCTGGTGATACAAATTCATCTGGTGGCTCGACCGAAGTTCCAGGTGGCACGACTACAGGAAACAACGGGAGTAACACGAATAAACCAGATGGTGGGACTAATCCGGAAACACCAGGAAGTACCGGCGATGGTAGCCACTCAACTGAAACGCCAGGTGGCACGACTACGGGTAATAATGGGAGTGACACAAATAAACCAGATGGTGGTACGAGTCCAGAAACACCAGGGAATACCAGCGATGGCAATCACTCAACCGAAACGCCAGGCGGTACGACTACAGGCAATAATGGTGGTAATACGAATAAACCAGACGGTGGGACTAATCCGGAAACACCAGGGAATACCGGCGGTGGCGACCACTCAACTGAAACGCCAGGTGGCACGACTACAGGAAACAATGGGAGTGACACGAATAAACCAGACGGTGGGATCAATCCGGAAACACCAGGAAATACCGGCGATGGTAACCACTCAACCGAAACGCCAGGTGGTACGACTACGGGAAATAACAGTGGTGATACCCACAATCCAGATGGTAATTCTAACTCAGAAAAACCAAGTGGCAATGGTGATCATGCCACTGGAACACCAGGTAGTACAACTACAGGAAATAACGGTAGTGACACGAATAAACCAAATGGTGGTACTAATACAGAAAGTCCAAACAATAACGGCAACTCAACTGGAACTTCTGGTGGTACAACTACAGGTAATAATACTGGAAATACCAATAATTCAGGCAATGGTACAACACCAGGTAGTACAGGCGATGGCAACCAATCGACCAGTAATCCAGATGGTGGCGCTAATCCAGAGAATCCAAGCGGTAATGATCACTCAACTGGCACTCCAGGTGGCACGACTACTGGCAATAATGGTGGTAACACGAATAAACCAGACGGTGGTACTAGTCCAGAAACGCCAGGTGGCACGACTGCTGGCAATAATGGCAGTGATACTGATAAACCGAATGGTGGTACCAACTCGGGAACGGCAAATGGGAACGGTAATAGTGACCATGCCACCGAAAAACCAGGTGGTGCAGCTACAGGAAACAATGGTGGAGATACTAATAATCCAGATGGTGGGAGCAATCCGGAAACACCAGGAAATACCAGCGATGGCAATCACTCGACTGAAACGCCAGGTAGTACGACTACAGGTAATAATGGGAGTGACACGAATAAACCAAACGGTGGGAGCAATCCGGAAATACCAGGAAATACCAGCGATGGCAATCACTCAACTGAAACGCCAGGCGGTACGACTACAGGTAATAATGGGAGTGACACGAATAAGCCAGATGGTGGTACTAACGTAGAAACACCAAACGGCAATGGCGATAATAGCCATTCAACCGGAAATTCTGGTGGTGCAACTACAGGTAATAATGCTGGAAACGCCAATAATTCAGGCGATGGCACAAAGCCAGGCAGTACCGGCAATAATGGTGGTGATCACTCAACGGGCACTCCTGGTGGTAATACCAATAATTCAAGTGGTACCCCGGGTGGCGTAACTACAGG
This sequence comes from Lactiplantibacillus daowaiensis, assembly GCF_005405085.1. Lineage (GTDB taxonomy): Bacteria > Bacillota > Bacilli > Lactobacillales > Lactobacillaceae > Lactiplantibacillus > Lactiplantibacillus daowaiensis. The sequence continues at coordinate 55,809 of NZ_BJDJ01000010.1, read as the reverse complement.
TAACAATGGCAGTGACACGAATAATCCAAATGGTGGCACTAACCCAGAAGCGCCAAACGGTAACAATGGTAGTTCAACCGGTACCCCGGGTGGCACAGCTACAGGAAACAATGGTGGAGATACCGATAATCCAAACAGTGGTACTGATCCAGAACATCCAAGTGGCAATGGTGATAGTGATCACTCCACTGGCACGACTACCGGTAATAATGGGAGTGGCAACAATAACTCAAATGGTGGTACCACCCCAGAAACGCCAGGCAATACCGGCAATGGTGATCACGCTACCGAAACGCCAGGTGGTACGATTACGGGTAATAATGGTGGTAATACTAATACCTCGGATGGCGGTACTAATTCTGGAAGCTCAAGTGGTGATGGTCATTCTGCCGGCAATAATGGCGGTAATACCAATAAACCAGGCAGTAGTACTAATCCAGGAAATTCAAGCGGTAACGGTGAGGGTACTAACAAACCAAATGGTGGTACGAACTCAGAAAAGCCAGGTAGCACCGGTAATAATGGTCATTCCACCAACACCTCGGGTGGCACACCTTCGGGCAATAATGGGAGTGATACCAATAATCCAGATGGTAGTGTTAAACCAGAAGTACCGGGTAGCAATGGTGACAGTAATCATTCCACGGGTATCCCAGGTGGTACAACGTCAGGCAATAATGGGAATGACAGTAATAAACCAAATGGCGGTGACAGCCAATCGTCTGGGAATACGAGTGGCACGACTACTGGCAAACCTGATACGAATACTAATCACCCAGATGGCAATACCAATTCTGGAACCTCGCAAGGGAACGGTGATACTCATACCACTGGCTCAGTAGCGCCTGGTGATGGCGATCAGCATCACAATGGTGGAGACACATCAACTGGTAACCCTGGCACAACTGGAACTGTTGAAAAACCAGGTAAGCCAAACGGGTCTGCATCTGAAAACCATGGTGCTACGACAAATCCAAGTAAGCCTGTGGCACCTGGGCAAACGGTAGATATCAACGGTGGCAATCATCATCCTGGCTCGACCACCTCTAAGCCAGATATTAATAATGGGGCTAACGCAAACTTAGCTGGTTCGGGACAAGAAAATACGAGTCAAACCAGTAACAGCCATAATGGTAGTCAAACAGGACATGGCACAACATCCGAGATCAATAGTAGTCATCATCAATTGAGTCCTGATGCGACTGCTTCTGTGATGAGTCAAGCTGAGCCTGATGTTATTGATCAAGGGAGTGCAGTCACAAACAAGCCAACTCTAACTACAACGCAATCAAATCTTGCAACAGTTACTGGTTTAATAGATGGTAAATTGCTGACTGATTCTAGTCATACTGGTATTACCGGTACACTGAGTTTGCCGGTAACCGGTAAGCCGGATGCAGCGACTCTTGTAACGGTAGCAAATGGTAGTCTTAACCGTAGTCAAAGCGATGTACGACCAGTCGATTTGACCAGTGAAGTCACCGAAGCCGATGCTGGCATGACTAAAGCGACAACTACACAATCGGACACATTAGCAAAGACAGATAAAGCGGCTCGACATACCATCAAAGGTAAGTTGACACCAGCGACAACTGTCCAAGCTTCAGCCGCTGACCATTTAAAGGCAGCAGCAACCAGCAAAGCTACTGATGCTAAAACCAACATTTGGTTCCTATTGATGAGTCTGGTAGGTGCTGGTTTCATTTATGGCTGGTTCCGGAAACGCCGACAACATGATTAGTTTTAATAATTAATAGTTGTGTGGCAAGTAAGCTGTGATTAATTCGTTCAAGAAAGCTTAACAATGTTCAAAGCACGTTGCTGTCAATTATGATATAGATAGCAACGTGCTTTTGTGATAGGACTAACTGAAATGAACTTGGAGTCAGGGGAGCAGCCTATGTATTATTTTATTAACGAATATTTATTACCAAAAAATTCTAGTGTCGAACATGCCGCGATGCAACGTGTACAATTGTTTACGCATTATCGAGTGCCAGCTAAAGTCGTGACGAAGGCCTACGATCGGTTGTTGCATCAAACAATGCCGGATTTTGGGTTAACTGATAGCCAAGTCCTAAATATGTTTGATTACTTTCAACAAGCCACACCGCAAGTAGTTCATACGGAAGATTTGAATTTGCCTTGTGAGTATGCGATTGATGTGGGGGCTAATGTTAGTCAAGTGTTTAATGGCGATGATTTGGTGGCCAAGGTGGGCTTTATTCCTGGTTCGATTGGGCAAGTCTTTTATCAAGAACACTATGACAATCAGGGTAATTTAATGGCGACTGATTTATGGGATTATCGTGGCTTCAAATCAGCGACGCAATACTTTGGGCAGAATGGTGAACTAATCATGGAACGGGACTATACCCCGCAAGGCCAAGTCGTCTTGGAACAATATTTTGTCGCAGATACCCAAAATCAACCATTATTGTCGCGAGTGATTTTAAAGACCGGTTCAAATGACCATTTTTTTGCCAATTTAGATGAATTATTTGTATTTTTCCTGACGCAGCTTAGTCACGATAAAGTGGCATCAGTCACCTTTATTAGTGACCGCCCAGGAACGGGGATTTTACCATTACTACAGTTAGATAGTCATGTCCGCAAATATGTGATGGTGCCAATCTATCATGCGTTAGATATTCATGACCCACTACATGCACCATTGGATGGCTTCTTGCAACCAGCTTTTGATAACTTACAACGGTTTGACGGGTTTATCACGACGACATCGGCACAAGCACAACAGTTGCAGCAACGTTATCCAACCGCTAAAGTAACAGCCATTTCGCCGGTTGCGGTTTCGAAGCAAAATGTGCCGCCAGTGCAGTCGCGTCCACGTCAACTTTTGTATGTCGGTCGTTTGGCAGCTGATCGTCAGCTAGAACAACTGATTCGGGTCGTGGCACTAGTTAAAGCCCAATTACCCACAGTTCAATTTGATTTGCGTGGCTTTGGTGACGTGGATTATTGTCAGACATTGACACAATTGATTCAAACACTGGGACTGACAGAAAATGTTCACTTGATAGATTACCGACCTGACTTTGCGGACCAATATGAGTCGTATCAAGTATTATTGAATGCTGATTTAGCTAATGGTGGGCCGCTAGCGATGATGGAAGCCTTGGCACACGGACTCCCAGTTGTTAGCTATCGCTTTAATTATGGTCCCCAGGATTTTATTGAAAATGGACGAAATGGGTGGTTGATTGACCCTGGCGATCAATTAGCGATGAGCCAAAAAATCATTGGTTTGTTGACGCAGTCGCATCAATTAGCTGCATTTAGTCAAGCAGCCATGGCGTCGGCACAAACTAAGTGGGGCCGACTGAAAGTTTGGCATCAATGGCAGCAATTGCTTGGCTGTTAAGGGGGACACTAATGTATTATTTTTTAAATGATAATTTGCAGTATGGAAAATCTGGCATTGAACACGCTGAACTTAGTCGGTTATGGTTGTTTAAAAAACATCATGTGCCAGCTAGAATCGTGACGCGAATCTTTTCAATGGATTTACATGCCGTAATGGCAGCTGCCGGACTGGAAGATAACGATTTAGTCAATTTGTTTGATTTCTTTGTTGGTAGTCAAAAAGTGCCAACTAAACCTTTAATGTTGGCAGACTTCGATGTGCCTAACGATGCGATTAAAACGCGACATGACCGCCAAATTCAAGTGAATCGGCAAGACCAACTACTGATGATTATCTATTTGCGGGGCACGACTGGCGATGAAATTAGTAACGTCCAATACTTTGATACGACTGGCAAAACGGTGAAAATGACGTGGTGGGATACGCGTGGATTTAAATGCTTGGAACAGTTATTTGACTGGTCAGGCAAAATCACCCAAGAGGCCTATTTCGGTCCAGATGGCCAGATTCATTTGGAGAAGGATCACTTCCTCAATCATACTGGTCAAGAACATTTGACTTGGCGGGTGTTGGACTATCAAGGGCAAGATTGGACTTTTAATGGGTTCAACGCCTTAACGCGCTTTTTTTATGATGCGTTGAATGCAAATAATCAGGCAAATGTCTTTATTTGTGATCGTACGGTCGAATGCGCTTGGGGCTTATTCAACATGATGACGCCGGCTAAGAAGGTCTTGCATCTGCATAATGATCATGTGAGTGATGAGCATGATATGTTGCATGCAACGCTGAACAATAATTATGCCAATGCGCTTAACAACTGGTCAAAGTGGGATGCAGTGATTGCGGCGACGCCGGAGCAAACCGCGGATGTGCAAGCGCGGTTTGGCAAAACCATTCCGACGTTCACGATTCCAGTTGGGTTTGTATCGCAAGCCACCCTGGATCAGTCACCGGTACCATTTCAACAGCGTGAATCGCAATTAATCGTGCAAGTTGCACGGTTAGCCCCAGAAAAACAACCAGAACAAACGATTACTGCGTTTCAACAAGTTCACCAAGCTTTTCCTAAAGCTAAACTTGAGTTTTGGGGCTATGCCAATGGCGATATCTTGACGCAATTAAAACAACAAGTGGCGACAGCAAACCTAACTCAGGTTGTGAGTTTTAAAGGTTATACGACTGATGTTAACAAAGTCTATGAGCGGGCGCAGATTGGGTTACTGCCAAGTCGTGCGGAAGGCTTTTCATTAATGTTGTTAGAAGCACAAGCGCACGGGTTACCGATGATTGCGAATGATGTGAAATATGGGCCAAGTGACATCATTCAGGATGGTCAAAGTGGGGTGTTGACCGAAAATGGCAATGTAGATCAGTTAGCCAGCACAATGTTGACCTTACTACGACAACCGGATCGGTTAGCACGTTTCAGTCAGCAAGCCTATCAAAACGTACATCGATATTCGGAAGATGCAGTCTTTAAACAATGGCAAGCGCTGTTTGATTATTTTTCCGCATAACCTAAAAAAGCCGGCAAATTGCCGGCCTTTTTTGTTTAATCAAATGGGTATTTCATGCCCCAAGCGTTGCGAACATTGTTAAGGATGTGGGTGACATCATGGGAAGTTGCTAATTGACCGTCATCATGACCTTGTTCAATATAGCGTTGCATATCGGCAACTTCGTATTGTAGGGCTTTAGTATCGTCACCAGCGCTGATTGTTTCAGAGGTTTGTGTATGGGCATCTTCGGTGTAAGTGATTTTGGCACTAGTTGCACGTGGATAATTATCGATTTCAACGTAACCTTTAGTACCGGAAACCACGCCACGCTTGGGTTGCTTGGCCCGCATGGACAGTGCCATGACCGCTAGTTGTTCGTCATCGTTTTTCAAAATGATACCAGATTGTTCGTCGACGCCGGTTTCAAAGTATTTAGCCGTCGTTAAGGTGACATCTGGTTGTGAGTTTAAAAAGGTCCGCGCAAAGGCAGTTGCATAACCCCCGATATCGAGTAAAGCACCGCCGGCAAGGGCTTTATTAAAGAAGCGGTTCTTCGGATCATAATCCTTTAAGCTTCCAAAGTTAACTTGGACTAACTTGATGGTCCCCAGCTTGCCCGCAGCAATTAAGTCTTGAACTTTTTGGAAAATTGGCATGTGATAAAGTGTGAACCCCTCAGTCAAAATCAAATGGTTAGCTTGCGCGATTTTTTGGACTTCATCGAATTGGCGTGCGTTAACCGTAATCGCCTTTTCACAAAAGACGTGTTTACCGGCTAATAATGCTTTTTTTATATAGTCGTAGTGGAACGTGTGGGGGGTGGCGATATAGACGATATCAACGTTAGGGTCCGCGATTAAGTCGTCTGGATTTTGATAGCGGGTTTTAATGTGCTTATCATCCGCAAATTTGTTCAACATCGTTTCATTCACATCGGCAACGGCATAAATCTGGCCGTTAACGGTGTTCAAGGCATCCGCCATTTCGTGTGCAATCCAGCCAGTACCAATCATACCCCAGTTATAAGTTGTCATCATAAAGATCCTTTCTGTGTGTGGTTAATGTGATTATCAGCAGTAAAACTAATTAAATCCGTGACTTCATGGTCAAAATACGATGTGCCAATCACACCGGTCGCTGGTTGCAGTTGTGTGGCAGCCGCGATTAATTGGTCAGCTTGGTCGAAGTAAGCGTCAATTAACGGATTACCTAAAGGCGTGCGACTAAAGCCAGCAACCTGAGTGGCGGTTCGTTGTTCGGCGCGGCCACCTAGGTGCTCAAGTTGGGCGATGACGGGTTGGACCGCTGGCGCCACAACCTCTAAGCACAGCGGCAAGTCGGTATTTAAGGTCGACGTCGCGCGGCTAGCTGGTGCTAGAATCACGTAGCGTTTGGCTTGATGGGCATAGAGTTTTTCGAGTGTGTGGATACCGCCGTTACTCTTTAAAGCGTGCCAGTTGGCATCCAGACTATCACAACCGTCGAACATGATATCGATGGTCGTCGGTAACGTCGCCAGTGTTGGCAGACCTAAAGCCAGACAAGTTTGGCGCGTCAATTCAGAGGGCGTCGCAAATTGTAAATCAAGTTCTGGTTTGACAGCTAAGGCTTTGACCAGATTTTGAACGTTATGACCACCACCGAGTCCAACCGTGGTATGTGGTTGAATCAGTGTTAGGGCAGTTTCGATTAATGGGTTGATAACATCACCTTCAATGATTGATTGGTTGAAAATTTCTTAAATTAAGTTGTTGTGAAATTTAATTTCAAAGAAATCATAACGTTGAAATTTTCTTTTGTCAAGCGCAATCAATAAATTAATTGACTTTTATCGAGTTAACCGGTAACTTAAACACGTAAGCTTTCATCAGATGGTTAAATCAAGAAATTTTATTTCAGGAGTGGCATATGGCACAAAATATTATTGATAAACTCTATAGTCGTTTGCCGCAAATGACGACAACGGACCAAAAGATTGCCCAGGTTGTTTTAGATGATCCAGCGGCGGCAGTTAATTGGACGATTGCCGCGTTAGCGACTAAAGCAAGTGTAAGTGAAGCATCGGTCTCGCGATTTTGTAAGTCGTTAGGATTAGATGGATTTCACCAATTAAAAATTCTATTGGCACAAGTGGCTAGTGATACGGCGAACTATGAACAAGATGTTGATTTGGATCATCTCCAGCAATCCGTCCAACATATTCGTGATAATAAGATCGCTGAAATCACCAATAGCTTAGGTAATTTGGATACGACGTTATTGACGCAAACGTTAAAGGCGCTAAAACAAGCCCGATTGATTCAAGTCGTGGCGGAAGGCAATACTTATCCGGTTGCAAGCGATGCGATTTATAAGTTCAACCAGATTGGATTACTAGCGATTGGTTCGGAATCGTGGGCGACTGCGATGGCCCAGACGTTGAATCTAACAGCGGTCGATGTGTTGTTGGTTATTTCTAATTCGGGCGAATCTCGAGAACTACTCAGTCAAATTAAAACTGCGCACCAACAGCGGGTTACCGTTATTGCCATCACCAATCGACCAGACTCGCCGATTGCCCAACAAGCTGATATCCACCTCACCACGTCAGTCCGGCAACGCGTTTTTCAAGCGGAGTATTATTTCTCGCGGATTGCGGCGGGAACGGTGATTGAAGCCTTATTCTTATTGTTGATTGCTGATGACCAAGCGCGATTAGCCGCCATCAAGCGGCATGAAGCCTTGATTGCAAATACAAAAATCTAAATGAACCGCCGTTAGTTTAATTTGTTAAGCTAACGGCGGTTTTAGTATCAAGAAGTTTATTTTGAGCTATCACTAGTTCTCAACTAGATGGTTCGGTAAACTATTGGTTAGGGTAGGAGGCAATAGGGGGAATTTGATGCATCAGACTAACGTACCACCACATCTCAGTAAACGCGTTCGATTTCGCGGCACGTTTCAACGTTATGGTTGGCAGCCGGGAAAACGGGGCGATGAACCAATGTTACTTTTAGACGCTGTGACTGCTGGCAAAAAACAAACTGAGTTAACGGCAGTCTGGTGCCAGTTAACACGGAGTCTTTGGGAGTTAGGTGAATTGAAAACTGGGGATGTTATTCAATTTACGGGGCGCTTAGTAGCAGTTGATAAATATCAGCTGGCACAACACCCTGGACTACCCACGTGTTATCAGGTCCGGTTGCCATTGCAAGCGCAACTTGTTGCGCCAATCGATCAGCTTCGACGGCGCCCATTGCCGTTGGATAAGTTGGATATCGTGGCGTTGATTATTAGTCGCGGTGACGCTCCAAGTCGGGCAGCATTTTGGTGAGTTAAACAGCATGCACTAAAAGACCGGTTGATTGACAATTTAGTCAATCAACCGGTCTTTTAAGTTTAAGTGGACTGACGCCGGTGACGAATGAGCAGCCAAATGACTAATGCTAGTAAAAGCACAATGATACTGACTAGAAACGCGATTAAACGCCAATTTGTCGGTGGCATAGTATCTGGCAAGGTGGTTTGCTTGAGTTGTTTGGCTTTGGCAGCGGTGACCGTGAACTTTTTAGTGAAGCGCCACTGATAAGCGCCATTTTCAGCGCTGGATTTTAAATGTAATTGATAGTTACCAGCAGTTAATTCGGTCGTGCCATCGCCTAAAGCAAAGTTGAAGTGACTATTGGGTGCCATTTCGAGTTGTGATTTAGTGGTTTTTAGAAGTTGTTTAGTACTGCCGACTTTAGTCACGTAACTGGTCACTTTTAAACCATGTAGTAGATTGGCGTGCGGGTTTTGCAATTTAGCATTGACGTAATTACGATGATTAACTTGGCGTGGGCCGACTGTAAGCAGTTTTAAGTCTGGTTTTACTGTAACTTTTGTTTGTTCACGAAGTTGCAGACCAATCACATAACCAAACTTATTTTGTAAGCTGAGACCGCTTTTAGGTTGATCATCTTGATTGGTAGATTGTTGATAGATATTGATACCACCGAGTGCAACGCCTTTAAAGGGCGTTACAGGTAGTTCAAGCTTTATGCCGATGCGTTTAGTTGATTTGGCAGCGACTTGAACGGTCTGTTTACCAGCAACCGCGTCAGCAATATTGAATGTGAGTGAACTGTCTGGTTTTGACCTTAAATCATTGTAGATGATGACGCCATTGTCATTAGTAGTGGCAAGATTGGTAGCGACGGTGTAGGTATGAGCGATTTTATCGTGATTTTTGATTTTGATATAAATGGTTTGGTTTTGTTTAGGACTGACCTTTAAGTCAAAGTAGGAAACTTTTTTATTAACTTGGTTACTAGGCAGTTCGGTTTGTACGGAAAAGTGATTGGTTGAGGCTTGTGTTGGTTGTGAGAAGCCTAACCAGGCTAGGATGAGGGCGGTAAGAACGAGCCAGGGGGTATTTTTTAACATAGTGGCCTCCATACTTTATTGTGCCTTACGATCATCAGAGCTTGAATAGGGTGCATTAGCTAATGTCCAGGTTAATTGGGCAGTATAATTTCCGGCCGGACTCCATTGAGGAATGCTTAGTGTAACATCTTCAGCCGCTAAATTATGAGTGGCAGTGCCAGTCGCACCCTGAGTAGACCTTAAAATCGTTGTGGTGGCATCGGAATTAGTAAGGGCAGAACTAACAGGTGTTTTTTTACCATTGGTATTTTCAAAGGTTACGGTGCCGGCAGCGGCTTTTAAGCTGACATCAGCTAAAGAATTGTCGCTATTTTCGTTATTAACGAAGCTTGAGACGTCAAGCTTCACAGTCCAATTATAGTTTGGATCAGCATTAACAACTTTTAAATTATCCGTGATTTTTTCAGCGGTGCTATTAATTGCTTGACTGTTGCTAAATGACCCAAAACTAATATCTGGTGCGGCCATTATTCGTGGTAATGACTTGGTATCTTCGGTGATACTGACAGTAGCGGTAGACGAATTCACATCTTGATTACCATCAAAGGTGGCGGCATGTGTAGCGACCGGTATCATCAATAAGGTGAGCGCACTTAGCGTCGTTAAACTGAGCTGCTTTTTCATGGTGGTTATCCTCCTTAACGTTGTCAGCGTGTGACATTGCATTGTGATTAATTAGGCTATCTTAAGTGTTGGTGAGTAAATCGCCTACAAAGTCACGGAATTTAAGGTGCTAAAATCAGATGAAATAGACGTTGGTGAATAATTAAAGACTAATTAACTTTATAACTAACTTCAAAGATAAATTTAACAAATAGGAAAATCGCACGCAACAACTATGCTCATATATTTAAACTTATTACCGCAGAACAAACATGGCTTTTTGATGGATTTAACGACTAACAACGTAATTAAATATAGTGGCTAAGTTAGATAAAAAATGGGGAGGGTAACAGTGCTAGCTACAAATTAAACTAGGAGTGTATTTAGGATGAAGTTAGGACGATTAATGTTAATTACTGCTACAGCAGTGGGCTTGGGGCAATTGGTGACGATGACTGCCCAGGCTAAAGGCGGCTATCAACGTACGAAAACCACGGCGATTAAGTCGAAGCTCTTTTATAGTACGAGCAAGACCGGGAAGACTTATCAGGCGAATCGCTCGTTGATTAATTTTAAGTTTAAGGCGAATCATCATTTGAAAGATTATCGTGAGACCGCTTGGCTCGCAACTAGCAAAACGGTGATTAACGTTCACGGTAAGAATCGCTTGTATTACTATGTTCAGAATAGCGACCTTAAAGCTCAGGGCTGGGTTTGGCGTGGCTATTTAAAACCTGGTAAAAATGGGTTTCGTGTTTCTCGCGACATGCATCCCAAGACCCAAAACTTAGTGATGGCAAAGCCGGGCAAGATTTATCAATTCGGCAAGAATCCGTTTAATGTGCGCTTTAATCATAGTGTGGCACTTAACGACAAAATGACGTACAAATTGACGCAGGTTTGGACGGTGTATAAGCAGGCTAAAGCGTATCGCTATTATTATGTGGTTAGCTCGGATAATAAGGTGAAAGGCTGGGTTTGGCATGGCTATTTAAAGACCGGTCAGGTTACTGAACAAACTAATAAACCCGTTGTTAATACTGGTAATGCGTCAAAGCCAGTTACAAATAGTTCGGTGAATACGTCGGTTGGTGGGACGAACACTGGAACTAGCACTCAAAGTCAGAAACCTGGAGCAGGTAATGTAAAGCCTAGTGAAACTGTTCCTGCTTGGGCGACTGATGATGGGAAAAGAACACGATTAGTAATCAAATTCAAAGAACTAAGATCATTTATTCGAACTGGCGGTATTTATAAGCCGGGTTTGTATACCACTAATTTTAATAATGGTCCCAAGTTTTTTGTGATAAAGCATGAGAATATTAGCTATCGGGTGGATAAAACGAATTCATATAGGCATTTGTATTACTTCTATGGATTTGAAAATGGTGTCGAAAAAAAACTGGATTACTTTTTACAAACGCAATATGGTAGTGTGCCGGTTAATGGTGATATTTTAAGAAATTCTGGTGCGTTCATGAGTATTAATGCACCAGAAGCACAAAAGAAATATGACGAAACCAATAGTAATTATGATACTAATCCACCAAGGTGGTATCAGCTTAATGTAGATAATCGTGATTATACGTTATGGCAGTACAATTTAAATACAAAAACATGGAATAAAACTAAAGATCATTTAAACAGCGCTTACAGTGTTTAAAGATAGCGTGTGTCCTAGTTTGACGAATAAAAAGCGAACCGAGTATGTGCAAGGTGGCTAAATGATTGATAATCAATATTTAATTAGTTATTTCAGATGAAACGATTAATTTTAACGCGAAATTTAGTTTCTTTACGTAACTAATTGTGGTAGCCAAATATAGTGACCACGGAGGGGCTTAAACGTAAATGGCTATACAATTTAGGTAAAGGGGAATTAAAAATGAAATTAGGACGATCAATATTGGTTATAGCAGTGGTTTTTGGGGTATCTGGCAGTAGTGAGTTATCAGCAATACAGGCTAAAACGGGGTATCATCGGACTAAAACAGCAAAGATAAAACATAAAGCTTTTTATTCGAAGAGTAGAAAAGGTGTGACGTACCATGCCAATGGTTCATTGACGAATTTTAGATTCAAAAAGAATCATGCTTTGAAGAATTTTCGTGATGCAACTTGGATTGCTACGAATAAAACATTTATCAAAGTCCATGGTAAAAATCGTCTTTACTATTACGTGCACAGTAGTAAAAATAAGGCCCAAGGTTGGGTTTGGAGTGGTTATTTAAAGGCTGGAAGACACAACCAAATGGAAAAGGTACAAATCGATAAAATACCACAGAGATTTACCATGCTTAAGCCGGGAAATGTGTATCAACTAGGTGATAATTTAAGCGCTATCCATTTTAGAGATGGTGTAGCTCTAAACGACAAATTAACGTATCGGCGTACGAAAAGCGGCATTGTTTATAAGCATGGTAAAAAGTCTCACTATTATTTTGTTATCAGTTCAGATAATAAAGTGAAAGGTTGGGTCTGGCATGGCTACTTGAAAGATGATCAGGCTTCGGAAAAAGAGACTAAACCAGTAACTAGTGTAAATAATCAAAACCAGGCTAGTACTGGTGGTACGATTGGCATGGCGACTGGGAATAGTGCCGGTCCCTTGGCCAACTCAAAGCCATCGCAACCTGTTAAACCACATGTACCAACTTGGGCAACTGATGATGGTAAGCGTGGACGAATGATGATCAACTATAAGTATTTTGATGCTTATGTTAAGAGTGGCAATCTATATAGCGTGCCAGTTAGCATTAGATTTACAAGTCGTACGGGTGCTCCAGATGATTATCAAGGGCGATATACAGTTACTGACTTAATTAGTAGTCATGTATCTGATCCGTATCATATCTATAATCAAGTTTATGGGAATATTAACGGCAAAAGAGTTGTTGTCGATAATTTAACAAGTGCGATTCCCTTAAATGGTGACGTGCTTTCTTATGATGAGGATGGATTGGTTAGTGTGGAACGACCTGAACCACATACGAAATATAAAGTTGATGTTGCAGGTGAGTATGTCAAATGGGCCCCAACATGGTATCAATACCATGTTGAAAGTAGTGATTATTCTGTTTGGCGGTATAACTTGCAGACCAATCAATGGGATGAGGTTTCGACACATCAAATAGATACTATTATGGACTAATCTCCAAATAAAATTTGACAACCAAAATTATTTTGTGTTAAATTAACAATCGTTAAAAACAAATGAGAAATTAATTAAACGCAACGATTAGGACAGTAGTACTTAACCCGTTCCCTCAGCGAGTCGTCAATTGGTGAAAGACGATGCAACGATTAAGTGTGAACATCCCCTAATCACGGTAGGTACGAACAGTTGGGAGTACCTAATGGCGGCATCCATTATCTTGCTAGCGTATCGTAGGTCGCACCTACCGTACGTGAATTTAAGGCCATTTTTTTAATGGCAACGCATAGGTGGTACCGTGGCGACGCCCTATGGAAATCAAGTGTTGATTTCTGTAGGGCGTTTTTTAATTGCTCAATTTTTGGGAGGAATTATATGTCAACAGGAACCCGGTTATTACAATTAAAGAATGGGCATCGGTTATTTAGTCGTACTGTCGGCCATGGCCCCGTGAAGTTACTATGCTTACACGGTGGCCCCGGTGGCACGCACCAAGAATTTGAAAACTTTGCAGCCGGCTTGGGTGAAGATCAAGTCCAAGTCAGCATGTATGATCAGCTGGGCTCGTTTTACTCTGATCAACCAGATTACACGCAACCGGAAAATCAACACTATTTGACTTTAGACTATTATTTGGCGGAACTGGAAGAAGTTCGGCAACAGCTTGGGTTAGATCACTTTTATTTGCTTGGTCATTCTTGGGGTGGACTACTGGCACAAGAATATGCGTTGAAATATGGCGACCATCTCAAAGGGTTAGTTGTGATGAGCATGATTGATAACATTGCGGAATATACCGTCAACATCAATGCGTTGCGGGCACAAACGTTAACGGCGGACCAAGTCCACTACATGCAAGGAGTTGAACAGGCCGAAGCCTTTGATGATCCTGAGTATCAGGCCTTAGTCGATGTTTTGAATAAAAAGTTTGTCATGCGCCATCCTGAGAATGGGCCGAAAAACTTAGTCTCAACTACGGCCACTGCCGTTTATAATCACTTTCAAGGTAATAATGAATTTGTGATGGTGGGCACCTTAAACGGTTGGGACCGACGCCAAGATCTACATAAAATTACTGTCCCGACATTATTGACTTTTGGGGCATACGACACGATGCCTCTGAAGACGGCGCGGCGTATGCAGCAAACCTTGCCCCAAGCGCGGCTCGTTTTAACCCCGGATGGGGGCCATTGTCACAGCGTGGATAACCCAGCAGCATTTTTCCAAACGCTGGGTCAATACTTACAAGATGTTGAACATAATCAATTTACGGCTTATTAGGGGGACATACATATGAATTTTAAAAAGTTAGCGGTTGTTGGCAGTTTAGTCTTAATGTCAGGTGGGTTAGTGGCTTGCGGCAAAGCCAGTGCCAAGAGCAGTAGTACACAAAAGACGCTGCACTTGATGCAGGATACCGATTTAACGTCACTAGATACCTCGAACACGGCGACCTTGACCCAATGGAACGTCTTACAACAATCGATGGAAGGCTTGTATCGCGTTAATTCAAAGAACAAAGTTGTTGGTGCGATGGCGACCAAAGTCGTTAAGCCAACAAATAATGGAAAGACTTATACCTTCCATTTGCGAAAGAATGCCAAATGGAGCAACGGGGATAAAGTAACGGCGCAAGATTTTGTCACAGCCTGGCGTCGCTCAGTAAGTTCGACTTCAACTTCTGGGTATAGTTATATCTATGAAGGCATCAAGAATGCGACTCAAATTTCGGCTGGCAAGAAGTCAACAAAGACGTTGGGTGTTAAAGCGGTCAATCAAACGACCTTAAAAGTCACGCTATCGCGCGCGATGCCGTACTTGAGTAAGATGTTGACGATGCCTGCGTTCTTCCCACAAGACCATAAAGTGGTTGCAAAATATGGGAAAGACTACGGGACCAGTAGTACGAAGATGGCCTATAACGGGCCATTTACCGTCAGTGGTTGGAATGGGACGAATGATTCGTGGAATATGCTGAAAAATACGTATTATTACGACAAATCGGCTATCAAGTTGAACAAGATGACGATGCAAGTTGTCAAAGATTCTACGACTGCCCATAACCTATTTTCACAAGGTAAGTTGGATGACGCTACGGTTTCAGGAGTCACCGCGCAAGGCTTGCAAAGTGATAAACATATGAAACACGTCAGCAAAGCCGGGACCTATTACTTACGCCTGAATATGGCGAAGAATCATGCATTACATAATAAATATTTGCGGCAAGCGTTGAACTTGGTATTGAATAAATCGAGTCTAACCAAAAAAGTCTTAAGCGATGGGTCGACCCCAGCTTATAACTATGTCACCCCAAGCTTGGTGACTGATCCAACTACCGGCAAAGATTTTGGGACCGAAACGGCTAGCACGGCACGCTACAATGTCAAAAAGGCGCAACAACTTTGGAACAAAGGCTTGAAGCAACTCGGTAAAAAGTCAGTGACCTTAAAGTTAGTTAGTGATGACACGTCGATCTCTAAGACCATCGACCAATTCGTACAAGCAGCGGTCAAGCAACATTTGAGTGGTGCCAAAGTTAATGTATCCGCGGTGCCAGACAAGACGGGGAGTTCAGCAGTTTCTGAAGGGGACTATGACATGCAATATACGCTGTGGTTAGCCGACTATGCTGATCCAGTTTCCTTCTTTGATATCTTGACTAAGAATAACCCACAAAACTATGGTCACTATCGGGATACGGTCTTCAATACCCAAGTCAGTGAAGCCCATGGGAAGAATGCAACGAATACGAAAGCTTATTGGCAAAACATGCGGACCGCAGCCAAACGGTTGAATACCACGACGGCGGTCGTGCCGCTTTATAACATGACGGAAAGTCACTTGGTCAACAGCAAACTGCAAGGTGTGGTTTACCATTCTGTTGGTGAAAATGATTATACCCGGGCTTCCTTTAAATAAGCTCAGAACTTCAAACTCGCAATTTACCCACTAGCTCGCTAAAATATACTCACAAGTTTGAGGATAAGGGGTAAGCAATATGGTCATGCGCGATTTGAATATTGGCACCAAAGTTGGTTTAGCATTATTAACTGACAAATGGAATGCCTTGACGTTAAGCAACTTAACCACCACACCAGCTGGATTTATGGTTCTGCGGGAAAACGTGCGTGGTATTTCAACGTTAAAGCTCCTTACCGTATTGGCTAAGTTAACGCAACTGGATTTAGTCGTGTCAACGGATGACTATCAATATAGTTTGACACCAGCCGGTCAGCAGTTTCAGCAGAGTTTAGCGACGCTGGAGACTTGGGGCAATCAAGTGATTACGGAGATGCAATAAAATAACTGATCAACCATTCTAAAATAGTTGATCAGTTATTTTTGTGTTTAACCTGAATGATTTTTAGTGGATTATGAGTGAAATCACGTATATAAAGTATGTTGTATTAGTAAATTCTTTAGTTCTGCCCCAATAATTCACTATATTTAATGTTAGCTAAGTACTCAGACAACGTAACTGATATAATTATTAAAGGAGGATGTTTTAGATGATGGAGATGATAAAGTGAAAAATTTAGATTTATTAAAGTGGATATTAGCAGAAATGCCTCAAACAGTATATAAGAAATTACTAAATTCAATAAAAGGGGTAAACCCGCCACATAATTTTAATAATGTAACAATGCGTGAAGTGGTGAACAGACAATTAATGCTCCCGAGATATAAAAAGATTTTAGAATTTAAGCTTAAACAAATAGGAAAAGTGGATCATACAAAAATAGAAGGTGAAAACGATAAAGTATGGTTTAAGGTTTTAATGGCATATATCGATAATGACTTTGAACAAGCAAATAAGGAAATCGATAATTATGAAAATCTACGGATTGTTTCAAAAAAAGAAAGTCCAAGTCAATCAAAAGCGGACGAACTTGACTTGGAAAAAGAAAGAGTAAAAAGATTAGAGAAAAAGCTCAAAGAGTCAGAAAGAAATCAGAGAAAAATGATTTCGAATAGTGAAAAGAAGAATGATGAATATGAGAGTAAATTAAAATCGATTTCCTTAGAAAATAGCGACTTGAAAAAGAAAAATAGACTTGAAATAGCTGAAAAAAACAAGCTTATTAACACAGTAGAGCAATTAAATATAAAAGTTGAAGAAGAAAGAAAATATAGCAGAAAATTGATTAAAAAGATTGCGGCTAATGATGAGAAATTTAAAAAGAAGAATGAAGAGATTGAAAAACTTACAAAAAGAATAGATAAACTATCGTACGAGTATTTTAGCTATAAGAAGTTGATTGAACAGGAGAAAAATAAAATCAACGTAAAGTTAGTTCAAGAAAATGAAATAGTCAAAAGTAAATTTGAGCCAATTCCGGAAAAAATAGTAAATGGTAAATCGAACGAAAAAAATTTAACCAGCCAAGATAAATATAACCTTCAAATAGGTGTTCCAGAGAATGTTCAATATTCGACCAAGTTAGCTGGTATTGAAATTGTTTCCGTAAAAAGTGTAGAGAAAAAAAACAGCGGATTAAATATTGAAGTAATGAAAAATTTAGATTTTAGTGAAGATATTCTGCAGCATCGATTAGAAATGTACGATAAAGTATATATGTATACTCCAGAGTTAAACGGATATGAAAAGTATTTGGTTAATAAAACATTTCATTTTTTAAAAAGTAGTGTAATAGAATTAGAGACTATTAAGGAGTTTAAAAAGCAATGGAATCAAATGTAGTGAATAGTAGAGTATATGTGGGTGAATGGGATTCTCGAAATCAAGATAATGTGACAACCCCTACAGGTGGCATCATTATTGATAAACGTGGAGAGTTAATGTTTAAAGTTCGTGTCTTAAGTGCGAATAGTAAGTATACCCATGAAGTAATAAATGTTTTCGCTGGTGAAGTATCAAGGTTAGATTTTGAAGATGATGAAAGTGCGGCTTTCGAAGTTAGAAGACTCAACTTTGCACATTGGGCACAAGATAGAGTTTTTTTCTTTAACATTAGTGAAGAAACTAATTATGTTCGTGTAAGTAATGGGAGAGAATACACACCAAACTATGTGGCAAGGAATGTTGTTGTTCTCAGAAAGAGTAACGACTTCAGCTCGGAGTATTTATTCGAATCACTTCCCATAATTAGCCAAAATGAACAAATTCCAAATAAAGATAGATTTGAAGAGTATCTGTTAAATGGAAAAGCAATTAGGATGAAGAATGCAAACTACTTAAGTAAAAACGATGAGGATGTTAGTAGTTTTGCAATTTTTCATGAGGCAGCTGAAATAAATGTTGTGGATGATTTAGGATATCTTTATGAAGACTTAGAATCATTGGAATTAGGACCGGAATTTATTAGGTATGCTGTTCCTAGTGATAAAAGTACAATTGAAGTCAGAAAGATTGACACGGCTCAATGGATGAAAGCTATCTACTACAATATTCCTAATTACGAAGAAATTATATTTATTCCCCAAAAGTATTTAAAATTGGACTACTTGGAAAAGTTTACTTTCTTAGAGAAATCTCTAAATAAAAAGGGCGATTCTGAATTAAATGATGAACTAAATCAACAGCAAACTAGTATTAATGTTCCGGATAATATTCTGGATAGTAAGTCAATTGACGAAACATCAATTGTTACTCATTTCAAGGAAATGGTTCGATCCCCAAAGTATAATTTAGTTTTTAACGATGAAGACTTAGCTAACTTTTATATATCTATAAAAACTAATTTGTTAACCATACTGTCTGGATTAAGTGGCACAGGAAAGTCGAAAATAGTCACGGCCTTTGCAGATTCTATGGGATTAATAAGTAGTGGCCAATTTAAAATGATTTCCGTACGACCTTCTTGGCAAGATGATGCTGACTTGTTAGGATTTGCGGAT
The DNA here is from genome assembly GCF_005405085.1 of Lactiplantibacillus daowaiensis. Classification (GTDB taxonomy): domain Bacteria; phylum Bacillota; class Bacilli; order Lactobacillales; family Lactobacillaceae; genus Lactiplantibacillus; species Lactiplantibacillus daowaiensis. The sequence continues at coordinate 36,902 of NZ_BJDJ01000010.1, read as the reverse complement.
ACAATGCATAATGTTTATAGACCAGCTGATTCCGGCTTAGCAGATGTATTAGTCAAAGCTAGCACAGATCCAAATCATATGTATATAGTTGTCTTAGATGAAATGAACTTAGCTAGAGTTGAACACTACTTCTCACAGTTCTTATCAGTTTTGGAAAAGAATCCTAATGATAGAATTATACATCTTTACAATGAAAACATTGGTACTTTATATAATAAGGATCCTTATGCAAGTAGGGTAAAGGTAGGTGCTAATGTACGATTTGTTGGTACAGTGAATATAGATGAGTCCACTTTTAGTTTTTCAGATAAGTTATTGGACAGGGCTAATTTGATTGAATTACAAATGGTTCCATTTAATAAAAAAGAAACTGTAATGAAAAATGAGACTTCTGTTTTCTCATTGGATAAGCAACAAGCTGAAAATGCACAAATGCTCTTAATAAATGCTACTACAGGTACAAATACATTTTCAGCAAATGAAAAGATGAAATTAACCAATGATGAACGTAATTTTTTGTGGGAGTTGGATCAATTAATAATGGCTCATTTTCCAGACGGTGGTTTTGGATGGAGAACGCTAAAAAACATAGAAAAATTTTTGGCGGCTGTTTCAGAGTCTGCGGATCTATCTAGATCGAGTGCAATTGATTATCAAGTGGCACAAAGAATTTTGCCTAAACTAAGAGGAACACAAGATGTTTTTGACGGGTTGATAAATATGGATAAAAAAGAACTGACAGGAGAGTTAATAGAATTATTTGATAATTCTATTAATTTATCTTCATTCCAGTTATCACGTCAACTTCTTTTAAAAAAAGCAAGAGAATTACAGGTGACAGGATTTGTCAGTTAAAGGGTTTTATAAAAAGTTAGGTGAGTTTAAAGAGTTTAATTTTACAGTTGATGAGGTTGACATGTCTGACTATGAGACTCTAGAAAGTTTACCGTTTGTAATATCTACTAGTGAAAATAAAAATTTTTCTTTATACTTTACTGGAAATGTAAAAGCAAAAATTTTTATTGATAATGCAAAACCTGATGATGTTGATAAAGATTTTTCTAAATCAAGCAATCACATAAATAAGGATAATAACTCATTCTTTACTCCGGATTCTATTACTACTCCATTGGAACAATGTCATCCATTTTATGTATATTATAATGATGGATCATATGTAAAAAATGGTTACGGGCCTGGCATATATCGCATTAAGGTAGATGAGCCGGATATGACTCCACTGTATGCATATTTTAGAGTTACTCCTAAATTTTTAACGGACCAAGAATTACGGATTATGCGGGATGAGTTAGAAAGTACAACTTATGGACTTGCAAGGTCTTTTGAGGCAATTAATAATGGAATATTGTCGACTAAGGTGCATAACTTAGAAACAAAAATGTTAGAAAAACTAGAAATCTTACATCGTAGTGAACGTCAGTTTAGAATAGCAACTTATAATGTAATAAATAATCCCAGAGTGAATTTGAACAAGAGATATGGATGGAAAACAGAAAGTAATGGGAACATAGATGAACACACAACAAGGGTCATGGAAACTATCCCTAATGTCGAAGGTCGAATCTTTTCGTTTGAAAGATATATTCAATATAATAACTTGGACAATCGTGTTATTAAGTATGAATTAAATGCTTTAAATCGAATTGTTTCGAGGCTTATTCAAAATTTAACGTCTGAAATTCAGACAATTGAGACATATAGTAGTCAAAGTTTAAATTCTTTAAAAAGCGAAAAGAAAATGTTATTCAGATATAAATCTACCATTTCTAAAGCTTTGACATCTACCTTTTTTAAGGATATTCAATCTATAAATGGCAGTCTTTCGTACAGTGCAATGATGAATACAGACTACAAAAGCATAGATTTGATTTTTAAAAGTGTAGAAAAAAATAGTAATAATCATGATTACTTGGTACGACAATATGTGTATGATTGGTTACGGACTCAGGACCTGTACGAAATATGGGGTTTTACACATACAGTAAAAGTATTATTAGATATGGAATTGGTGCCTGTATCTGGTTGGATATTTGACGAGGGTTTTAAGGAAGACTATCTATTGAAACACGGGACGCATGTGAATCTTATTAAGAATAATGACAAAGGTGAACCGATATTAAAAATTCAAATCAAGTACAATGTTGCTTTAAGCAGATTTCCAAAGAATGATGAATTGTTGTGGACAACGTCTAATCACAATAAACCGGATATCATATTAACAGTACAAGATATGGAGGATACTTTATTAATAGCATTAGTAATGGATACTAAGTATAGAAACTTAAGTAGAATATATGGTGGAAATAAGGAGCAATTACTGGGGTACTTGGATGGAATTAAAAGTGAAAAATACTTAAATTCGCCTTCTTATAAGAGGCTGGCTCAAGCTACTCGTATAAATAAAAAAAGTCCAGTTGGCAGTACTGCTATTTTATTTCCAAAAATCATGAAACAAGATGAATATTTGAAAAACTATAATAATATTCAGCCTATCGAACTTAGACCAGGAATGGGAGATGACAATTTAATTAAGTTTATTGATGAAGCGTTGAAATCAGGGATTACTCTTGAAGAAAGTTACCATGGTAATCTTTAAAAAGCATTAGATTTATAAAAGGCACGAACTACTGACGCAGTATGCGTTAGCGGTTCGTGCCTTTGGCATTATTTCCCGTATTTAGCCATGACTTGGCCAACCGTTGAGGTGTATTCGCGTTCACCTAATGTATTGGGATGTAAGTTGTCATCGATAAACCAGTTTCGATTATCTTGGCTGACATACAACCAGTCCACTAAATGAACGTTGGTGTACTTCTTAGCGGCGGCTGCGATTAGTTGATTGTTGGTATCTTGCCAATCTTTACCTGGAACCCGCGTATTGACCCAGAAGATTTGGTGGTCACTCCCGATTTGATCGATAATGCCATCAATAGTCTGCGTGTCAGTTGGCCCGTTAGTACCTAAGTTGATCAAGACGTTTTTAGCGATCTTTTGATTGTTTTTCAAAGTGGTGATAATCGCTGGTGCAGCTGAAACTTGGCGGCCGACTTTGGCGTTAGCATTGAAGCTACCAAAAACTTCATTTAAATCTGGGGTCGTTCGGACCATGATCGAATCACCAACACCGGTGACCTTGAGCTTACTTAGTGCGGTCAGCTCATTGGTGGACAATTGATATTTTTGGCCCAACTTAGAGCTAGCCACGCTGCGACTCGCTGATTTAGTTTGAGCGTTACCAGTTAACATGTTACTTAATGTGACGACTTGTTTTTTGATCGTTGGCGTTGGGATAATAAAGGCCCCGCCAATGAACACGACGGCAAATAGCCCCAGTGCCCAGTTAATAATTTTTTTATGTTGCATCCCCGAATTCCTCCTCAATCGCTAATAGATTAGCGTAGTCGAGCGGGACTGTCAATTAGGAATTAATTGGTTAAATGTGGTTAACGCTGGTCTGAACGGAATTAATTGAGTTCGTTCGCTGACTGGTCAATTAGCGGTATACTGAATCCACGAAAGGAAGTGCGGTTGATGACAACTCGTGATCAAATCATTCAAGCACAATTAACAGCTTATTTAGCAAAACTGGCAAAATTGGTCGGCTTTAACACCGTCAGCCAGGCTGGTCAACACGACTTACCCGCTGGTGGGACTTATTTAGTCGACTTATTGCAACATGATCTAAAGGCCGACGTGACGGTCGTGCCCACTGATGGGGCACCTGCGATTGTGGCCCAATTAACTGGGACCAGTGACCAAACGGTATTGTTTTATGGTCACTATGATACGATGGCACCCGGTGATTTAGCGCAATGGCATACTGATCCATTTCAATTGACGCCACAAGCTGGTCGGTTATTTGGTCGGGGTGTGGGTGATAACAAGGGGCAATTAATGGCGCAAATATTGGGCGTTTATACATATTTACAGACACATGCGACTTTACCACTTAATATTGTCTTTTTGATTGAAGGCGAAGAAGAACAAGGGAGTCCTAACTTGGCGCCAACGGTCACTAAGCTGAAAACTTCATTATTAGCCGCCGTTGATTTGGCAGTGGTGATCGATGGGTCAATGAGTCAATCTGGGCAACATGTGTTGCGACTTGGTAATCGGGGCTTATTTGGCTTTGAACTGACGGCAATAACGGGTCAAGTGGACAATCACTCTGGGAACACCGGCAACGTGATGCCAAATGCTATCGTTAAACTCAACACCGTGTTAGCACGACTCGTCAAAAATGGCCGCGTACAGTTGCCTCACTTTTATGACGGCGTGCCGACGACGACTGAAATTCCGTGGGATTTAGTCGATGCGTTGCCGTTTGATGCCCTGGCGATTGCGCGTCAATTGGGACTGACGCACGTGCCGGCTCAACGGGACTATTATCGCCGTTTGATGTTTGAACCGACATTTAATCTCAATAGTTATCAAGCCGGCACGACTGGCCCAGACTTTAAAACGATTATTCCGCATCAAGCGACGGTTAAAGTTGACTGTCGCCTAGTTGGGCAGCAATCGATTCCAGCTATTGAAGCAGATCTACGCCAAGCGTTAGCGTCAGAGCTGGCGGCTGGGACGCTGAAGTTAACGATTCGTGGTCGCATTCCAGCTAGTGTTACGGCGTTGAGTATGCCGAAAGTGCAACAAATTGCGGGGATTATCAAGTCGGCGACGGGGGCCGTGGTCATTGAACCGATGATGCCAGGAACGGTGCCCAATTATGTGTGGACTGATATTTTAAAAGTTCCAGTCGTCACAATTCCGTATGCTAACTTTGATCAACATAATCATGCACCTAATGAGAATTTGACTGAAACCGCGTTTGTCGCTGGTATCAAGATCGGGTATGAATTAGTCGATCAACTGGCGACCGTCATTGGAAATTCCAACTAGGCTTGTTAGACTGGAAGGTAATGAAGATGACGAGGAGGAGGTAACATGCAAAAGAAAACCGTTGGCTTAATTCTAGCCAGCGTTGGACCGTTTTTATGGGGGAGTTCGGGGACGGTAGCTCAGCATTTATTTAATACCACGGCGATTGATCCGATGTGGCTCGTTTCAGTACGAATGCTAGTGTCGGGGATTTTGTTGATTGGGTATGGCCTGATCACCAAAGCACCAGTTTGGACCGTTTTTCACAGTGCTCGCGCAACCGGTAAACTAGTGGCATTTAGTTTATTGGGGATGGCATCGGTTCAACTGACTTACTTTATGGCAATTAGTACGGGTAATGCGGCGACGGCGGCTATTTTACAGTTCTTGTCGCCAGTTATTATCATTATTTATTTGGCCCTAATCCATTTCAAGTGGCCAAGCAAGATTGATGTGATTTCAGTGGTGTCAGCGATTCTGGGCACGATTTTAATCGTGACTGAAGGTCGGTTAGATTCCTTAGCGTTACCGGCCGTGGCAGTTGCTTGGGGCTTACTAGCCGCAGTTGGGGCGGCGGTCTATACGTTGATGCCAACGAAACTATTGCGTACTTATGGCTCAATTCCCATTGTTGGTTGGTCGATGCTGATCGGTGGGGGCATCGTCAGTGTCGTCACGCAAGCATGGCAACATTGGCCGCGATTAACTAGTGGTCAATGGGGTGAAGTGGGCTTTGTCATTATCTTTGGGACCATGCTGGCTTACTTGTTCTTCTTGCAAAGTTTAGAAGCCATCTTACCGACAACGGCGAGTGTCTTAGGTGCTATTGAACCGTTAGCGGCGACCGTTTTGAGTGTTTTATTTTTAAAGGTTAGTTTTAATGTTTTCGGTATTTTAGGTGCGGTGTTAATTGTTGGGGTAACGTTCCTGCAATTTATGGCGGCTAAAGATGCGATGATGTCTTCGTAAGGATACTGGTAGTTGGCCATCTGCTGACTACCAGTTTTATTATGCACAAAGTGAATAATGGTTTGCCAAAAACGAGTTGATAAGTTGCCTTTAAAACGCGTAAAGTGAAAGAAAAGTAACTATTTGGAGGCGTGTTGATAATGACATTGAAATTTGACGGCACCCGGTTTAACTTAAGAACGGCGCAGCTAGGTAATCAGACAATCAGCTATCAAGCTGCGATGGATATCCCCTATGTTGCTCATCCAGTTGATCCAATTCAAAAGCTGAATGTTTTCGTGCCCGCAGGTTATTTTGCTGGCGCAACGATCAATGGCTATCAACGAGATACTGCGCCAATCTTGATGCCGAATACTGTTGGTGGCTATTTGCCAGGACCAAGTGATGCCCCAGATAAAACAGCTTGGCCCACGAATGCCAAAACAATCATCGCAGCATTGGCACGTGGGTATGTTGTGATCTCGACTGGACTGCGTGGTCGTACACAGACGGCGGCCGGGCAAAATATTGGGAAGGCCCCTGCATTTATCGTTGATATGAAGGCCGCGGTCCGGTACGTCAAAGCGAATGCCAATGATATTCCCGGTGATGTGGATTGCATCATTACTAATGGGACGAGTGCTGGTGGTGCTACGTCAGCGTTAATGGGGGCATCGGGAAATGCCCCGTATTTTGAATCCGCGTTAAAAACGTTAGGCGCGGCCGAAGCTAGTGACAATATTTTTGCAGTGTCCGCATATTGTCCGATCCATAATCTCGAACATGCCGATATGGCTTATGAATGGGAATTCAATGGCCTCAATGACTGGTACCGCCAAAAGATGGCGATGATTGACGGTCGGATGCGCTTTACGCCTTGGCAAGGCACGTTAACCCCGACCCAACAACAGCTATCGACGACTTTAAAAGCTGACTTTATGACTTATCTTAATAAGTTACAATTGACTGATACACAAGGTCAGTCGTTGACTTTAGATGCACAAGGCAATGGTTCATTTAAAGACTTGATTGGTAAGTATTTGGTGGCTTCAGCACAACGGGCGTTAACAGCTGGGGTTGATATCCACAAGTATGCTGGGTTTACCGTCACCGATGACCGCGTCACCGGATTAGATTTGGATGCGTATCTCGCATCGATTACCCGCATGAAAGCGACACCGGCCTTTGATGATCTCGGCTTGACGAGTCCCGAAACCGACTTGTTTGGCGATGCAACTACGGCTGCCAAGCACTTTACCGCGTTTGCGCAAGCGCATACGACGACACCGGCAACGTTGGCACCAGCTGACTTAATTGCCGCGATTAACCCGGTCACGTATTTAACGGCTGCCGCTAAGCAAAGCACCGTGGCACCTCATTGGCGGATTCGCCACGGTGCGGCTGATCGTGATACGGCATTTGCGATTCCGGTGATTTTAGCCACGTTATTACAAAATCGTGGTTACGATGTGGATTTTGCCCTCCCATGGGATACCCCGCATAGTGGGGATTATGATTTAGGTGAACTGTTTAGTTGGATTGATGGATTGTGTCAACAATAGCTAGATATAGTGCGGCTGGGCAGTTGCCTGATCGCACTTTTTGTTGTGATTTTATAGTCAGTGTAGGCTTGGCAAAATTTACGGTATTAGTTTTAGATTGTTATCGAATTACTTAAAGTGGCTAATTATAAACAAAAGCGAATCTTTCCGTAACTATTATGGTAATGGCTATTGTGTTCGTGCAAGCGCTTAGCTATACTTTTCATGAGAATAGATTTATATGGAGGGGATTTCATGAAGCGCAAGCAACAAGTTTGGCGTTGGTTATTGGGGTTTGTTAGTTTAATCGGATTACTAATCATGACACAACTAGTGACACCAGTTAAGGCAGCTGCAGCTAATTTTGATGCCAGTAACTATATTACTAGTGCCCAGGTGACAAATGGACCGGACTTTAAACCGGCCGATACGGTCGATATCCAATATAAGCTAGATTTTGGTAGCCAAGAGTTGAAGTCTGGCGATACAGTGACGATTCCGTTACCAAGTAATTTAAAGGCCAAGACAGTCGGGGATACTTTTGATGTTGTTGATACTGATGGTACGGTCGTTGGTACGGCTGAAGTGTTCGATGGTGAAGTCGTGATTACCATGAATAGTGCACTTGAAGGCAAAACGAATGATAAGATGACGTTGAATCTGGCGACGAAATATCGTGGCGATGATTACGGCGAAAAAGATGTTGTCTTTAACGATAAGAACACATCACAAATCAATATTGTGGATAACGATGCAAACTTGTCGAAAAAGGGTACTATTCAAGATAACGGCACTATTAAATGGACAATTCTAGTTGATCGACGCGAACTTGAAATGAAAAATTTAAAGATTAGCGATACGATTGGCGATAATCAAGCAATGATTAAAGATATTACCGTTTACAACGGTGAATGGACTAGCAATTCTTCTTATAAACGGAAAAATGAAATCAGTAGTAGTGATTATTCAGTAACATATAATGATAAAGGGTTTGATTTAGCCTTTAACAATACCGTCAGCAATTTGGTTGTTATTGATTACTATACTGAAGTTACTGATAAAACGCTGATTGACTCAGGCTATAAGTTCAGAAACAAGGCTATTATGACTTGGGGTGGTGGGACTTCAGGTGGCCCTAATTCTGAGGAAGCCAACGGTAAGGTTTCTTCATCTAACGGTAATAGTGGTTCAGGTAGTGGTGACGAAAACGAAACGACTGAAGAACCTGACGATGGTGATACCGGGACAACGGATACCGATGATGGTTATGATCCAGAATACCCAGATGTTGATGAAAATACGGACTCAAGCTCCAGTTCCAGCTCCAGCTCCAGCTCAGAATCATCAACGTCAAGTAGTTCATCTTCATCATCCAGCAGCACGTCTTCAACGGATGACAAGAATCAAGCTGTTGAACCATCAACTAGCAGTTCATCTAGCATTGCTAACAGTTCATCGGCTGATAGTACGAGTGCCAAAAACGACAGCAACAAAGCAGTCAAACCCGCAACTAAGACCACGAGTGCTAAAGCCACTAAAGCGGCTAAGCCAGTTGCAACTAGTACGGATGCCGCGCGAGCTGTTGCCCATAATCGGCAATTACCACAAACTAATGAATCTAAGGTTAGTCATCAAACGTTAAGCTTGTTAGGCAGTGTCCTAGCAGTCTTTACATTGGGTGCGGGTGCGTTAGTTCGGCATTGGTTCTAAAGATTAAATGATGCTTGAAAAGTCTGCTATTTAGCAGGCTTTTTTATATCAACCTTGACCATTGAGTCTTATCGATCAGCTACGTTATACTAAACGTGAGGAAGCACGTAATGGGGGATAAACATGTCAATTTTAAAAGCAGCGATGCAAGCCGCCAGTCACTGGATCGGGTATTGTTTGGTGGCGGCACTCTTTAAGATCCCGATTGACTTGATCTTGAAACGGCCGGTACTTAATGGGTTGTGGCATGGTTTTGTCGTCGCTAGCTGGCTTGTGCGGGGACAAATGCTAGGACTTTTGCTAGTCATTTTATTAGGTGGCTGGTTAGTGTTTACGGTAGTGTCGGCGCTGGGGAAGTTGATCAGCGCCTGGCTTAAACGTCAAGATTCGAATGTCTAGTGATAAGGAAGTGGATGAGATGCATTTAAAACCATTTTTAAGAACGGTTATAACCGCGGGTTTGTTGATAACTGCTATTTTAAACTTGTTCAAAGCGGCAGATATGCTAGCTAACGCACGGAAAAATCGGTAATATCGAGAGCTATCTTAACAGGTAGCTCTTTTTATTTGGGGATAACTGGCTAAAAACGGGGATAAGTTGGGAGAAAACACTATTTTTAGGTCAAGCTTGTTGATAACTTTGGTTATAAAAGCTTTTTTTAATTGTTTGCCTGTGGATAACGCTACCATTACTGTGAATAAAGGAATGATAACGATGCATATGTGGGTGAAGTTGGGGATAAGTTGGTGAATTGGTCTAATTTTTGTGGTTTGGTGGTGGATAACTTTGTTGTTGGGGTTTTTAGTGGGCCGAAACGTGTTCGGCAAGCCTGGGGATTCCGCTTAGCTACACCAGGAGACCACTGCCAAGACCGCAGTAATCTCCTGGTTAGGCTAATGCTCATCCCCAACTCGGCTTACCTCACACTCTTATTATTCCATCCAAGAATAACAGACCCGCCGATTTCGAATTGATACCGTTTCCGTCTGGCTGTACGATAAACTTGTAAATTTTAAAGGAGATGACAGTTATGGCTGAACAACCATGGGATTTACGTCGTGTGCTCGATGAGATCAAAGATGATCCTAAGAACTATCATGAAACCGACGTCCCCGTTGATCCAAATGCTGAACTTTCAGGTGTTTATCGTTATATTGGTGCCGGTGGTACGGTACAACGTCCAACCCAAGAAGGTCCCGCAATGATGTTTAATAATGTGAAGGGCTTCCCTGATACACGGGTATTGACTGGCTTAATGGCAAGTCGGCAACGTGTTGGGAAAATGTTCCATCACGATTACAAGACTTTGGGCCAATTTTTAAATGATTCAGTTTCAAACCCAGTTGCACCAGTAACGGTTAAAGAAGCCGATGCGCCTGCTCATGAAGTGGTTTATAAAGCCACTGATGAAGGCTTTGATATCCGTAAATTAGTGGCCGCACCAACTAACACGCCACAAGATGCTGGTCCTTATATCACCGTTGGGGTGGTCTTTGGGTCAAGCATGGACAAGTCTAAGAGTGACGTCACGATTCACCGGATGGTCCTTGAAGATAAAGATAAATTAGGGATTTATATCATGCCTGGTGGCCGTCATATTGGGGCTTTCGCCGAAGAATACGAAGCGGCCAACAAGCCAATGCCAATCACGATCAACATTGGTTTGGATCCTGCTGTTACCATTGGGGCAACGTTTGAACCACCTACCACGCCATTTGGTTATAACGAACTAGGGGTTGCGGGTGCCATTCGGCATGAAGCCGTTCAATTAGTTGATGGGATTACGGTTGATGAAAAGGCGATTGCCCGTTCTGAATATACGTTGGAAGGCTACATCATGCCTAACGAACGGATTCAAGAAGATATCAACACCCACACTGGTAAAGCGATGCCTGAATTTCCTGGTTACGATGGCGATGCTAACCCAGCCTTACAAGTCATTAAAGTGACGGCTGTGACGCACCGGAAAGATGCCATCATGCAAAGTGTTATCGGACCCTCTGAAGAACATGTCAGCATGGCTGGGATTCCAACTGAAGCAAGTATTTTACAATTAGTTGACCGCGCCATTCCTGGCAAAGTTAAGAATGTCTACAATCCACCAGCTGGTGGTGGGAAGTTAATGACCATCATGCAAATCCACAAGGATAACGAAGCCGATGAAGGGATTCAACGGCAAGCCGCCTTGTTAGCGTTCTCTGCATTCAAGGAATTGAAGACCGTTATCTTAGTGGATGAAGATGTGGATATCTTCGACATGAACGATGTGATCTGGACGATGAATACGCGTTTCCAAGCTGATCAAGACTTGATGGTCTTATCTGGCATGCGGAATCATCCCTTGGATCCATCTGAACGGCCGCAATATGATCCAAAATCAATCCGCTTCCGTGGGATGAGCTCGAAATTGGTCATTGATGGTACCGTACCATTTGACATGAAGGATCAATTCGAACGGGCCCAATTCATGGATGTGCCTGATTGGCAAAAATATCTCAAATAATCACTTATTGAAGGCTTTGGTCTAATACCGCCAGTTACTAAAGTTACTTCAGTGAACGAACAATTAAAAATTAAGCTATTAACCTTTGAATCCGCCATCCCAACTGGCCTTAACCATTGCTGGAATGGCGGATTTACTGTGACTAATGAAAGGGGTATTCTCCTCATGAATAAAAAGTCGATTGGTTTTTTTAGTGGGATCGCGGTCTTTGCGATTATCTACCTACTGCCAATCCAAGGGCTTTCCGCTAAAGGTCAAATGGACCTGGCGTTAAGTCTGATGACGGTCGTCTGGTGGGCCATGCAAATTGCCCAACCAGCCTTCGTCGGTGGGATTTATTTAATGTTATTGATCATTTGCAACGTCGCCACACCTAGTCAGGTATTCTCGTCGGCGTGGACTGGGTCGATTATGTGGTTGGTTATCGGGGCTTACTTGATTGCCGGTGCCGTTAACGAATCTGGTTTAGGTCAACGGATCGCGTATGCGTTTATTATTAAGTTTGTGCGGAGTTGGAAAGGGATCGTCGTTTCAATCTTCGCGTTGACCTTTATCTTAGCGTTATTGATTCCGCATCCATGGCCACGGGCCTTTATGATTATGTCGGTTATTTCGGTGGTCGCAGAAACCGCCCATATGCCGAAACGCGATTTAGCTAAATTAGGGTTGGCCGTCTTTGCGGCATCGTGTCCATTATCCGGGGTCTTTTATACCGGGGATACGTCTTTGAACCCTTTAGCCGTTGCGGATTCTGGTGTGAATGTTAACTTCGTTTCTTACTTTGTATATATGGGTGTGCCGATGATTATTGCGGCCATCTTAACGATGTTTGTCTTCATGTTCATGTTCAAACCAAGCCAAGAAGTCCATATCGATGTTGACGCCTTAAAGGTTAAACAAGCCGAAATGGGTGGTATGACTGGTAAAGAAGTTCGGACCATTATTTGGTTGGTCATTGCGATCGCCTTATGGTTAACGAGCGGGATTACTGGGTTAGATGTTGGTTGGTTGACCTTGATCGTCGCATTGATGATGAGTTTACCAGTTGTTGGTGGTATTTTAACTGCCAAGTCATGGGAAGGGGTGCCCGTTAACGTGCTCGTCTTCTTAACATCTGCAATTGCGATTGGAGATGTTGGGACCGTAACTGGGATGAACAAGTGGATTGCCAAAACGGTGATCCCAACTAACTTGCCAACAAACATTTACTTGTTGGCTATCTTCATTACCGTCTTTGCCATGATTATCCACATGTTTATGGGGTCCGTGATTGCCGTGATGGGGATTACGATCCCAGCGTTCGTCACGGCCACAGCGCATATGGGTATTAGTCCATTAGCCGTTTCATTATTAGTTTTCACGGTCACTAACTTGCATTACATTTTGCCATTCCATAACTTAGCGGTCTTGGTTGGGAGTGATCCTGATACTGGTGGCGGCTATACGCAAGGTGATGTCATGCGATTAGGAATTCCAATGACTGGGGTTATCTTCATCATTGCCTTGATTGAAATGTTCTGGTTCCATTTAGTGGGCTTAGCTTAAAAATTGAATCGTGATCTAGTTGGTTTGAATTTGCTGCAACTAGATTGGAGAAGTCCGTTGACTGACAGGTGTGAACTGTTAGTTGGCGGGCTTTTTGTTTTGCGTGATTTTAAATGACGTTTAAACTTGAAAAATGGTTGTTTCTGTCAATTGGCTTACTGGTTAAACGCCAAGCGTTAGAATGGAACTGAATGTGTTGAAAGCGTTTTAATAAATGCTGTTCAAGCGGGGGGATATCGGATGAAGTTCAACAAGCAGTTTTATCGCAGTATAGATTTTTGGCTAGCGTTATTTATTTTTGCCATCAGTATTAAAGATACGTTACAGCCTAGCTTTAGTAGTTTGAATTGGTATGTGCAGACGGCCTTTGTGATTGTAAGCATTATTATTATGATCCAAGCCCTCTTTTTCAAGCGGCAGGCCTAGTTAGCTAAACTATTAAGCATAGTGATCAGCCAGTTATTCGCATAACGGATGCTGTGAGTTGTAAGCATTTGTTGCGTTAACGGTTGCACTGTAAGGATAGTGTAAAGATAATATTGTTTTTGTAAATAAGAACATACGTTTGTCAAATGCTGATATAATGCAAATAGTATTAATAGAAAACAGCAGATACGTAATTTACGTATTAACGTGATATACTATCAACAAGGATCGAAGGGGGTGCCACATGAATCAAATCACCAAAATTCGTGACCAGTATCAATTGAGTCGTGCTGAGTTGGCTAACTTATTAGCTGTTTCTGTGCGGACCTTAGAAGGTTGGGAGAGTGGGCGGTTTCAGCCGAGTGGTTCCGCCGCCAAATTAATCCAGCTACTTGGTGCTAGTCCACAGTCGTTTCAGTTACTCAAGGCATTTAAAGGAGACCAGTTGATGATTAATTTAGAACGAGATCCAGAAAAGTTAACAATTATGGGCGTGCCGTTTAGTTCGGCCAAGGCCTATCAGAGCGCTGTCAGTGCGCTGGCAAATAATATGTATGAAGGCTATGAGCCGACGGTTGTAGCAGTCCGTCATTTAGCTAACGATGATTTGTCACAGATTGATCCCCAAGCGATTTTAAAGCAAGTTGAAGCTGAACAAAATGTAAGTTTACATGGATAAAACGACTGCCTGGCAGGACTACTTACAACCCAATGGGACGTTAAAAAATTTATTATCAATTACTGACGCAGAGCTATTGGCACAAGTCGAATATCGAACGACCATGGCGCGTCAGACTTATTTAGCCGAGCGAGACTTTCAATTGGAAAATGGCTTAACGATAACGGGTCATGACTTTGAAGAAGTCTTGCAATTGCATGCGTACTTATTTGATGGCATTTATGAGTGGGCGGGGCAGTTTCGAACGGTTGACATGATGAAAGGTGGGTCGTCATTTTTGGAAGCCCAATTTTTGCCGACTGCCTTAGGTGAAATCAATCGTGATCTTGAACGTTATCAAATCGTGGCGGCTGGTGACTTAGTCACTACTGCTGAAGTGTTAGGAAAGCTAATCTCAGATTTTAATTTCATGCATCCATTTCGCGAAGGCAACGGTCGCACACAGCGTACCTGGGCCCAAGGATTGGCCTTTTACAAAGGATTCTGGTTTGAAATTACACCGGATCAACCCGCCTATGACGCCTAGTATTGAAGACAGTCCGGCACTAATGGCTGAAGTTTTTAAAACGTATTTAACACCACTAAAGTAAGTCAAAAAGCCACCGATAACGGTGGCTTTTGTGTCTAATTGGCATTGGTCTTTGTGGTTGCATTAGTCGTTAAAAAATCAATTAAATCGGTCATTAACTGACTACCGTCTCGCTGCGGATAAACAAATTGTAATTGGCTCAAGACTGGAATTGCCAAGGAACGCATGACGACGTTACTGGTCATAAACGGCGTCACCGATTGTTTGAACAACAAGGTGACGTTATGACTGTTCGGTAACATGCCTAACAAAGTTTCGATATGGGTACTTTCAAAGAAGATATGCGGTTCTAAACTTTGACGCGCAAAGAGTGACATGATCAGTTCATAGACACCGGAACCAGCTGGCAGGCTAACCAATTGTTCATTAGCTAAGTCGCGTAGGCGAATCGTTTTTTGATGGGCGAGGTGATGACCAACTGGCAAGATAATTTTTAGTTCATCGGCTAATAACGGTTGCTTTTGATACTCAGTTGGCTGCAGGCCACTGGTCTGCGTATCGCGAATAATAGCCGCTTGAAACTCACCATCTAATAACCGTTGGCGCACGTGGTTGCCTTCGTCTTCGATAATTTTGAGTTCGACTTCGGGATGCTCGCTATTAAAGCTGGCAATCTTTTGCGCGATATTATACTGACCGGAAACGGGAATCGACCCGATATTTAACTTGCTCGTTTTAGTCGGTCGATTCGGTGCCAAGTCATGCATCATCGCTTCATAGTCGGCAATCATGGTTTGCGCATGATGGTAAAAGGTTTCCCCAGCAGGAGTGATTTGTAAGCGTCGCTTGTTGTACGTGTCGAGTAACTTAATATTTAATTCCGTTTCGACGGCCCGCATTCGCTTGGAAAGTTCTGATTGCGACATATGGAGTTCGACGGCAGCATTAGAAATATGTCGCAGTTCGTAGACCATGATGAAGGCTTGAATATCGTTGATCGTCAAAGGACTCACCACTTTCATTGTTCACAATTAAGCTTATTTTCTATTCTAACACTGGATTTAAAATCCGTCCTGTTGGAGTCAGTTTGGTTAATAAAAAATCGCTAAGAACCGGGCTTTTTTGGCCGAAAAAACTTGCTTGCAATCGGTCGCTGGTCCACAATAAACGTGGCTTAAGAAACCGCTTCAAAATAGATATTTTTAAGGAGTTGAGTTTGATGATGACGACTGGTTTAGCATTTTTAGTTATCTTGGTAATTGGTATTTTATTAAGTGGGATTTTCTTCCGATACATGGATGCCACAGCTGGTGTTTCGTTCGGCTCGATTAAACTCACGGGTCTACGGACTGAATTTTTAAACATCGCATTGATGATCGGACTACTTGTCTGGGCCTTAATGTGGATTCATTAGAACAGCTATTATTGTGATGAGCGTGGCCCAAAGTGGTCACGCTTTTTTGTTAGCTAGCGGCTTAATGCTTGCGTTTCACGGTAAAAACTCGCTATAGTTAAGGGATGATATTTTTTTAGAGGAGATGAACGAAGTGACCCAATCAGCATACTGGCAGCGCATTGCCACTAAAGCCCAACAGGAACAGCGGCCATTTTTTAGTTTAGCACCAATGGAGGCCGTGACCGGTTCGGTCTTTCGGCGTGTCGTGATGCGAGCGGCCGCTCCCGATGTGTTTTATACGGAATTTACTAATGCGTTAAGTATCACGCATCCTAAAGCCAAGTTTACGACGCGTGGGCGACTTTATATTGATCCAAGTGAGCAACCTAAGCCAATCGTACAACTTTGGGGCAATAGCGGTGCCGATTTCACTAAGGCCGCTAAAGAAGTCCAACAGCAAGGTTATCAAGCAATTGATTTGAATATGGGATGTCCCGATATGGCCGTTATCAAAAATCATAGTGGTAGTGATTTGATTCGGCATTTCGATACGGCTAAAGCAGTTATCGAAGGTGCTCGTCAATCAGACTTGCCGGTAACCGTGAAGACCCGGTTAGGGTTTAATGACCTCAATGAATACGAAACTTGGATTCCGTTTTTACTAAAGCAACAAGTACCGGTCTTAACCGTCCA
This sequence comes from Lactiplantibacillus daowaiensis, assembly GCF_005405085.1. GTDB lineage: Bacteria > Bacillota > Bacilli > Lactobacillales > Lactobacillaceae > Lactiplantibacillus > Lactiplantibacillus daowaiensis. The sequence goes on along the minus strand of NZ_BJDJ01000010.1, from coordinate 20,035 downwards.
TGTGCGGACGCGCGCCGAGATGAGTAAAGTGCCCGCCCATTATGAATTGATTGATAACTTGGTGCAAATGCGTGATACGCTAGCGCCAGATACGTTATTACAAATTAATGGTGATATTGCGGATCATCAAGCTGGAATTAAGCTCGCTAATGACCATCCGGGCGTCGACGGCATTATGATTGGCCGTGGGATTTTTACTAATCCGTATGCCTTTGAAGCGGATGCAAAACCCCATTCGTCACACGAGTTATTAGAACTCTTGCGTTACCAACTTGACCTATACGATCAATTCGTTGCGATGGGAATCCAAGGCCACTTTGCACCATTACAACGGTTCTTTAAAATCTATGTGCGCGGTATGCGACATGCGGCTGAGATTCGCAATGATCTCATGCAGACTAAAACCACTGATGAAGTACGCGCCATCATTGATCAGTTGGAACAAGCTGAGTAACTGAAAACGATTACTTGATGATTTCAGGTAAATAGGGTATTCTTTAATATGTAATAACAAATTAAATTAAAGAAGGTTATCCAAATGGAAACAATTACCTTAAATAACGGGGTTAAGATCCCACAATTAGGCCTCGGCGTCTTCAAAGTCGCTGATGATGATAGCTTAAAAAATTCAATCAATGACGCGTTAGCAGCTGGCTACCGGCATTTTGATACGGCTAAAATCTACCATAATGAAGATGGGGTTGGCCAAGCTTTAGCGGCTGCTGATGTGGCGCGTGAAGACTTGTTTGTGACGTCAAAGTTATGGGATAACGTTAAGACGTATGATGACACGAAGCGTGCCTTTGAAGCTAGCTTGAAGCGTCTGCAAATGGATTACTTGGATATGTATTTGATCCATTGGCCAAGTGAAGGCTATACCGAAAAGTGGCGTGCCAGTGGCGTGCCATGGAAGACTTGTACCAAGATGGGTTAATTAAGGCCATTGGGGTCTCGAACTTTGAACAACCCCAATTGGAAAAATTATTGGCGAGTGCCAAAGTCTTGCCAGTGGTTGACCAAATCGAAACCCACCCTTATTTCCAACAAGGTACGATGCATGCTTTATTACACGACTTAAATATCCGGCACGAAGCTTGGGGCCCACTGGGTCAAGGCAAGAGTGATGTTTTGACGAACCCAGTCTTAGCTGAAATCGCGCAAGCCCACCACAAATCGACGGCTCAAGTCATCTTGCGTTGGCACTTACAACGTGGTGAAATTGTGATTCCAAAGTCGATTCATCAAGACCGGATCGAACAAAATATCGATGTCTTTGACTTTGCGTTGACGGCGGCTGATATGGCCAAAATTGCTGGCTTAGATAAGAACCAACGTGGCTCAGCTGATCCACAAGATAACGCTTGGCTGGAAAAATCAACGACAATGGCATAGATGATTTTGGTAACGCTGCGATCGCAGCGTTATTTTTTTGACTAAATTTCTCATTTATATGGATAAGTGGCAATTATTTGTTAGCGATAAGCCAGCCAAGGATACAACCAAACTCGCGGCTATCTATATCTATCCAAGTTTAAAGACATGAAACCAATCTAGTCACAAAACTAAAGCATTTTGCTTTAGCTTTGTGACTAGTGGTGATAAAATTTTCACCAAAGGACACAGGAGGTGTGATTATGGAAAATTCAGAAAAAACACGGGTGACGATTCGCATGGATCTTGATCGTAAGCAACAGGCTGAAGAAGTCGCCAAAGGGTTAGGAATTGATCTCACTGCAGCTGTTAACCTGTTTATTTCACAGATGATTAAGGAAAACGGATTACCGTTCAAACCAACTAATGATCCATTGGCGGTGAACTTGGACCAAGCACTAAAAGATGTTGAAAACGGTGATACGACTGACTATACGTTAGACGGCTTTATTCAACATTTAAGAAACTCTGAGAATTAGACATATGATTAATCATATTAGAACCACTAAAATGTTTGAACGTCATCTCAAGCAACTTCGAAGAAAACATTACGATACATCAAAGCTTGAAGCTGCCATTCGCGTCATTGCTACTGAAGATCATGATACGTTAGTTAGACAATATCGATGGCATATTTTAAAGGGTAACAAAGCTGGCATTAACGAAATTCATTTGGAAGCGGATTGGTTATTGCTGTATGAAATCACTCGTAATAATGAAATGACGTTGCTACTATTGGATACTGGCTCACATGCTATTTTGTAAATTAAAGACTAGCTGTCATGGCTAGTTTTTTTGTGACCCAATATATGCAAGCAACCAACCAAGGAGATAATGATGATGTCATTGAATATGACGCTTTATGATTGAAACAATATGGATTTTAGCGTTGACTTACGAGACGTCGGTTAACTCGTCAATGCGATGTTTCACAACTCTGATTACCACCAAGAATCCTTTCGCAATAAGGCTAGGTGAACTTGATGGTGTGATTGGCATCATCGCGCGTTGTTTTTTTCGACAAATTGCAAACTTTCGCCTTGACCTGGAGCTGACTCCAGGTTGTAAGCTGTTAACAATCAATAAAACAACTGACATTCTAGGAGGAATTAGTTATGCAACAAATTAATTGGCCAAGTCGGTATTTACCAGGAACAACGGATAATTTTGTCTCAAATGAAGTCATTGTGACCGATCTAACGGTCTCACAAGTGTGGGCTTACTTAGTCGATACGAGCAAGTGGGAAGGGTATTACGATAATGCTGCTAACATTCAATTGAGTGATACGCGGACGTCAAAACTACAACAAGGTGAAACGTTCCGGTTTGATACGTTTGGCTTTCCCATCGATGCCCAAGTGATGGAATTAGTTGAACCGCAAGATGATCAAATCGCACGGATTAGTTGGCATGGCTGGCAAGACGGCGATGCTGAAACCGCGCTAGATGTCTACCATGCTTTCTTGATCGAAGCATTGCCAGGTCACCGGGTGCGGGTCTTAACACAAGAATCACAACTCGGCAAACCGGCGGCAGATATGGCGGGACAAACGCCTAATCCAATGCTTAATGGCCATCAAGCTTGGCTAGATGGACTCGTTAAAGCAGCTAAAAAGGCTTAAAACTGGTATTCTTAGTCAGAGGTGACGATGAATGACGTATAGTATTGGGCAAGTGGCTGAAAAATTAAGTGTTACCGTTGATACCTTGCGTTATTATGACAAAGCGGGATTATTACCCTTTGTTAAACGCAATGCAGCGGGGCGCCGCGAATTCACTGACAATGATCTGCATTTGATGCGCACGATCATGTGTTTAAAAAATGCCGGCGTCCCGGTTAATGAAATCGCAACGTTTGTGCAATTGCGGCTACAAGGTGATACTAGTTTGGATGAACGGTATCAGTTGTTATTAGCCCATGAGCAAAACTTAAAGACTAAGATTTTAGACTTACAAGAAACGTTAGCGTATTTGCAATATAAGAAGTGGTACTACGAAACCGCAGTGGCTGCGGGGACGGAAGCTATTCATTTTCTGCCCGGCAGTAATGAGGTGGACCCTCAATTAGCCCGACAATATCAAGCACATCTAAAGGAAATTGGTGATTTGACGACTTTGGCATTATTTAATGAAGTTATTGAACTACCAAAATAATACGGAACCAGTGACATAGCGACCGGATGAAGTTAAGCTTCATTAGGTCGCTATTTTGAGTTAGTTCGATTAGCTAGATGAAAGATTGACATTCAACCGAGAAATCGCTATCATTCAATATGTAATAACTTATTAAATGGAGACGATAATTATGCCAGCTTATACAATTGATGATTTTTCCCGGATGATTGACCATACCAATTTAAAGGCCGATGCTTCAGCAGCGGATATGAAAGTCCTTTGTGATGAAGCCAAACAATACCACTTCAAAATGGTGGCAATCAACCAAGTCCAGTCACAAGTTTGTTCAGATTTATTAGCCGGTACCGATATTGATACTGGGGCTGCAATCAGCTTTCCACTCGGGCAGACCAGTATTGAATCTAAAGAATTCGATACCCAAGATGCTATTAAGCACGGCGCTAATGAAATTGATTATGTCATTAACATCACCGAATTAAAGAATGGCAATTATGCTTATATTCAAGACGAGATGACCCGCATTGTAGCGATTTGTCATCACAACGGCGTGCCATGCAAAGTGATTTTTGAAAATTGTTATTTGACCAGTGATGAAATCCGCAAGGTCGCTGAGATTGCTAAAGAAGTCAAACCAGACTTTATTAAGACCGCCACTGGCTTTGGCACTGGTGGTGCCACGGTTGAAGATGTGGCGTTAATGAAGTCTGTAGTCGGTGACACGGTTAAGGTCAAAGCCGCTGGCGGTATTCGCAATTCAGATGATTTTTTGGCCATGATCAAGGCTGGTGCGGACCGTATCGGGTGTAGTGCTGGCATTAAGATTATTGAAGCTTTGAAAGAACGGATGACCGTTGACCATGTTGATCATATCGATATCGACCGTCCTTATCCGAAACTTGCCCAATAAGCTGTCACGTCCATCAGTAACGATGGACGTTTTTTTATGCTATGATTAAGCTAATATATCATGACAAAAGGGGCGGTCACATGTCAGCAGTAGCCAAACATATCCAAATCGAACAAGATTTACGTGCCAAGATTCAAGATGGCACATATCCGCCACATACGTTGATTCCACGCGAAGTGGATTTAATGGCGACATATCAAGTCAGTCGGCCCACAGTGCGCCAAGCTATTCAGACGCTGGTTGAACAAGGCTTACTTGAAAAGCGTAAACGGCGGGGCACGATGGTTAAACAAGCGAAGATTGCGCAAGCCTTTACCCAGGTGATTGAGGGCTATAATGCGGAAATGGCGGATAAAGGCTTACAGCCACAAACCAAAGTCTTGTTATTTCAGACTGAAGCTGCAACTGATGAAGTTGCGACCAACTTGCAGCTCGCAACGGGAGACAGCGTCTACAAATTAGTCCGACTACGGTACGCTAATGGCCAACCAGTAGTCTTGTTAACGAGTTATTTGCCGACCAAGTCGTTAACCAAGTTAGCGATGGTTGATTTTACGCAAGTATCGTTGTACGACACGCTCGCGCAACATCATTTAGCCGTTGACCGCGTTCGGCGGCGGTTAGATGTACTCACGGCCGATGAAACTACGGCGGATTTATTGAATGTGACCCAAGGTGATCCGTTGTTTTATTTCCACACGCAAGGGTTTACGAGCCAAGATGTTCCCGTTGAATACTCAATTGCCAAGTATCGTGGCGATGTGAATTACTTTATGATGGATCTCAAACGTTAATTTTGACAAGCAAAAAAATCGGGTGTATATTTAAAAATGACTGATAGTCAGTTTACGATTGAACTGACTATTTATTTTGAATTTAAAACTGACCAATAGTCAAAAAAGGAGCTTTGCACATGGTGAATAGTCTGACGAAAGAACAAAAAACTGATCGGGCCCAACAAATTGCGGCGGCGGCGTTAACCCTATTTGAGCAACAGTCATTTAGTCAATTAACGATGGCCGCGATTGCTAAGCAAGCTGGCGTTTCTAAAGGGACGTTATTCAATTATTATGAGAGCAAAGAAAGTCTTTTTATGACGTTACTTTTAGATGGGTATCACCAATATTTTGATGACTTAACGAGGCGTATTGAACAATGCACCACGTTTACGTTAGCAGATTTCTTACAGCTCTTGTTGACGGAAACCGCGAACTTGATTACGACGCATGGGTTATTAGTCCGTTTGAATGCCTTGCGCGGCCCAATCTTAGAGCAGGGTGCGAATATGGCGCAGACGATTAGTCATCGCCAAGCATTATATGCCAGTAACGAACGCTTGGCGCAAACGATTCAAACCCGGGTTCCAACGTTAACGGTGGCTGAAATCAGCCAGTTATTATTAGTTCAAAGTGCCATGATCAGCGGCATGATGAACTTAGCCGGTTTAGATGAATTTAATCGCCAGCCATTATATGACCAAGATTTTGAACATTTTAAAGTAAACTTAGGACCCGATACGGTGACGACTTTTCGATATTACTTACAAGGTAAGTATCCAACCGTTGTTTTAACAAAGGAGTAAAGATTTGAAAGCAACTAACATTCGCAATTTTGCGATTATCGCGCATATCGACCATGGTAAGTCCACGTTGGCCGATCGCATTATGAGCCAAACTCAGACGGTCAGTGACCGTGACAGCCAAGCCCAATTACTAGATGATATGGCGGTTGAACAAGCGCATGGCGTGACCGTCAAGTCGCGGACAGTCCGTAACTTTTATCAAGCTGGTGATGGGCAGGAATATGAATATAATTTAATTGATACACCAGGACACGTCGACTTTTCTTATGAAGTATCCAAGAGCTTAGCGGCTAGTGATGGGGCGATCTTGTTAGTCGATGCCACACAAGGCGTACAAGCTCAAACGGTGGCTAACTGGCGCTTGGCCCAACAAAATGGTCTCGCGATTTTACCGGTCGTGAATAAGATTGACAGTGCCGCGGCGGATGTTGCACGGACGGTGGCCCAGATTCAAGCATTAGACGCGAGTCTGGCAACGGTATCGCCATTACTGATTTCAGCCAAGACCGGCCAAGGGGTGCATGCGGTTTTAGAAGCCATCAAGACAGTTTTTCCAGCACCGACTGGTTCAGCGACTGCACCGTTAAAAGCGTTGGTTTTTGATTCGTTGTATGATCCGTTTAAAGGCATTATTGCGTATGTTCGGATTGCGGACGGGCAACTCAAGTCCGGCATGGCCAATCAGTTAATGGCGGCACAAACCACGTTAACGAATAAGGAAATCGGCACGTTTACCCCACAGATGACCCCGGTGCAAACCCTTGGCGTGGGCGAGGTTGGGTATGTTGTGACGGGGTTAAAAGACCCACAATTGTTGCGGGTCGGTGATACGTTAACGAGTCAAGCTCAGCCCACTGCTAACCCGTTTCCAGGCTACCAACCAGCCCAAGCGATGGTTTTTGCTGGGTTTTATCCCAAAGATCAAGCTTATCATGACTTACAATTGGCGATTGAAAAATTGGCCTTAAATGATTCGTCGTTTCAATATCAAGCCGAAGTTTCCGAAGCCTTAGGGCCAGGCTTTCGGTGCGGCTTTTTAGGGATTTTTCATCTGCAAATCATCCGTGAGCGGTTGCAAGATGAGTATGGGTTATCAGTGTTAACGACTGCGCCAAATGTCACGTACCGAGTGCATTTAAAAGGACAAGATGCACCGGTACTCGTTAATAATCCGATTAACTTTCCGGATTTTGCCGCGGTGGACTTTGTGGAAGAACCATTTGCCAAAGCGACGATCACGACGCCTAGTGAGACGTTGGGTGCGGTGATGCAGTTGGCCGATAATCATAAGGGCCAGTTAGTGGATATGGCGAACCAAGGGGAGTTAGTGGTGATACATTACCGCTTGCCGTTTGCCGAAATTGCGTATGACTTCTTCAATGCGCTAAAGTCGATCACCCATGGGTATGCCACGCTTGAAACGCGTTTTGATGATTATGATTTGGCCGATGTGGTTAAAGTTGAAGTGCATATTAATTACGCTAAAGTTGATGCCTTGTCATTTGTTGTTCATCGTGAAGATGCGCCCGCAATGACGCAAAAGTTAGTTCATCAATTGAAATACACAGTGCCACGTAAGCTTTACCCGATGCCAGCCCAAGCAGTGGTTGAAGGCAAACCATTAGCCAGAGTGGATATTCCACCGTTGCGCAAGAACGCCGCGGTCAATGGCGAAAAGCGCAGTCTCTCAAAGAAACAAGCCTTATTACGGCGGCAAAGTGTCAATAAACGTCAAGCGGCGTATAGCGACATTACGTTATCGCAAGATGTTTTCAATGCAATTTTAGAGCTGTCATTATAGCAAAAAAGACGTAACCATTGAAGGTTGCGTCTTTTTTGCTTTCGATTTAGCTAAACTAATTCAAATGCCGGATCCAACAACTTAATCGTTGCGTCTTTTAACCCGACTGCTTGAATCTTTTTATCTTTAGTCACAAAAATCGCGCCATACAAATCATCACGATCTTCGCCCCAACCGGCTTCTGGTTCGCCGGCGAAGAAAAGGCGGGTCGTTTCGATTTCGCCATCGATCGATTGCTTCGATAAAATCGTGACACTTAATAAGTCGTTTTGACGTGGGTAGCCGGTTTTTGAATCTAGGATATGGTGATAAGACTTACCGTTAATATCCAAATGCCGTTCATAAATCCCACTTGTTACGGCTGAACACGGGCCGATTGTGACACTGGCAATGGCATTGCCACGTGGTGTAAGTGGGTTTTGAATCCCGACCCGCCATTGCTTATCGGCATGTAGCGGCGAATCGCCCACCATTAACAAGTTACCACCAAGATTGATCATTCCAGCGCGTTGACCGAAAGCTTCCCAGTAATCCTGAATTCGATCAGCGATGTAACCTTTAGCAATCCCACCTAAGTCCAGTTCCATCCCGGCGTGTTGCAAGTACACACTAAAGTTTTGGTCATTTAAGTCAACGCTGAATGGGTCAACTAAAGCCAAACGTGCCTTGATTTCAGCTTGATTAGGTAAGTGCGCGTCGTCAAAGCCGATGCGCCATAGTTTTACTAGGGGACCGATCAAGGCGTTAAAGCCAAAGTGTTGTTGGCTCAATAAGATGGCTTGTTTAACTAACGAATAAGTGGCAGCGGAAACTTGAACGGGATGGTCACCAGCCGCATGGTTAATGGCCATCACTTCAGATTGCTGCCGATTGACTGTTAAGCGGTCTTCATATTGGTCGATCAATTGATTGGCTTGGGTCAAATAGTCATTGGTATCGCTACCAAAAAGCGTTAAGTCAATGTCAGTGCCTAGCGCATAGTGTGAAGCGTGCCGACGTTGTTGCGCCAATTGGGGCGTCATTGGTTGGCCTTGGTCATTTAAAGTTGTCATGTTATCAGTCCTAAATATGAGTGTTGGGACATCAATCGTATCGATGTCAAAAAGTTAAATCAAAATGCCGTGGCAATGATCGATTTCATGTTGAATAATTTGAGCCGTGAAATCCGTGAATGCTTGGGTTTGCCAGTTAAACTGCCGGTCTTGAAATTGTACGGTGATTTGGTGATAGCGGGTGGTTGGCCGTTCGCCGGCTAGTGAGAGACAGCCTTCTTGGGTCTGGTAAGCACCTGCTTTTTTAGTGATTTTTGGATTGAACATTGGAATCGCGAACGGGCCCATTTGGACTACGATGACGGCTTTGTTACTGCCAATCATATTGGCACCCATCCCGACACAACGATCGGCATTGGCTTTGAGTGTATCCAATAAATCAGTTGCAACTGCTAAATCTTGTTTGGTCGCAGGCGCCGCTGGTTGGGTCAAGGCGGCCGGGTCGTGCACGACGTTTTTTATCATGATGGTTACCTCATTTTATTTGCTTTACGTTCTATTATAGTGGTGTGCGAAACGAGTCCGCAAGTCACAGTCGTCAAATCAAAGAATAAATCGATAACGATGCTTACTGAAATCGGATTCGCCTTTAGTTCAGTTACTTAGTCAAGCATGATAAAATTTTAAGTAAGTGAATGTCGGTTAGTGTCAAGTTTCTCGAAAAAGGAGCAAATTATGCAAGCCTGTCAACGACGATTTAAACGGTTCTATCGCATGTACAGTCCGGCAAAAATAGCGTTAATGATGTTGATTACGCTAGTTGTAAGTATAGGGGGTTATACGGTTAGTCAAGCTGCAAGTTTAGAACAAACTTTAGCACAACAGCCGGTAACGACAACCGTTAAATCAGCGCCACCTGCTGATTTAACAACGACTGCCAAATATGTTGGTCAACAGTTACGACAGTCGTTGCTCAAGCTAAAACCACGTCAGTTCAAGGTGCCGAAACCAACGGCAACTAAGGCAATTCCGTATGCCGGCTTAAATACGGCGATGGTCCAAGTTACCAAAAATGAGGTGTTACATGATCATAATTATTTTTGGCCCGCACAAATTTGGTTGCCGTTTGCAACCGCTACTGATCCGGACTTTTGGGCTAATCTGACAAATGATGATGACCTGATTGTTGACGAAGAGATCCAAGCGCGTATGATCGCGTATTTAAAAGATTCAAGTTTAATTGCTGATCAGTATGGGCACCAAACTTATGGTGAAAGCTATTATCAATTGTTCCTTGAAGCTAGCGGTGAAACCATCGATCCGACTTTGTTTAAACAGTACAGCAATACGATGAACGGGTTTCAGGCTTGGCTTTTACGAGATTTTGCTCAATTAGAACTAGGCTTGATTACCCATGATGAAGTTCGTGCCCATTATGAGGACCAATATCGGGCTTATGCCGTTTTAATGGATGACTTTATGGCGGCGATTGGGAGTGATGAGGGTATCTTAGCTCAACTGGACCAAGTCATGGCGTATTTAGAGAGTGATATGATCCATCAATACGTGATCAAACCGATGCTAGATAATGCCAGTATGACACTGGGGGCGACTTATTCGATCGATGATTTGGCGAGCTTAGACCCAGAAAAGACCGTTGCGGTTAATACGGCGCAGTATGAACAACCAGCTTTAGACGTGATGCAACGGTCGCGCCAAGGCCAAACGTGGCTGACGACGGCGGTACTAACTTACGTCCAAAGATTTGTCATGACCAACCCAGCTGCTATAGCTGCACCGGTCACCGTCACCTACGTCGATCAAACTGGGACAAAAATTGCTGCGGATAAAAAAATTACGGGTAACTTAGGTGACGCGTATGATGCGACGACTACGGACTATCAACTCGAGCTACCTGATTATGAATTAGATACTAGTCAGTTGCCCACAAATGGCAAGGGACAACTGACAGCGGAAGCGCAAACGGTGACTTACGTTTATACGAAAAAAGTCGTCGCTGGCGCCCCCGTCACGGTTCATTATCAAGAGGCTAGTGGTCAAAAACTGGCGCCTACCGAGACGTTAACGGGTAATGTTGGTGATACCTATCAAACGCAACAAAAGTCGTTCACCGACTATACGTTTGCGAGCGTGACCGGTCAAACGAGCGGCGAATTTACGACCAAAGCGCAAACGGTCGTCTATACGTATACCAAGAATCCAGTTAAAGGTGCCCCAGTCACCGTTCGTCATCAAAGTGAAACCGGCACGCCTTTAGCTGAAGCTGAAACGATTCAGGGCAATATTGGTGACCAACATCAGACCAAAGCTAAAATGATTGCGGGCTATAATTTATTACGCGTAGAAGGTGAGCCACTTGTAACGATTAGTGCCGATCCGCAGACCGTGACCTATATTTATACCCCCAAAGCAGTTGCAATGGGGACCGTGACGATCATGTATCTTGATGAAGCTGGCCGTGAGTTAGCACCAGCAACTGAATTGACTGGCAAGGTTGGCGATGACTTTAACGCTGAAGCCTTAACGTTAACTGGCTATCAACTACAAACGACGCCAAGTACGATTGCTGGTCAGTTCAAGGCTGATCCGCAAACGTTTAAGTTTACGTATCAACCGGTAGTGCCACCAGTAACGACTGGTCAAGTTTTAGTACGCTATGTGGATGAAAAAGCGCACGACTTAGTGCCAGCGACAACGATGACCGGCAAACTGACCACAGCGTATACGACAAAAGCTAAGGCTATCAAGGGCTATCATTTAGTAAAGACAACGGGCCCCACAACCGGAACTTATATGGAACAGCTACAAGTTGTGACGTACCAGTATGCGGCCGACCAACCAGCGGTGGCAACGGGCCAAGTGACGGTGCATTATCAAGATGAGACGGGCCAGGCCTTGGCGATAAGCGAAACGTTAACTGGGGACGTTGGGACGGCTTATCAAACGACACTAAAGGCCATCAAAGGCTACACCTATGCTAAAACACTGGGGGCGCCGACGACTGGGACGTTTAAGGCGACTGCTCAGACCGTCACGTATCGGTATCGTGCCGATGCACAACCAATCGCAACTGGGAAGGTCATGGTACATTATCAAGATTTAGCCGGCAAAAAATTGGCAGCAACTAAGACTTTGACTGGGTCAGTCGGGAGCGCTTATGCGACAACCGCGCCGCATATCAAAGGTTATACGGCCCATGGTGTGACTGGCAAACCAGCCGGACACTATACGGCAGCCACGCAAACGGTCATTTATCGCTATCAAGTAAAAACGACGGCTAATCAAACTGACAGTACGACAACTAGTGCTGGCGATACGGTGAATACTGGCACTAAACCCACAACTACCCCAACTAAGCCGACCCAGGCAACTGCCGCGCCGACAACCAAGTTGCCAACGGCGACAGCTAACCAAGCGTTACAACGGGCGGGCACCGGTAAGTTACCGCAAGCCAATGAACGAACCACGCGTTGGCCAGTTGTCCTTGGCGCGAGTGCGCTAGTCTTAATTGGCCTGGGTTATTGGTGGTATCGCCGCCAAACTCGGTAATTGATTTACCCAGTTGAAGCATGATTTGCGTTAAACTTATACTATAAGGAGGCCGTGTCAATGGCAGTATTTAGTGAGACAGATAAAATTAAAATTTTAGCAGATTTGGTTAAAATTAAATCAGTGAATGATGATGAAACAGAAGTGGCCCAGTATTTACAACGGCTGTTTGCTGACCATGGTATTCAAGCAACGTTGATGCCACTGAGCGATACTCGGAGTAATTTGGTTGCTGAAATTGGGACGACGGGTCCCGTACTTGGCATTTCTGGACATATGGATGTGGTGACTGCAGGCGATACTAGTAAATGGACCAGTGATCCATTTACCTTAACAGAACGTGCTGGTAAACTTTATGGTCGGGGTGCGACTGATATGAAGTCTGGACTGGCTGCGATGGTCATTGCCATGATTGAAATTGATGCCGCTAAGACGTTGAAAAATGGTCGGATCCGATTGATGGCTACCGTTGCTGAAGAAGTCGGCGAGACGGGTTCACAAAAGTTCTATGAAGCTGGAACGATGGCAGATGTGTCGGCACTACTCATTGGTGAACCATCTGGCTACAATATTGCGTATGCCCATAAAGGCTCCATTGATGTTGAGTTGACGTCTAAAGGTAAGACGGCCCATAGCTCCATGCCAGAAGCCGGCTACAACGCCTTAGACCCGTTGATCGAAATCTTAGCGCAGGCCAATCATGTTTTCCGTGACAGTGATCGCGAGAGTGACTTACTCGGCAAATTGATCTTTAACAGTACGGTGTTACAGGGTGGCAACCAAGTGAACTCGATTCCAGGGGCAGCAAAAGCCGAATTAAATATTCGCTCGATTCCAGAATTCGATAACGACACTGCTATTGCAGCTTTGCAACAACTTGTGGATCAACAAAACGCTGCGGGCGCTCAAGTTGACTTACGTGTCTTCATGTCACAAAATCCAGTTGCGGCCCCTAAAGACACTGAATTGAGTGATTTAGCGGCTAAGTTGGGTCAACCTTATGCGGGCACGTCGATTCCTAAAGTGGCGATTCCAGCGGTAACGGATGCGTCTAACTTACTGAAAGGCAAAGACCGTGATTTTCCATTTATCATGTTTGGCCCTGGGAATATGACACCGCATCAAGTGGATGAAAATGTTGATCGGCAGATGTATTTAGACTTCATTCAGCTGTATCAACAACTGTTTGTCGACTATTTAAATTAAAGCAAATAACTGGAACGAATCTGACTGTTAGTTAGGTTCGTTTTTTAATTGGTCTAGGTAATCCTTAAATGAGAATTCTATGTAAACTTATCGAAACAGTTTGATAAATGAAGATTAATAAGTTAGACTATAGGCGAACTTAAGAATCAATGTAAATGATTTAAATCAGTTGAAATTACAATTAAATGGTCTATAATTCAGTTGTTCATGTAAGAAGTTCTAACATCAATCTAACAAAGAGGGTTTTGGGCATGCGAATTGAAGAAGATTGTATTGGTAAATTAGCCGTCGAAGATCAGGCGCTATATGGGATTCATAGTTTACGCGCCGTACACAACTTTCCAATTAGTACCGAACGGCTTCATCCATTAATCATCATGAGTTTAGTACAGATCAAACAAGCCGCCGCTACGGTTAATCAAGCGGCGGGGACGTTGTCAACGACCAAAGCACACGCTATTAAAGCGGCATGTGATGAGTTGTTACAAGGGCAATATGCGGATAGCTTTATTGTACCGGCAATTCAAGGTGGAGCTGGCACGTCAGCTAATATGAATGTGAATGAAGTGGTCGCTAACTTAGCCAATCGGTTAACCGCTGATGCTGATGTGCAGCCAAACGATGACGTGAACCAATCACAATCGACTAATGATACGTTTCCAACTGCTGGTAAGATGGCGTTATTACAACAATTGCCAGGCTTACTCAGTGCCTTACGCGACTTATTACAAGTGCTAGGCGAACAAGGAGAAGCGTACGCTAATACGATCAAAGTTGGCCGGACGCAGTTACAAGATGCGGTGCCAACCACTTATGGTCGTAGTTTCCATGCTTATCAACACTTATTCAAACGTGATTTAGACCGGGTCCAAGCGGCTGGTGAACATTTGCAGACCGTTAACTTAGGTGGCACCGCCATTGGGACCGGAGTTAACGCAACCCCATACTATCAACAGCACGTTATTCCAACTTTAAATGACCAAACTGGGTTGGATTTAAAAGTGGCGACTGATTTGATTGATGCCACGCAAAACTGTGATTTACTTGTGGAATTCTCAGGTGCTTTAAAGACGTTGGCGGTCGATTTATCGAAATTCAGTAACGATTTACGATTATTGGCTAGTGGCCCCCAAGCGGGATTGGCCGAGTTACACTTGCCAGCGCAACAAGCAGGGTCATCCATTATGCCGGGCAAAGTTAACCCAGTGATCCCCGAAGTGGTTAACCAAGTTTGCTTTGAAGTTATCGGTCACGACACGACGGTGACAATGGCCGCTGAAGCAGGACAACTTGAATTAAACGCGTTTGAGCCCATCATGTTCCGCGATTTATTAGCCAGCGAACATGAGTTACAACAAGCTGTTCAGACCTTGATTCAAAATTGCTTACGGCACTTGACGGTCAAACAAGACCAGTGTGCCGATGAAGTTGACCAATCGGCAATTACGGCCACTGTTTTAACCCCATACTTGGGCTATATGGCTACAACCAAGCTGATCAAACGGGCACTGAGCCAACACCAGTCCGTCCGGCGGTTACTCGTTGCTGAACATCGTTTGCCAACTGAATTAGTGACGAAATTGTTTGCGCCAACGAATTTAACGCAACCACGCCAACCACAAAAACAACAAGCTTAATGACAGTAACTTAAAAACGTCCGGTCACAATTAATGTGATCGGACGCTTTTTTTAGTAGGCCGGTTTTAATGGCGTTGGTGTCGCTAATGTCGACGCTTTTAAAGCCGTTTTAGCATCGGTGGGGATTTCCCCATGCTCAGGACTCCAGCCAGTGTCTTTGGTTAATTTAAACGTGGTTTGACCACGTTTTAAGGTCATCGTTGTGGCGTTACTCAAAGTCAATTGGGCGGTCCCTAATTTGGCTTGATTGAGTGTAGCTTGGTAATTGTCACCAAGTTTTAACGTATAGTGACCCTTGATTGTGGCGTGATTGGTTTGAAATAAGGCTAAGTTCTGGTTAGTATCTAAATAGATCGCAACCCCTTGGGCCTGATTGACCCAGCGACCTAAGTAATCGGTCGTGCGTATTTTGCTGACTGCCGTTACCCCCGGCGCTGCAGACTGTACGTTTTGGACTGTGTCGGTCGTTTTAAATGAATCGTTGGCGACGGCCTGACAACCCGCAAGACCTAATGTTAGTAGCGCTAAGGCGCCTAACATTCCCCGTAATTTTTTCATGATAATCTCCTCCGAAGCGTTAGCCCCGTTAGCTAACAACTCACTCTCTCATGGTTCATTATAGAGGAAGCTGGGAATGAGTGAAACCGATATGACTGACTTTATTCGGAAAAGTTGTGTTTTTTAATGACATGACCAAAGAATCGTTAATATTATGATATTTATATAGGCGATATCAATCACTAAATATTGGCATCATAATGACTTTAGTCCCATTAATTACGGCAAAACTTAGTTTGTAAAAAGTGGTCAAAAGGCAATGATGACACGTAATTGGCCTAGCCATCAAACCCCTGAATTAAATATTCCGTTTATATAATTTCGTTAATATAGCAAATAAATTTAAAGTATTTTTGGCCGGATGTAAGCTTGACCGGTCGGCTTTTAGGTCACCTTGTGGCCGGCAAGGGGGCTAAAACCAGATAGGCAACGCTAGCAAAATGAGCTACTATATATAGTATCCGGTTTAGCTAGTAGTACCATTGATTGTAGGCGTGTACCATTGCTAGTGCGACCTAACGAACGATTTTGAAAAGTGGGGATCTTATGATAACAACAACGACAACAACTGAATTAGACCAATTACGGGCCCTGCCAGTCATCAAGCGCGATGGCACCCAGACCAAATTTCATCCTTATAAAATTGATTTTGTGCTCGATCAACTCATCACCGACGCTGACCAACGTCAAGCTGTGCGGCAAGCTATCGTGGCACATTATCAAGACGCATCGCAAGTCGAAACACGCGAATTACGGCCCGCGTTGATCACGATTTTTAATGATCTCGGGTTAACGACGGTTGCGAAGCAGTATCAAGATTACTTCATCAAAGAACAAGACCATTTTTCAGCGGCGACCAATGTCAAAGCGCGCATTGAAAAGTTGTTTGCGCGTGATGCGAGTGTCGTTCATGAAAACGCCAATAAAGATAGTAATGTTTTTAATACCCAACGTGATCTTGAAGCTGGCGCGGCTAGTCGTGCTTTAGGATTGAAGATGCTACCAGATATGGTGGCCAAGGCCCATTTGCGGGGCGACTTACATTGGCATGATTTGGATTATTCACCAGTTACGCCAGAAACGAATTGTTGCTTGATCGATTTTGATGGCATGTTTAAGAATGGTTATAAGATTGGAAATGCGGAGGTGGCCTCCCCACGGTCAATCCAAACAGCGACGGCCCAAATGGCGCAAATCATCGCTAACGTGGCGTCGTTACAGTATGGTGGTTGTTCGGCTAACCGCGTTGATCAATTATTGGCGCCCTATGCTGAAATCAACTTCCAAAAGCATTTAGCTGATGCTGAAAAGTGGGTAGCCGCTGACAAACGCGAAGCTTTTGCTAAAGCGAAAACAAAAAAAGATATTTACGATGCCATGCAGGCCCTGGAATACGAAATCAACACCTTGTATTCTTCACAAGGCCAAACGCCTTTTACCACGGTTAACTTTGGCTTAGGAACGAGCTGGATTGAACGTGAGATTCAAAAGTCTATCTTGCAAATTCGGATTAAGGGACTAGGTAAAGAACACCGGACGGCCATCTTCCCTAAGTTGATTTTTACGGTTAAACGGGGGTTGAATCTTGGCCCCAATGACCCTAATTATGACATTAAAGAATTAGCGATTGAATGTTCTACGAAGCGGATGTACCCCGATCTTTTAATGTACGATAAAATCAAAGAAATTACTGGGAGCTTCAAAACACCAATGGGCTGTCGCTCGTTTTTACAAGGCTGGCGTGATGAAAATGGGGTTGAAGTCAACTCTGGACGGATGAACTTAGGCGTGGTAACAGTTAACTTACCACGGATTGCGTTATCCGCCCATGGTGATCCTGATTTATTCTGGGAAATTTTTGAAGAACGGTTGACCTTGTGTCATACCGCTTTAGCTTACCGGATTGAACGGACGAAGCAAGCTAAGCCGGAAAATGCCCCCTTACTTTATATGCATGGCGCCTTTGGTAAGCGGCTAAAAGCTGGCGATTCTGTTGATGAGCTGTTTAAGAATCAACGGGCGACGATTTCGCTGGGCTATATTGGTATTTATGAAGTTTGTACCACGTTCTTTGGCCCAGATTGGGAACAAAATGACACGGCCCGGGCCTTTGCCGAAAAAGTGGTTAAAGCCTTACGTGACAAATGTGCAGTATGGGCTGAAGAAAGTGGTTATCACTATAGCCTATACTCGACACCAGCCGAATCATTAACAGATACGTTTTGTCGGGATGATATTCAAAAATTTGGTCGCATTCCTGATGTGACGGATAAGGAATATTACACCAATAGTTTCCATTATGATGTCCGCAAGCATCCGTCACCATTTGACAAGTTATCTTTGGAAGAAGTCTTTCCTAAGTATGCTTCGGGTGGCTTTATCCATTATTGCGAATACCCGAACTTAACGCAAAATCCCAAAGCTTTAGAAGCTGTCTGGGATTGGGCTTATGATCATGTTGGTTATTTGGGAACGAATACCTCGATTGACCAATGCTTCAAGTGTGGGTTTAAAGGTGAATTTAAGGCTACTGCGCGTGGGTTCGTGTGCCCACAATGTGGCAACCATGACCCTAAATATTGTGATGTTGTTAAACGGACGTGTGGTTATTTAGGTAACCCCCAACAACGGCCGATGGTTCATGGTCGGCATGTTGAAATTGCGTCACGTGAAAAAAATATGTCTCCGGAGATGATTAAGAATGCCGCGCGCTATGAAAGGACCAAACAATCCGATGCCGAAAGAATGGCTGGCAGAGGAGTTAAGTGAACAATACGTCGCTGATTATAAGGCGTTTAACTTTGTTGATGGGGAAGGGGTACGGTGCAGCCTATATTTGAGTGGTTGTCCGTTCCGTTGTCCAGGTTGTTACAATGTGGCCGCGCAAAACTTCCATTATGGCCAACCGTATACCCAAGAATTAGAAGACCAGATTATTGCTGATTTGAGTCAAGACTATGTGCAAGGGTTGACTTTGCTTGGCGGAGAACCATTTTTAAACACCCAAGTTGGGATTCGGATTTGTGAGCGGGTGCGCCAAGAATTCGGTCATGATAAGGATATTTGGTCATGGTCGGGCTACACTTGGGATGAATTGTTAAAGGATTCTGATGACAAGTTAAAAATGTTGTCATTGATCGATATTTTAGTCGACGGTCGTTTCTTACAAGATAAGATGGATTTGACGTTGCAATTCCGTGGTAGTTCGAACCAACGGATTATCGATGTCCCCAAGTCGTTAGCGGCTAATGATGTTGTCATCTGGGACAAGTTAAAACACTAGTTATTTAGTATCAGTATCAAGAAAAATTTTTGACAGCATAGCTGGCGTGGACCTGCGCTATGCTGTTTTTATTAGCGCCAAATTTGGGATTTATGAGAGGAAGAATGATGATGTTAAGTATGATTAAACAATGGCAAACACGGTATTTACACTTTTGGGATCGCTTGAATGTGCTACGGGCCGGTATTTTAGGGGCCAACGATGGGATTATTTCTGTTTCTGGGATCGTGTTGGGCGCAGTTGGCGCGGATCTCAGCAATACCACATTATTTATTAGCGGTATCTCTGGGATGTTAGCTGGGGCTTGTTCGATGGCCGGTGGCGAATATGTGTCAGTCAGTGCCCAAAAAGATGTCCAAATTCAAAAACTGAATGCGCAAATGCAACCAGGCGAGCGCATCACGAGCTTGTATCAGACGAAAATTCGTGAAATTGACCTTTTAAATCCATTACATGCAGCGGCGACTTCGTTTGTGTCATTTTTGTTAGGGGCGTTGATTCCATTATTGGCCATTAGCTTATCAGCACCAAGCTGGCGGTTAGTCAATACGGTCGTAGCAATGATGGTTGCCCTCAGCTTGAATGCGACCGTCAGTGCGAAGAATGGCGCGGTACCATTACATAAAGTAATCTTTCGTAACATCTTAGTTGGGGTGGCGACCGCTTTGATTACGTATGTCATGGGGACCTTGCTAGGTGGTAACGTTGCCGGATAGGTTGACTACAAATTAATTGCAGATTTAATACAAAAATAGATATTTGCGGTCGAAATTTTCTATATAAGAGTCTATACTTATAGTGTGTTAATCTTCATTGACACTTAGCAATTGATGAAATGAGGTCTTTTATAAGATTGAAGTGAACCCACAAGTTTGGACAACTAAATTAAGCTGCTAACTGATTGGCAAGTTCTCGGTATTGTACCGGTGAC
>NZ_BJDJ01000009.1 GCF_005405085.1 Lactiplantibacillus daowaiensis | reverse complement strand
ATATCAAAAACAGGTCTGGAAAAATCCGAAGATTTTTCCAGACCTGTTTTGTTTCTAGAGACTTATGTCACAGCCTCCTCAAAATATTGATGAACTTTAACTAAACTTATTCAGCGAAAACCATGTTGTCAACGCTAATAGTCTTAGTATCACCCTTTTGTGCAGCGTTTTGTAATTGTTCTGCATATAAGATGAAGGTGTTTGATGATTCAGTTGCACCAGTGACAACATCAACCTTAGTTGGGTCACTTGATTTAACTAATGACTTGTTCAAAGCTGGTTGATAAGTCTTAGGGTTAGTCTTTGAAATCTTCTTCATTTGCTTATTGTAAGCAGCATCGTCAACTTTTGACTTGCCCTTCTTATTAACTTGGTCAAATGCAGACTTCGTAATCTTGTTATTCTTAACGGTGATTGTGAAGGTGTCACGATAGCCGTGTGAATAGTTCTTTTCAGCTAACTTGTAAGTGCCATCTTTCATCTTGGCACCGTTGTTGATCTTGATCGTAGCCGTGTTGCCAGCTTGGGCAGCTTGAACTAATTGTTGCGCATAGTTTTGGAAAGTCTTTGATGATTCAGTCGCACCTGAAACAACGTCGATTGTTGAAACGTTACCAGTTGCAGCCGCGCCTTCCAAGGCCTTGTTCAATTTAGGTTCGTAAGTCTTAGGGTTAGTCCCTGAAACTTTCTTCATTTGTTTGTTGTATGACGAATCATCAACCTTTGATTTACCATTCTTGTTAACTTGGTCATAACTTGACTTCGTAATCTTACCTTTACTATTAACGGTAATGCTGAACTTAGTCTTGTAACCATGTGAATAGTTTTCTTCGGCGAGTTTATAAGTCCCCGCTTTCATTTTGCTACCAGCCGTTAATTTAGCAACCTTGGTAGTTGATGATGAGCTAGATGAAGAACTCTTCTTTGATGATGATGAACTTGAACTCGATGAAGAACTCCCACAACCTGCTAATGCTAATGCAGAAATCGCAACTACTGATGCACCTGTAATAACTGACTTAAACTTCATAATATCCCACTCCTAACCTTTTTGTATGAAAATTCACATTAATCTTAACGTTTATTATCAGTTTAGTCAATCTAATTTTATAAAAATAATCGTATTTAGACCGTTTAGTGTCGCCATTGGTGACGCTTTACCGTTTAAGAACCTCACCCAACTAATCCCCGTCCGATATAATGTGATTTATTATGCATTCTAATCAATAATTCATAGACAAACGCTTCCATAACTTATATAATTGTTAGTGGAATTATTACTTTTTTTATTATTTATTCAAGGGAGTTGTTACGCAATGGCAAAGAAAAATATTGTCGTTGTCGGCGCGGGTTTTGCTGGGGTTTATGCGACTAAGAAATTAGCCAAGCATTTTAAGAAGAATCCTGACGTTGAAATCACGTTAATCGACCGGCACTCGTACTTCACGTACATGACTGAACTACATGAAGTTGCGACCGAACGGGTTGAACCAGAACATATCCAATACGATTTGCAACGGTTATTCTCACGGCGCAAGAATGTTCGATTAGTGACCGATACGGTCAAGAACATTGACAAGGACAAGCAAACCGTCATCACCGAAAACGGCAGTTATCAATATGATCAATTGTTAATTAGTTTAGGTGGCGAATCGAACGATTTCGGGACCCCTGGGGTCAAGGAATTCGGTTATGAATTGTGGTCCTTCGAACAAGCGATGGCATTACGGGCACATTTGGCTGAAATCATCCGCCGCGGTGCTGCTGAATTAGATCCAGCTAAACGTAAAGCAATGTTAACATTGACTGTTTGTGGCTCTGGTTTTACCGGTTCTGAATTGATTGGTGAATTAATTGAATATCGTGACGTTTTAGCACGCGATAACAAATTGGATCCAAATGAAATCACCTTACAATTAGTTGAAGCAGCGCCAACCATTATTAACATGTTAAATCGGACGCAAGCTGGTAAGGCTGAAAAGTACATGACCAAGCATGGCGTGGATATCATGACCAACTCAATGATTACTGAAGTGTGTGAAGACCACGTTAACTTAAAGGGCCAAGATCCAATTCAGACATATACCTTGATTTGGACAGCTGGGGTTCGTGCCAATAGTGTTGTTAAGAACTTTGGTATCGAAACCAACCCACGCGGTGGCCGTTTGATGGCTAATGAATTCATGCAAGCTAAGGATTGCGACAACATTTTCTTAGCTGGGGATTCTACAAGTTATCAAGAACCCGGTCAACCACGGCCAGTACCACAAATCGTACAAGGGGCCGAAGAAACCGCGGCCACTGCGGTTCAAGGAATCATTAAGAACATTGACAATACCGATAAAGAAATCAAGCCTTTCCATGGCGCTTATCAAGCTTCTGTGGATTCAATTGGCTCAAAATATGCGGTTGCCCAAGTTTTAGATAATTGGAACGTTTCCGGCTTCATCGCAGTGATGTTGAAGCATGCCATCAACTGGTTGTATTACGTTCAAATTTTCTCTGGGTACTACTTATTCCAATACTTCATGCACGAATTCTTCCGGACTCGCAATCGTCGGAATGTCTTCCGTGGTTGGACGTCACGGATGGGGAATGTGTTGTGGAGTGTCCCACTACGGTTCTTCTATGGCGCTATGTGGCTATGGGACTGCTGGACTAAGGTTCAAGGTTCTGAATCATGGTTCACTGATAAACTACGCTTGCCATTTAGTTGGATCCAAGTTGCTGCTACTAGTGGTGCCAGTGAAGCAGCCACTAAAGCAACCAGTGGTGCCAGTGAAGCGGCAAGTTCTGCTGCTAAAGCAACCAAAGGGGTCTTCAGTTTATCGTACATGTACGGTAAGGATCCATTGATGGTCTTTGAAAAGTCACCACACTGGTTCGAAGCGGTCACGAAAGTCTTTATTCCAAACATGCAAATGGCCCTCTTCTTCCAGAAGTTCATGACTTGTGTTGAAATCATCATCGCCTTATGTATCTTCTTTGGTCTTTTCTCATGGTTAGCAAATGCGATCACCATTGGTTTGGTCGTCGTCTTCTGCTTATCTGGGATGTTCTACTGGGTTAACATCTGGATGGTCTTTGTGGCCCTTGCCTTAATGAATGGTTCCGGCCGGACATTTGGGTTAGACTACTGGGTTGTGCCGTGGATGCAAAAGCACTTCGGACACTGGTGGTACGGCAATGTCAGCTCCCATTACGATGCTGTCAAAACCCGCTAGATGCGTTATAATTAATTGAATAGTTTCCCGATGGTTCAAGGGTAGCTTTTACCTTGAACCATTTTTTATTGAATCAAATCAGGAGGGGTAATGATGCATCGATTAAAAGCGGCACACCAAGTCTTAAAACGCTATGGTGGCATGATTCGACCCTTTGATTATGTCATTGTTGTGGCGTTGCTCGTGTTATCGTTTACGCCCCTGGTCGTCTTTTCCTATCAACAACGTCAACAGGCCGTGCGTGAAGCTCAAATTGCCAAGCAGCAAGCCAAGCAACCGGCCCGCCACACGTTAACAGCAGTCGTATCACATAATGGTACCGTTTTAAAAAAAGTCAATCTGACGGATTTAAAACAAATGATTCACTATACGTACCGTGCTAAAGATGGTGATTATAACCGCGTCACGTTCGAACCTAAGCGCGTCGCCATCACCAAAGCGAATTGCTCAGATCAAGTTTGTATCCGTCGTGGGTGGATCAAAAAACCTGGTCAAACGATCGTCTGTTTACCGCATAAACTCTTAATTGAAATCAAGTCTAGCACCGGTCACGTCAAGTCCGGCGGTAACGGACTGGTTACGGAGTAAGCCTATTGAATAATTCGTATGAACAATCTAATCGGACCCACCGCAATATTTACATTGCGTTATTAGTCGCCCAGGGGGTCATCATCGGCATCTTAGAGCGCATGATTCCCTTCCCTTTTGCATTTGCACCAGGCGCAAAACTAGGGTTGGCCAACTTAATTACTATCGTGGCCATTTTCACGCTCTCCTTGCGTGATGTGATCACCTTAACTTGGTTACGGCTCATCTTAACCGCATTATTAGGTGGCACGCTATCGACCTTTCTGTATAGTTTTGGAGGCGCATTTTTAAGTTTATTTTCAATGTTGCTGGTCAAACAACTCGGTCCAAAACGCGTGAGCATTATTGGTATTTCGGCAACTGGGGGCGTCATGCATAACGTGGGGCAACTGCTGATTGCTAGTCTCATCGCACAAACTTGGACTGTCATGTTGTACTTACCGATTCTCTCCATTATTGGGATTGCCGCTGGGGTGGCGTTGGGGATTGCCGCCAATTATTTATTTACTCACGTCACAATTCTCAGCTATTTACGTTTTAATCATGAACAGCAACCAAGTAAAAAGAAGGAGTAATTGTCATGCAAGCAACGCAACTACATCCATTATGGCGCGACTACCCGGCCTTACAGCCGGAATTAGCCCAAGTCATGCAATTGATGGATGATAATATTAATCTATCCGACCCCGCTATTACTGAAGCCATTTTGGCCATGATTCACAGCGGTGGCAAACTCCTACGACCGGCTTATTGTTTGCTTTTCTCGCAATTCAAAGCCACCGATCGTCAACGCATGATTGCCTTAGCTGCCTCACTAGAAACCTTGCACACGGCAACTTTGATTCATGATGATATTTTAGATGACGCTAAGTTACGCCGGCATCAAGTTAGTATTCAAGAACAATTCGGGAAAGATGTTGCCGTTTATGCTGGCGATTACTTGTTTGTCGTGGTCTTCAAGATTTTAGCCCACTACTCCAGTAGTTTTCGCAGCATCCAACTTAACTCCGAAAATATGGAAAAGATTTTAATCGGTGAAATCCATCAAAAAGACCGGCATTACTTACTGGACGTTACTTTAGATCAATATAAAGAACAAATCCAAGGTAAAACGGCCGAACTATTTGGACTTAGCTGCTTCTTGGGGGCCTATGAATCTGGTCAAGGTGAACTCTTCGCCAATAAAGCCCGCAAGATCGGCATTGCCATCGGGATGGCTTTCCAAATCTTAGACGATATTTTGGACTACCAAGAAACCAGTCATGAGATTGGCAAGCCGATTTTAGAAGACGTCGCTGAAGGCGTCTACACGTCGCCGCTTATTTTTGCCCTACAAACCGAGTACCGCCAACAACTCTTACCTCTCTTGCGCAAACAAGGCCAAATAACCGTCGCTGAGCGCGAACAGGTCCAAACCTTAGTCCGTGCAGCTGGCGGTGTTGAACAAGCTCAGCAGCTTGCAACAGCCTATACAAACACCGCGTTGCGCCTGCTTAAGCGGCTACCAAAAGTTCCAGCCCAACAGATGTTAACGCAACTAACCCAACAGTTACTTTACCGTCATAATTAAGTTAACAAAAAAAGCCCGATGCAACAGCTAACACGCTGTTACATCGGGCTTTTTAGTTGTCTAATTCAAGTCAGAAAAAAATCACTTAAGACTGCGATACGCCATCTATGTTGAACATAAATAACTTCCGAACTAGACTTAGTTACTTGTTGCAGTAACCACCATCATAACGTCCGTCAACCAGCAATCCCAGTGATCCGTAAAAACTTTAATTAGTCAACGAGTTCCAAGACAACCATTTGTGCACCGTCGCCACGACGAGGCATAGTCTTGTAAATTCGTGTGTAACCACCATTGCGGTCAGCATATTGAGGACCTAAGTCACTAAATAGCTTTTGCAAAGCAGTTTGTACAGTTACGTTGTCGCCATCTTCTTTAACATCGGCAACAATGTCGCGCATAAATGCAGCGGCTTGACGACGAGCATGTAAGTCGCCCTTCTTAGCCAATGAAATCATCTTATCAGCAGTTGAACGAACTTCCTTAGCGCGGGCTTCAGTAGTTTCGATCCGGCCGTTAACGATCAATGAACTAGTCAAATCACGAAGTAAGGCACGACGTTGTGAACTTGTACGTTGTAATTTACGGTAACTCATGAACGGATATCCTCCCTTGTATTAGTCTTCTTTGCGTAATGATAACCCGAGATCAGCTAATTTTGCTTTAACTTCTTCGAGTGACTTGCGTCCAAGGTTGCGAACCTTCATCATATCAGCTTCAGTTTTGTTAGTTAATTCTTGGACCGTGTTGATACCAGCACGCTTCAAGCAATTGTATGAACGAACAGAGAGATCTAACTCTTCAATCGTCATTTCTAACATTTTTTCCTTATGCGTTTCTTCCTTCTCAACCATCACGTCAGTGTTTTTAGCTTCATCAGTGAGATTTACGAAGATTGAAAGGTGATCAGTCAGGATTTTGGCTGATAGACTAATGGCTTCACTTGGAGTGATTGAACCATTTGTCCAAACGTCTAAGGTTAACTTATCGAAATCATCACGTTGACCAACCCGCGTGTTTTCAACTTGGTAGTTGACACGTTCGATTGGAGAATATAATGAATCAACAGGCAAAACGCCAATTGGCATATCATCTTCACGATGTTTGTTATCCTCAGCGGATACATAACCACGACCAGTATTAGCAGTCATACGCATATGGAAGTGTGCGCCATCTGCGACAGTACAAATTGCCAAGTCAGGATTCAAGACTTCTACGTCCGCATCACCGATAATGTCACCGGCGGTAACGTTGGCAGGTCCCTTAACATCGATTTCCAATGTCTTAGATTCGTCTGATTCCAACTTAAGTGCAATCTTCTTGACGTTCAAGATAATCGCCGTAACGTCTTCTGTTACGCCTTCAATCGTTGAAAATTCATGAAGAACACCATCAATTTGGATACTGGTAACAGCAGCGCCAGGTAAAGAAGAAAGAAGAATCCGACGAAGTGAATTCCCTAAAGTTGTACCATAACCACGTTCAAGTGGTTCTACAACAAACTTACCATAGTTGTCGTTTTCATCAATTTTATGAATGTTAGGTTTTTCAAATTCAATCATTCTTATCTTTTACCCCTTTCAAAACGCGTGGTGTTTAGTAGTTGTGCGTACAAAATGAAGTTTGCCCTCAAAATGAACGTCACAGATTAAACACGACGGCGCTTTGGAGGACGAGAACCATTATGAGGAACTGGCGTAACATCACGAATTGCACTAACTTCCAAACCAGTGGCTTGTAAAGCACGGATTGCAGCTTCACGACCTGAACCAGGACCTTTAACAGCGACTTCAACAGTCTTCATGCCATGTTCCATTGATGCCTTAGCAGCAGCTTCTGCGGCCATTTGAGCAGCAAAAGGTGTTGACTTACGACTACCCTTGAAACCTAATGAACCAGCTGATGACCAAGCAATAGCGTTACCTTGCATGTCAGTGATCATCACAAGTGTGTTGTTGAACGTTGAATGGATGTGAGCCACACCGGATTCAATGTTCTTTTTTACCCGACGACGACGGGTTGTCTTTCTAGTTGCCATAAAATTCGAAAACCTCCCTTATAATTATTTTTTACGTCCAGCGATGCTGACTTTTTTACCCTTACGAGTACGAGCATTGTTCTTCGTGTGTTGACCACGAACTGGTAAACCACGACGATGACGCATACCACGGTATGAACCGATTTCTTGAAGTAACTTGATGTTCAAGCTAACTTCACGACGTAAGTCACCTTCAGTTTTGTAACCGTCAACGACGGCACGGATCTTATCTTCTTGTTCAGGAGTTAAGTCGCGTACACGAACGTCTTCTGAAACGCCGGCTTCAGCAAGGATCTTCTTTGCAGAAGTATTACCGATACCGAAAATGTAAGTCAAACCGATGACAATACGCTTGTCACGTGGTAAGTCAATTCCTTCAATACGAGCCATTAATTTTTCACCTCCGACTTAGTTAAATTATTTACCTTGGCGTTGCTTATGCTTTGGATTAGCAGAGCAGATAATCATCACGCGGCCTTTACGACGAATAACTTTGCAGTGTTCGCACATAGGCTTTACAGATGGTCTTACTTTCATGAATATTTACCTCCTATAAGGTACGAAGCGTCGCCCCTATTTGAAACGATAGGTAATGCGACCCTTAGTTAAATCATAAGGTGACATTTCGACTGTAACCTTGTCACCAGGCAAGATACGAATGTAATGCATCCGAATTTTACCAGAAACGTGAGCTAAGATTTCAGCGCCGTTTTCAAGTTCGACTTTGAACATTGCGTTAGGCAGTGTTTCTTTAATAGTCCCTTGAATTTCGATGACGTCTTCCTTTGCCAAGTAGTTGTCCCTCCTTATTATCTTGGTTTCGTGCTACCACGTATTTGGTCCGCTTTTCGAACCAGTCGTTGTTTAAATTATGATTAAGTTAATCCTAAATTATTCAACGGCTAAACCTGAATAAGTTTATCACAACGGCATTTGAAAAGCAAATGAGGCCACTGCTAGTGGGACAATTTGTTAAAGGTTGTCAAGGATAGTTTTAATATCTTGATAAACGACATCAATGTCGCGATCACCATCGACATTGTGTAATAAGTTTTCTTTGCCATAAAAATCGATCAATGGTGTGTTCAACTTAACGTTGACATCCAACCGATTTTTAACAGTAGCTGGCTTATCATCATCCCGTTGATAGAAATCATGACCGCCACAAACATCACAAGTGCCTTCAACCTTTGGCTTGTTATACAACTTATGATAAGTTGCACCACAAGTCCGGCAGATGAAGCGACCCGAAAGCCGTTCAACTAACACACTAGGTTCAACATGGATGTTGATGACGCCGTCCAATGGCTTGTTCAAATCTTTACCGATTTGTTCGAGCGCATGAGCTTGATCAATATTACGTGGATAACCATCAAGTAAGAAGCCATTAGCCGTATCGCTTTCAGCTAACCGTTCCTTAACGATGCCATTAGTGACTTCGTCAGGAACCAAGTTACCTTGGTCGATATACTTTTTAGCTTCAATACCCATTTTGGTTTCGTTCTTAATTGCTGCCCGGAAGATATCACCCGTTGAAATATGAGGAATATCAAAATCTTCAAGGATCTTCTGTGCTTGAGTACCCTTACCGGCACCTGGCAAACCCATCAAAATCAGGTTCATTGTTCCCATAGTTTTTTCCTCCTATAATGCACAAATGTGCTGAGTCTCCCCAACACACTCGCTTGATTAACGAATGAAACCGACGTAGTCACGCTTCATCATTAACCCTTTAATTTGACGAATTGTTTCAAGGGCAACCCCAACAACGATTAACAAGCTGGTCCCACCTAAACCAATTGATTCATCTAAGCCCCAGATATCTGAAGCCAACAATGGAATCAAGGAAATTAATCCAAGGTAAAGCGCACCAACGGTACTTAACCGCATTAACAATTTTGAAACCCAGTCTTGGGTATCCTTACCAGGCCAGACGCCTGGAATATAGCTGCCTTGCT
Source organism: Lactiplantibacillus daowaiensis (assembly GCF_005405085.1). Lineage (GTDB taxonomy): Bacteria > Bacillota > Bacilli > Lactobacillales > Lactobacillaceae > Lactiplantibacillus > Lactiplantibacillus daowaiensis. The sequence goes on along the minus strand of NZ_BJDJ01000009.1, from coordinate 102,295 downwards.
TTTGTAAATTCTTCGATAATTTTTCAGGATTGACCTGAACAAAGGCATAGAAGAAAGTGAAAAGCACAATCAAGACGGTGTATAAGATCGCCCCGGGTGTTGACTGCATATTGAAGATACTACTCATAACTGTGTACCAAGTTTCGTCACCATGACTGGATTGGAAACCAAGTAAAATCGTTTGTGGCGTTGCGATGAAAGAACTCGCGAAGATAACGGGAATAACCCCGGCAACATTCACCTTAAGTGGTAGGTAACTACTGTCAGGTGCACCAGCTGCACGGCGCGTATATTGAATTGGTACCCGGTCATTAGCTTGTTCAACCCACGTTACGAACATAACAATTAGGATGACCAAGACTAATAAACCAAGACAAAACAGAATACTTTGCCACCATTGACTCTTAGCAACATTGACAAATTGTTCTTGATAAATTTGATAAAGTGACGTTGGGGTCCGAGCAATAATCCCGGCGAAGATAATGATAGAAACACCATTACCCATCCCACGGTCAGTGATCATATCCCCTAACCAAGTCGTAAACATCGCACCACCGGTCAAAATGATCCCGATAGTTAAGTATGTCGACACACTTAGATTATTCACTAATTTAAGTGAACTCAAGGAGTTGAACCCAGCCGTGATCCCAATCGATTGAACGAAAGCTAAGATGATCGTTAAGTAACGGGTTGCTTGATTAAGCTTCCGTCGCCCAACTTCACCTTGCTTGCCCCATTCAACAAATTTAGGAACAATGTCCATTTGCAATAATTGGACAATGATTTGTGCAGTAATGTAAGGGGATACCCCCATAGCAAGGATGGAATAATTTGTTAAACCGCCACCACTGAATGTATTCAACATACTTATAAGTCCAGATGATGCAACGGATTGAAGCGCCTTTGCATTAACTCCTGGAACTGTGATATAAGAGCCAAGACGAAATACAATCAAAACGCCCAACGTGAACAGAATTTTATTCCGAATATCCTTAACTTTCAGAGCGTCCTTCATGGTAGTCAGCAAGTTAGATCACCTCAGTTTTACCGCCAGCAGCTTCGATTGCCTTAACAGCAGATTCGGAGAACTTGCTTGCCTTGACCGTTAACTTTTTGGTGAGTTCGCCATTGCCAAGAATCTTGACAGCAGCGCTCTTCTTAACCAAGCCGGCAGCCTTTAATGATTCAGGTGTTACTTCAGCACCATCATCAAAACGGTTTAAACCATCAAGGTTAACAACCGCATATTCTTTACGGTTGATATTAGTAAATCCACGTTTTGGAATCCGACGGTACAATGGCATTTGGCCACCTTCGAATCCAACACGAACCTTACTACGCGCCTTTTGACCCTTTTGGCCACGACCAGAAGTCTTACCTTGGCCACTTGAGTCGCCACGACCAATCCGACGACGTGAAAAACGTGAACCTTCACTTGGTGTTAATTCATGTAACTTCATCTAGTAGGCACCTCCTCTTTAAATATTTTAATTACTTAATGATTTCCACATCAACTAAATGAGCGATATGGAAGATTTGACCGCGAGTTGCTGCGTCATCTGGCTTAATAACTGAGCTGTTTACTCGGCCTAAACCTAATTCCTTAACGATTGTACGTTGCTTAGGAAGACGATGAGCCGCACTGCGCACTAAAGTGATCTTTAATTGAGCCATGTTGTTTGTCCTCCTATTCAGCTAAATGTTCAACTGAAACGCCACGTAAAGCAGCAATTTGTTCAGCTTTCTTTAAGCTCTTTAAGCCTTCAAACGTTGCACGAACAACGTTAACTGGCGTGTTTGAGCCAAGACGCTTACTTGTAACATCATCAATACCAGCCAATTCCATGACGGCACGAACGGCGCCACCAGCGGCAACACCAGAACCTTCAACGGCAGGCTTAAGCATGATGCGGCCACCACCGTAAACTCCGAGTGCTTCATGAGGAATGGTTGTACCGACCATAGGTACGGTGATCAAGTTCTTTTTAGCAGCTTCAGATGCTTTCCGAATTGCTTCAGGAACTTCTTGAGCCTTACCAGTACCAAAACCAACGTGTCCTTTGTGGTCACCAACGATTACCAATGCGGCAAAGCGAAGACGACGACCACCTTTAACAACTTTAGTAATCCGGTTGATGGCAACAACATTATCGTCAAGATCTAATTTTGATGGATCAATGAAAGTCATGTGGTATTATTCCTCCTTTGTTAGAATTTAAGTCCGTTTTCACGAGCGGCTTCAGCCAAAGCTTGAACCCGACCATGATATAAGTAACCGCCACGATCGAAGACAACGTCAGCAATCTTCTTTTCAGCAGCACGCTTTGCAACAATTTCGCCAACTGAAGCAGCTTTTTCACTCTTGGTGTTGCCAGTTACTTCGCTATCTAATGTTGAGGCACTTGCGAGCGTTACACCCTCTACATCATCAATAACTTGAGCGTAGATGTTTTTGTTTGAACGATAAACATTTAAGCGTGGGCGCTCAGCAGTACCAGAAATCTTACCGCGGACACGAGCGTGACGACGTTGACGTGTCTTATTTTTATCTGGTTTTGAAATCACAATAGTCACCTCTAATATATAGTATGGACAGCACTAAGCTGCATTATTTACCAGTTTTACCTTCCTTACGACGAACATATTCATCGACGTAACGAATCCCTTTACCTTTGTAAGGTTCAGGTGAACGAATTGCCCGAACTTCGGCAGCAAAGTCACCAACAGCTTGCTTACCAATACCAGAGATATTGATGTGCGTGTTGTCAGGAACTTCAACTGTTAAGTCTGCAGGTGTTTCGAATTCAACAGGATGTGAGTAACCAACGCTTAATACTAATTTCTTGCCTTGCAATTGGGCACGGTAACCAACACCGACCAATTGAAGGTTCTTAGTAAAGCCTTTAGTAACCCCTTCAACCATGTTGTTAACATTAGCACGGGTAGTACCGTGTAATGCCTTCATCTTGAAATCATCAGTTGGGCGTGTGAATTTAACTTCGTTGCCTTCAACTGCCATCGTAATTTCGCTAGCAATCTTACGCGTTAAAGTACCTTTAGGGCCCTTAACCGTAACGTCTTCACCAGCTTGTGATACTTCTACCCCAGCAGGTAGTTCAATTACTTTATAACCAATACGACTCACTTACTTGCACCTCCCGTCTTAATTATTTATTACCAAACGTAAGCTAAAACTTCGCCGCCAAGCTTCTTAGCACGAGCTTCTTTATCAGTAATGACGCCTTCTGAAGTTGAGATAATAGCAATACCTAAGCCGTTTAACACCTTAGGAACAGCATCAGCTTTAACATATGAACGCAAACCAGGTTTTGAAATACGCTTCAAACCACTGATTACCCGTTCGTTGTCTTTACCATACTTCAAGAAGACACGGATGATGCCCTGTTTGTCATCATCGATGTATTCAACGTCGCGAACAAAACCTTCATTCTTTAAAATTTCGGCAATGTTGCGTTTGATTTTTGATGCAGGAACTTCTAATGAATCGTGGCGTACCATGTTAGCGTTACGGATACGAGTCAAGAAATCTGCGATTGGATCAGTCATCATGAAAGTTTAACCTCCTTTAACTTGGGTTCGTTTTTACCAGCTGGCCTTTTTCATGCCAGGGATTTGACCTTTGTGGGCCAGGTCGCGTAAGCAGAGACGGCACAAGTGGAATTTACGGTAAACTGAATGTGGACGACCACAACGTTCGCAACGAGTATAGTTTTGAACAGCAAATTTCGCACCACGTTTTTGTTTAGCAATTAGTGATTTTTTAGCCAACTTCGATTAACCCCCTTCGGATTATTTAGCAAATGGCATGCCAAATTGAGTTAACAACTCGCGTGATTCTTCATCACTTTCAGCAGTTGTTACAATTACAATGTCCAAACCGCGTACACGGTTAACATTATCATAGTTGATTTCTGGGAAGATCAATTGTTCACGGACACCCAATGTGTAGTTACCGCGACCATCAAATGAACGAGTACTTACACCATGGAAGTCACGAACACGTGGTAATGATACGTTGATCAATTTGTCCAAGAAGTCATACATACGTTCACCACGTAAGTCAACCTTGGCACCAATTGCCATACCTTCACGAAGACGGAAACCGGCGATAGATTTCTTTGCGCGGGTAACCAAAGGTTTTTGGCCGGCGATCAAAGTCAATTCTTCAACAGCTTCGTCTAAGTTCTTAGCGTTGGTAACTGCATCACCAACACCCATGTTCAAAACGATTTTTGCCAGCTTAGGTACTTGCATAACTGAAGTGTAATTAAACTTGTCTACTAATGCTGGAACGATTTCTTTGTCATATTGAGCTTTTAAACGGTTTTCCATGAAACTTGCTTCCTCCTTTCAGTCAGAAATATTAGTTTTCTAAGTCTTTGCCAGACTTCTTCGCAAAGCGAACACGCTTGCCATCTTCACGACGAACACCTAAACGAGTAGGTTCGTTAGTTGATGGGTCAAGGAACATAACGTTAGAAGCATCGATTGGTGCTTCGACATCAACGATACCGCCTTGTGGGTTAACGTTCGTAGGTTTTTGGTGTTTCTTGATCTTGTTAACACCTTCGACAACGACACGGTTCTTGTCAGAAATTACCTTTTTAACAGTACCTTCTTGACCACGATCCTTACCGCTGATTACACGAACTTTATCACCAGTTTTAATCAACATTAGGTTGCGCACCTCCTTATTTACGGTGTGTGACTACAGAACTTCTGGAGCTAATGAAACGATACGCATGAAGTCTTTATCACGTAATTCACGAGCGACCGGGCCAAAGATACGAGTACCTTGAGGGGTCTTGTCATCACGGATAATAACTGCAGCATTTTCGTCAAATTTGATGTATGAACCGTCAGCACGGTGTACACCAGACTTAGTCCGAACGATTACTGCCTTAACGACATCATGAGCTTTGACAACACCACCGGGTGTTGCTTGTTTAACCGTAGCAACGATGATATCACCAATATTAGCAGTTTTACGACCAGAACCACCTAATACCTTAATAGTAAGGATTTCACGGGCACCGGAGTTGTCAGCAACTTTTAAACGACTTTCTTGTTGGATCACAGTAAGTGTCCTCCCTTCATGTAATTTTATTCAGCTAATAAACTAGATAATAACAGCTTTTTGAACAACTTCAATTAAGCGGAAACGCTTTGTAGCTGAAAGAGGACGAGTTTCCATGATCTTAACGATATCGCCAGTCTTGGCTTCATTGTTTTCATCATGAGCCTTGAATTTCTTTGAATAACGAACACGCTTGCCGTAAACCGGATGGTTCTTGTAAGTTTCGACAATGACAACGATGGTTTTGTCCATCTTATCAGAAACAACGCGTCCTTGGATCACCTTACGGCTGTTACGAGTATCTTCACTCATTCGTGATTGCCTCCTTTATACTCTACTTGTTTAACTCTTGTTCACGCAACGCAGTTTTAATACGCGCAATATTCTTACGAACTTGTTTTAAACGAGCGGTGTTTTCAAGCTGACCAGTGGCCAATTGAAAACGCAAGTTGAAAAGTTCGTCTTTGTAAGACTTTTCTTTTTCGAGCATTTCAGCAGTGGACAATGCCTTAATTTCTTTAGCCTTCATCTGATTCGCCACCTACTTCCTCACGCTTAACAATCTTAGTTTTCACAGGTAACTTCGTGCCGGCTAAGCGCAAAGCTTCGCGAGCAACTTCTTCAGGAACGCCACCGACTTCAAACATAACCTTGTTACGTTTTACTGGGGCAACCCAACCTGCAGGAGTACCTTTCCCATTACCCATCCGCACACCAACACCTTTTTCAGTGTAGGACTTGTGAGGGAAAATCTTAATCCATACTTTACCGCCACGCTTCATGTAACGGTTCATAGCAACACGGGCAGCTTCAATCTGCCGGTTACTAATCCAGTGTGATTCGAGTGTTTGTAAACCGAATTCACCAAAAGCAACTGTCTTACCGCCCTTAGCTTCACCGCGCATTTTACCACGATGAACACGACGATACTTAACCCGTTTAGGTACCAGCATGTTTATTTTCCTCCTTTATCTGCAGATTTCTTTTCTGGCAAGATTTCGCCACGGTAGATCCATGTCTTAACACCGAGCTTACCATAAGTAGTCATGGCTTCAACCCATGAATAATCAATGTCAGCACGGAGTGTATGCAATGGAACAGTACCGTCTGAGTATGCTTCAACACGTGACATGTCGGCACCGTTTAAACGGCCGGCAACTTGTGTCTTAATACCCTTGGCGCCTGAACGCATAGTACGTTGCATCGCACCACGCATCGCACGACGGAAAGCAACACGGCCTTCCAATTGACGAGCAATACTTTCACCAACTAATTTAGCATCTAAATCAGGTTTCTTGATTTCGATGATGTTGATGTGTACTCGTTTACCAGTTAAATTGTTCAATTCTTTACGAAGTGCTTCTACTTCAGAACCACCCTTACCGATAACCATCCCTGGTTTTGCGGTATGGATTGAAATGTTCACGCGATTTGCAGCGCGTTCGATTTCAACGGTGGAGACGGAAGCGTCGGCAAGTCGTTTTTCAATATACTTACGGATACGTAAATCTTCGTTTAAGTAAGCAGCAAAATCTTTTTCAGCATACCATTTTGCTTCCCAGTCGCGAATGATTCCGACACGTAATCCGGTTGGATTTACTTTTTGACCCACGCGTTATTCCCTCCTATTTTTCAGTAACTGTGATCGTAATGTGGCTAGTCCGCTTGTTGATTGGTGAAGCAGAACCTTTGGCACGTGGACGGAACCGTTTTAAGGTTGGTCCTTCGTTGACGAAGGCTTCGCTTACGACCAAATCTTCACGATCTAAGTCAAAGTTGTTTTCAGCGTTAGCAACTGCTGAAAGTAGTACTTTTTCTACTACTGGTGAAGCACCCCGTGGAGTAAACTTCAAAATTGCAAGTGCTTCGGCAACGCTTTTACCTCTGATAAGATCGACAACTAGGCGGACCTTACGAGCGGCGATACGAACAGTTTTTGCAGTTGCGCGTGCAGATGTTACTTGTTCAGCCATTCTTTATATCCTCCTAACTATTACTTCGTTGTCTTATCGTCTGTACCATGACCATGGAAAGTCCGTGTAGGAACAAATTCGCCTAACTTGTGACCTACCATATCGTCTTGGATATAAACTGGGACATGCTTACGCCCATCATAAACAGCGATTGTGTACCCAATAAAACTTGGGAAAATTGTTGAACGACGTGACCACGTCTTGATGACAGATTTCTTGTCAGAATCAGATTGTGCATCGATTTTCTTTAATAAATGCGCATCTGCGAAAGGTCCCTTCTTTAAACTACGACCCATCGTGTGACCTCCTCTCGAGAACTACAGTAATTTCAAATATTAGTGCTTGCCTGGGCGACGACCACGAACAATAAGCTTGTTTGAACGAGCCTTCTTGTTCCGAGTCTTCTTCCCAAGGGTCTTCTTACCCCATGGAGACATTGGAGATGGATGACCGATTGGAGCCTTACCTTCACCACCACCATGAGGGTGATCGTTAGGGTTCATTACAGAACCACGAACTGTTGGACGCTTACCTTGCCAACGAGAACGACCGGCTTTACCTGAGTTGATCAATTCATGTTGTTCATTACCAACAGTACCAATAGTAGCACGGCTAGTTAAAAGAACTAAACGAACTTCACCAGATGACAAACGTACGATAGCGTACTTGCCTTCCTTACCAAGTAATTGCGCAGAGGTACCAGCTGAACGAGCTAATTGGCCACCCTTACCAGGTTTTAATTCGATGTTGTGAATCACAGTACCAACTGGAATGTTAGTTAATGGCAATGCGTTACCAACCTTGATATCGGCTTCGACACCTGATTGAACTTGCATCCCAACTTCCAAACCTTTTGGTGCTAAGATATATGACTTAATCCCGTCAGCGTATACCAATAAGGCAATGTTAGCTGTCCGGTTTGGATCATATTCGATTGCTTTAACCGTAGCTGGAACTTCATCTTTAATCCGCTTGAAGTCAACTAAACGGTATTGTTGTTTATGACCGCCACCACGATGACGAACAGTAATGTGACCATAACTGTTACGACCGGCAGTGTGACTTTGTGAGTCTAATAATGACTTTTCTGGTTTCGTCTTAGTGATTTCTGAGAAATCAGAAGCAGTCATATTACGACGGCCGTTAGTGGTTGGTTTATACTTCTTAATACCCACTAGAGTTACCTCCTATAATAAGATTTATTGTTGATCGTCGTTGAACAACTTAATTTCGTTTGAATCAGGAGTTAAGGTAACAATGGCCTTACGACGCTTCTTAGTGTAACCGGCGTAACGGCCTTGGCGCTTAAGCTTCCCTTTAACGTTCATTACGTTAACTTTAACGACTTTGACATCGAAGATTTCTTCGATAGCCTTTTTAACTTGAGTTTTAGTTGCCTGTACGTTGACATCAAATGTATAGCGCTTGTCGTCCAAGTCAGCCATTGATGATTCAGTAATTACAGGACGTAAAATTACATCGCGTGCTTCCATTATGCGAGCGCCTCCCCTAATTGATCGAGGGCTTTTTGGGTAACGACTAATTTGTCACTGTTAGCGACATCTAAGACGTTAACGCCATTGGCTTTGAGGATCTTAACATTTGGTAAGTTCCGACCTGCCAAAGCAGCCTTTTCGTTGTCGTCTTCAACCAAAACAAGGGTCTTGGTGTTGACGTTGAGGTTACTTAATACATTAGCAAATTCCTTAGTCTTTGGTTCGTTGAAAGCTAAAGCTTCAACTGCAACTAAGCTACTGTCCAATACTTTTTGTGAAAGGACGGACTTCAAAGCTAAGCGCATAACCTTCTTAGGTAATTTGTAGCTGTATGAACGTGGAGTTGGTCCGAAGACAATCCCACCTTTACGCCATTGTGGTGAACGGATTGAACCTTGACGTGCACGACCAGTACCCTTTTGACGCCATGGCTTCTTACCACCACCGCGACGAGCACTACGGTTCTTAACTGCATGTGTCCCTTGACGTAATGATGCTCGTTGCATCATGATGGCGTCAAAGACCACGTTTTCGTTTGGTTCAATACCAAATACGGCTTCGTTTAAATCAACGTCACCATTTTGAGTACCGTCTTGTTTAAATAATGCTACGCTAGTCATGTATTATGTCCTCCTTTCTTATTTACTCTTTACAGATGTTTTGATCGTTACAAATGATTTGTTTGCGCCAGGGACATTACCCTTAATTAATAAGACATTGTTTTCAACGTCGGCACGAACAACTTGTAAGTTTTGCATCGTCCGTTGGTGATTACCCATCCGGCCTGGTAATTTCTTACCTTTGAAGACACGGTTGATAATGGCACCCATTGAACCAGGACGACGATGGTAACGAGACCCATGGGCCATTGGTCCACGACTTTGACCGTCTTTATGGATGTTACCTTGGTAACCATGACCTTTGGTGATACCCGTAACGTCAACTGCGTCACCGGCTGTAAAGATATCAGCCTTGACTTCGTCACCTACTGTGTAATCTCCTAGCTCAACATTACGAATTTCACGAATGAAGCGCTTAGGAGCCGTTTTTGCTTTTGCTGCATGACCTTGAGCAGGTTTGTTGCTTAAGACTTCACGCTTATCATCGACACCTAATTGAATTGCTTCGTAACCGTCGTTTTCAACAGTTTTAACTTGCAACACAACGTTAGGTTGAGTTTCGATGACAGTAACTGGGATTAATTCCCCGTCTTCAGTGAAGACTTGCGTCATTCCTACCTTTTTCCCTAAGATTCCTTTAGTGGTCATGAGTACACCTCCAATTAATTGATTTATTTTGTATTAAAGCTTGATTTCAATATCTACACCGCTAGGCAAGTCTAACTTCATTAATGAGTCGACTGTCTTTGGCGTTGGGTTAACGATATCGATTAACCGCTTGTGAGTCCGCATTTCGAATTGTTCGCGTGACTTCTTGAACTTATGTGGTGAACGGAGAACCGTGTACACAGTACGTTCAGTAGGCAATGGAATTGGACCTGAAATAGTAGCACCAGTTCTCTTTGCCGTTTCAACAATCTTGTCAGCAGATTGATCAAGAATACGGTGTTCGTATGCCTTTAAACGGATACGAATTTTTTGCTTTGCCATTGTTGTGACCTCCTTCGTCTATTTTGAAAAATAAGACTAGCTCCGTGAAAATTACCGCCACGTCCCATGACAATGTGGCCGGGCGTGTCGCAACCTTTCACATCAAAGCTAACTACGACTACTTGATGCCGGGGGATACAGCTATCCCCTTCTAAATACCAAGCACAATCTATAATAACTGAAAAGCTTTGTAATAGCAAGTGCTTCCGCACTATTTTCAAACCATCGCTGTAAACCGTGTTACCTTTTTTCGAACCAGCATCAATAAATGTAACATAAATTAGATCAAAATAGTAGTGTTTTCACATTTTTCTTTTAATCTCAACCTTTAGTCACGTCCCTTGAAGCTGCGCTCGTCATTTTTAAACTACTGTGACAGCTCACTGCCAATTGGCTCAAAAATCAAACCGGCGATTACGCACAACGATGTTTAGTATCATACGCGCAATTTGCTAGCCTTGCAAGTAGAACCACATTTTATTTTTAGTTACGGTGCTTTATCGACCTTCGACACACACATTGGTCACTGTCGCATGACTGAAAGAGTTTTATCGGCAAGTTAAACCACCATGGCCAATTAGTTGGTGAGCGTCTACGATCACTTTTAATCTGCGCTGTCGCCTGCCATCATCGCTGACATGTAAAAGACCGCTAGTCGTGTTTAAGTTATCCAGGTGCCAAAAGAACCGCATCGGCGCATTGATTACCTTGGCTCACATTCCAATATCATTGATTACATCCAAAGCTGGTTCAAACTAGACTCAACTACCTTTGCACGCAAACGTGTGCTTATCAGGCGCATTTTAAGTTCTTCTTGTCCCCAGTAGCGTATACTTATGCATCAAAAACGCATAAATCACGTAAATATTCATTCCTAAAGCTACTCAAAACGGCGTTATCATGCGCTCGCTCGCCAGTAAAAGCAGGATAACTTGATTAATTCCTACTATATTATATGGATCTGAGTACAAAAAAAGACGCTGAGGATAATTCCTCAACGTCTTTGAAAGTCTCAAGCTTATTCGGCAGGAGTACCGCCATTCTTCTTGATGATTTCTTCTTGGACTGTCTTTGGTACCTTTTGGTAATGATCAAAGGTCATTGTGAAAGTCCCACGGCCTTGCGTTGCAGAACGTAAAGTCGTTGCGTAACCAAACATTTCGGCCAATGGTACGAAAGCGTGAACTTCTTGTGCGTTCCCACGTTCTTCCATACCTTCGATATTACCACGACGAGCGGTAACGTGACCCATAACATCACCTAAGTAATCTTCTGGGGCAACAATATCAACCTTCATGATTGGTTCCAAGATAACTGGGCCAGCAGTCTTAACGGCATTCCGTAAAGCTAATGACGCAGCAATCTTGAAGGCAGCTTCACTAGAATCGACATCATGGTAAGACCCATCATAGAGCTTAGCCTTAACGTCAACTAATGGATAGCCAGCTAACACACCGTTAGCCATAGCTTCCTTCAAACCTTGTTCAACTGAAGGAATGTATTCGCGAGGAACAACCCCACCGACGATGGCATCTTCGAATTCGAAGCCTTTACCTTCTTCGTTAGGTGTAAATTCAACCCAAACATCCCCATATTGACCTTTACCACCAGATTGGTGAACGAACTTACCTTGAACTTGCGTTGATTTGGTGAAAGTTTCACGATATGAAACTTGAGGTGCACCAACAGTTGCTTCAACGTTGAATTCACGACGCATCCGGTCAACGATGATGTCCAAATGCAATTCACCCATCCCAGCGATTAAAGTTTCACCAGTTTCTTGGTTAGTTTCAGCCTTGAAAGTAGGATCTTCTTCAGAAAGCTTTTGTAAGGCAACGTTCATCTTATCTTGGTCAGCCTTAGTCTTAGGTTCAACGGCAACTTGGATAACTGGATCAGGGAATTCCATTGATTCCAAATGATATGGATGTTCAATAGAAGTCAATGAATCACCAGTTGTGGTGTTCTTCAAACCAATCGCAGCGGCGATATCACCAGAGAATACTTCTGGGATTTCTTTCCGTTGGTTAGAATGCATTTGAAGTAAACGACCAACCCGTTCACGCTTGTCCTTAGTTGCGTTCAAGACGTATGAACCAGATTCCAAAGTCCCTTGGTATACCCGGATGAAAGTCAACCGACCAACGAATGGGTCAGTCGCAACCTTAAATGCTAAGGCAGCGAAAGGCTTGTCATCACCGGCAATCAAGTCGATGTCTTCATCAGTTTCAGGATCAGTGGCCTTATATGGCTTAACATCAAGTGGTGATGGTAAGTAGTCCACAACAGCATCCATTAACATTTGAACACCCTTGTTCTTGAAGGCTGAACCAGCTAAAACAGGGAAGAATTCAAGACTTAAAGTCCCTTTACGGATAGCAGCTTTGATTTCATCTTTAGAGATTTCTTCACCACTAAGGTATTTTTCCATGATTTCATCATCGATATCAGCTAAAGCTTCAATCAAGTCATCACGAGCAGCTTGGGCTTCTTCTTTGTATTCGTCAGGAACGTCAACAGTATCCCATTCAGTACCAAGTTGATCTTCATCATAAAGGTCAGCTTTCATTTCGATCAAGTCAATGACCCCTTCGAAATTGTCTTCGGCACCAATTGGTAATTGGATAGCGTGGGCGTTAGCTTGTAAACGATCATTGATCGTGCTTACAGAGTACTTAAAGTCCGCACCGATTTTGTCCATCTTGTTAACGAAAACGATCCGGGGAACGTTATACGTTGATGCTTGACGCCAAACAGTTTCAGTTTGAGGTTCAACACCAGATTGGGCATCCAACACGGCGATGGCACCATCTAAAACCCGAAGTGAACGTTCAACTTCAACAGTGAAGTCAACGTGTCCTGGGGTATCGATGATGTTAATGCGGTGGTTTTTCCACTGAGCAGTTGTCGCAGCAGAAGTAATGGTAATCCCACGTTCTTGTTCTTGGGCCATCCAGTCCATTTGTGAAGCACCATCATGGGTTTCACCAATTTTATGGATTTTACCAGTATAGTACAAGATACGTTCGGTAGTGGTAGTTTTACCAGCATCGATATGGGCCATAATACCAATGTTACGAGTCTTATCGAGTGAAAATTCTCTTGTATTAGCCATTAGAAAATGTGTTACTCCTCTCAATTTAAATGGAAACGATTAAAAACTTTCTTCAAAAAATGGCTACTATATGCTCACATATAATAGCCACCTTGTTGTGTTTAGTTAAAGCTAGGCTTCAACCAAACCATGGAAATCTTACCAACGATAATGTGCAAAGGCACGGTTGGCTTCAGCCATTCTGTGTGTATCTTCACGTTTCTTAACTGATGCACCAGTATTGTTAGCGGCATCCATGATTTCACGTGCTAACCGGTCTGACATGGTATGTTCACCACGTAAACGAGCATATTGCGTAATCCAACGAAGACCCAAAGTCGTTTTACGATCTGGACGAACTTCGATAGGAACTTGATAGTTAGAACCACCAACACGGCGAGCCTTAACTTCAAGTACTGGCATAACGTTCTTCATAGCTTCTTCGAAGACTTCTAAAGGTTCGTTACCAGTTTGTTCTTTAATTTGATCAAAAGCATCATACAAGATTGTTGATGCAGTCCCACGTTTACCATCTAACATTAAGTGGTTAATTAAACGCGTTACTAACTTAGAATTGTACATTGGATCTGGCAAAACTTCGCGCTTTGCAGGTTGTCCTTTTCTTGGCATTTAACTTACCTCCTTATTTCTTTGGCTTCTTAGTACCGTACTTAGAACGGCCTTGGCGACGATCTTCGACACCGGCAGTATCTAAAGCACCACGGATAACGTGATAACGAACCCCAGGTAAATCCTTTACCCGGCCACCACGGATTAAGACAACACTATGTTCTTGGAGGTTATGACCAATACCAGGAATATAAGCAGTAACTTCGATTAAGTTAGATAAACGTACACGAGCATACTTCCGCAAAGCCGAGTTAGGCTTCTTAGGAGTCATCGTGCCGACACGAGTAGCAACCCCACGTTTTTGTGGTGCTGGATTACTAGTTTGAACCTTCTTGTAACTGTTGTACCCGAAGTTCAAAGCTGGGGAATTAGATTTTGATACTTTAGACTTGCGGCCTTTACGGATCAATTGGTTAATTGTTGGCATGTTCTAAAGTGTCCTCCTTCCAAATATTTGAGTTTTTAAGTCCACACATCCAGGTGGTTCTTTTTTTAATAAAAAAACGACACCAGAATGCTGGTAATTTTTGTGCGCTTAGCCGACCAGTCAGCATGTCTGTATTCCTGATACAGGAATCTGTCTGCAAAAAGCACCTTTACTAGAATAGCATGAGTGTTTTTAAGTGTCAACAATGAAAGCCAAAAAGACAGCTTAATTGTGACACCCACTTGGACCCGACCTTGACTATAATTGCGTCAGCTCACCTAGTATAGCACTTTTATCGTTACTAACACTAAAAAGCACCTCTACTGCGTAACTAATTTTTGAAAGGGCGTGAACAAATGTACGCTACGTTACTATTTTTCATTGGCATGATCCTTGGCTCATTTCTCACTTGTATGGCTGAACGTTTAAGTGCTGGCCAATCGATTTTTAATACCAGCCGCTCACACTGTCCCGTTTGCCAACATCCATTACGGGTTTGGCAGTTAATGCCACTGATTGGCATCAGCTGTCAACGTGGCCGTTGCTTTGATTGCCACACCCCTATCAGTTGGCGTTCAACCTTCATTGAACTCACTACTGGTAGTTTGCTCCTCATCACGTTGACGGACATTACGAGTTTGAAACTGGTTTTATATTTTGGTTATCTGGTGTTGATTTTTAATAGTCTCACCGACTACTTGACGTTTAACGTCTATCCGCTAACTTTAGTGCCACCCGCACTTTTAGGTTGGTGGGTGCACCCCCTGACGTTTACTGGAGATACTTGGTTAGTCGTGGGCCTACTCGTGGCTTTATATGCCGTAGCCATTCTAACGACTAAATTTGGTTTAGGCGATGTCGATGTCTTAGTCATGTTGACGCTACTTGCTAGTCCAGCAGTCGTCTTAAGCAGTTTAACGTTAGCCGCTTGTGGCGCGCTTTTAATTTTATGCTTACAGCGCTCACGGACGCATTTACCATTCGTGCCGTTTATGACTTGGGCCTTTATCTTGACCACCCAGCTGACTTAAGCGCACCAAAAAAGGGACGACCAACTGAATGGTCGTCCCTTTTAAACAAGCGCTAATTATTTACTAGCATCTTGTTCTTGCATTTGCTTTTCAAGGTCACTGATTGAGTAAACCCCATCAGCCACATTGCCAACTTCCTTAGGCTTAATATGACGGTAATCCGGCATACCAGTCCCAGCAGGAATGATCTTACCAATGATGACATTTTCTTTCAGACCGATCAATGGATCGTTCTTACCACGAATAGCCGCATCAGTTAAGACCCGAGTTGTTTCTTGGAATGACGCTGCTGACAAGAAACTATTTGTTTCCAAGGCAGCCTTGGTAATCCCAAGAATAACTGGCCGTGATGTTGCTGGAATGCCACCAGCAATCAAGGTCTTGTAGTTTTCATCCTTAAAGTCCGCAATATCCATCAAGGTCCCAGGTAAGACATCCGTGTCACCTGGATCCATGATCCGAACTTTACGAAGCATCTGACGAATCATGATCTCAACGTGCTTATCGCCAATTTCAACCCCTTGCATCCGGTAAACCCGTTGGACTTCACGGAGCAAGTAGTTTTCAGTTGATAAGACGTCGCGTACTTGGATCAATTCCTTAGGATCAATTGAACCAACGTTTAACGCAGCCCCACGGTGGATAAAGTCGCCTTCACTAACTGCCATACGAGCAGTCAATGGTAAGGTGTAAGTCCGGGTATCAGTTTCACCCTTAACCGTAACTTCCTTCGTCCGTTCCGCTGGGTTTTCTTCAATTGATTGAACTGTCCCAGTAACTTCAGTGATTTCGGCACGCCCTTTAGGATTACGCGATTCAACAATTTCTTGAACACGAGGCAACCCTTGGGTGATATCGTCTCCGGCAACCCCACCAGTATGGAAAGTCCGCATGGTTAATTGGGTACCAGGTTCACCGATTGATTGAGCGGCAACCGTACCAACGGCTTCACCGACTTCAACTTCATCACCAGTCGCCATGTTACGACCGTAACAATGTTCACAAACCCCATGTTTCGTGTTGCAAGTGAACGCTGAACGAATCGTGACTTCAGTCACACCAGCATCAACGATCTTAGCAGCTAAGTCTTCGTCGATTAAGACGTTACGACCAACGATTTCATCATGTGTTTCAGGGTCAAAGACCGTCTTCATCGTGTAACGGCCTAAGATCCGGTCATACAATGGTTCGATAACTTCGTTACCTTCCATGATGGCTTCGATCCGTAAGCCACGATCAGTCCCACAATCCTTTTCACGCACAATAACATCTTGGGCAACATCGACAAGTCGACGAGTCAAGTAACCAGAGTTGGCGGTCTTCAAGGCCGTATCGGTCATCCCTTTACGAGCCCCATGGGTTGAAATAAACATTTCCAAGACTGACAAACCTTCACGGAAGTTTGAAAGGATTGGCAATTCCATGATCTTCCCATTAGGAGCGGCCATCAAACCACGCATCCCAGCTAACTGCGTAAAGTTAGAAATGTTACCACGCGCACCAGAATCACTCATCATGAAGATTGGGTTATCTGGGCTAAAACTATCGATCAGTTTTTGTTGGATTTGGTCTTTGGCGTCATTCCAAACACCAATAACCCGTTCATAACGTTCGTCATCAGTAATTAAACCACGACGGAATTGTTTTGAAATCGTGTTAACTTGCTTATGAGCTTCGTTGATGATGGCTGGCTTTTCTTTCAAGTCGGTCACATCGGCAACCCCAACCGTTAAACCAGACTTAGTTGAAATGTTATAACCTAAGTCCTTCATCCGGTCAAGCAAGAGTGACGTTGCCGTCACATGGTATTGTTTGTAGACTTCAGCGATAATATCAGCCAAGAAGCCCTTCTTAAATGGCATGATCAAGTCTTGCGCATCTAAGAATTGATGAATATCTTCACCAGGCTTCAAGAAGTACTTCGCTGGCGTCCCATTAATCAAGTTGTCATTAGTTGGTTCGTTCAAGTATGGGAACTTACCAGGTAAGATGTTGTTAAAGATTGCTTTACCAACAGTCGTTACTAAGACACCTTGACGTTGTTCGTCAGTGAATGGCTTGTCAGGCATTGATGAAACTTGTAACCCAACCCGGCTGTGCATGTGCACGTAACCTGATTGATAAGCTTTTTGCGCTTCGTTCAAGTCTTTGAAGATCATGCCTTCGCCTTCACGACCAACTTCTTCAGTCGTCAAGTAATAGTTACCGATAACCATATCTTGAGATGGCGTTACAACTGGTTTCCCATCCTTAGGTGCCAAGATATGATGCGCTGCAAGCATTAACAAACGTGCTTCTGCTTGTGCTTCGTCAGATAAAGGTAAATGAATGGCCATTTGGTCCCCATCGAAATCGGCATTGTAAGCTTCACAAGCCAATGGATGTAACCGCATCGCTTTACCACTAACCAAAACAGGTTCGAACGCTTGAATCCCTAAACGGTGAAGCGTAGGGGCCCGGTTCAACAGCACTGGATGTTCTTTGATGACGTCTTCTAAGACGCCCCAAACATCATCATCAGCCCGTTCAATCTTACGTTTAGCATTCTTAATGTTAGAAGCTAATTCACGTTTAACCAATTCCTTCATGATGAATGGTTTGAAGAGTTCCAAGGCCATTTGCCGTGGTAACCCCATTTGGTTCATCTTTAAGAATGGGCCAACGTCGATAACGGAACGACCAGAATAGTCAACCCGCTTACCAAGTAAGTTTTGACGGAACCGACCTTGCTTCCCTTTTAACATATGTGAAAGGGACTTCAATGGTCGGTTACCAGGACCAGCAACGGGACGGCCACGCCGACCGTTATCGATCAAGGCATCAACGGCTTCTTGGAGCATCCGTTTTTCGTTTTGAACGATAATCCCAGGTGCGTTTAAATCTAATAAACGCTTCAACCGGTTGTTACGGTTGATAACCCGACGGTACAAATCGTTCAAGTCAGAAGTGGCGAAACGGCCACCTTCCAATTGAACCATTGGCCGTAAGTCAGGTGGGATAACCGGAATCGTATCCATTACCATCCAAGCTGGTTCATTACCAGAGGTAACGAAAGCTTCGATGATATCAAGCCGCCGAACGGCCCGGGTACGTTTTTGACCAGAAGCATCTTTTAACGCTTCTTTTAAGTCGCGGGCTTCTTTTTCAAGATCCACGTCATTTAATAAGCGCTTGATGGCTTCGGCACCCATTTCAGCATCGAATTCGTTGCCGTATTGGGCTTTCTTTTCACGGTATTCACGTTCTGAAAGCAATTGCTTCTTTTCAAGTGGTGTGTTACCAGATTCGATAACAACGTATGAAGCGAAGTAAATGATTTCTTCAAGGGCACGAGGGCTCATGTCTAAGACTAAGCCCATCCGGCTAGGAATACCTTTGAAATACCAGATGTGTGTTACTGGTGCAGCGAGTTCGATATGACCCATCCGTTCGCGACGAACTTTACTACGGGTAACTTCGACCCCACACCGGTCACAGACGATACCTTTATAACGAATCCGTTTGTATTTACCACAAGCACATTCCCAATCCTTGGTAGGACCAAAAATACGTTCATCAAACAGACCGTCTTTTTCAGGTTTCAATGTCCGGTAGTTAATGGTTTCCGGCTTTTTAACTTCGCCATATGACCAGCTGCGAATCTTGTCTGGTGATGCCAGACCGATTTGCATGCTTTCAAACTTGTTGACATCGATCAAAGGACCGACCTCCCTTTTTATTGATTATCCTGGTGAGCGTTTGTTGTTGCATCTGCGGCTGGTTTGTCAGTCTTAGCTGGCTTATCAGCGGCTTTTTGTTCTTGTTCTTGCTGGAATTTGCTCAAGGCATCAACGTTGACAACATCGTCGTCATCGTCGTCCATATCCCGCAATTCGATTTCTTTATCTTCTGAATCCAAGACCTTCATATCAAGACCGAGGGCTTGAAGTTCCTTAACCAAGACCCGGAATGATTCTGGCACCCCTGGCTTAGGAATTGGTTCGCCCTTAACGATGGCTTCATAGGTCTTAACCCGACCAACCACGTCATCAGACTTGTAAGTCAAGATTTCTTGTAAGGTGTAAGCAGCACCGTAAGCTTCTAAGGCCCAAACTTCCATTTCACCGAAACGCTGACCACCAAATTGCGCTTTCCCACCAAGTGGTTGTTGCGTAACTAAGGAGTAAGGTCCGATTGAACGGGCATGGATCTTATCGTCGACCATGTGGCTAAGCTTCATATAGTGCATAACCCCAACAGCGACACGCTTATCAAATGGTTCACCAGTCCGCCCATCATAGACGATTGACTTCCCATCTTCATCAATACCAGCTTCACGAACAGCTTTCCAAATATCAGAATCACGCGCCCCATCAAAGACTGGTGTGGCCATGTGGATGCCTAACTTACGTGCAGCCATCCCTAAATGCAATTCCAAAACTTGTCCAATGTTCATACGTGAAGGCACACCCATTGGGCTTAACATGATATCAATTGGCGTCCCATCTGGCATGTATGGCATGTCTTCTTGTGGAACCACGATTGAAACGGTCCCTTTGTTCCCATGCCGGCCGGCCATCTTGTCACCAACTTGAATTTTCCGCTTTTGCGCAATGTAAACGCGGACCATCATGTTAACACCAGGTGATAATTCATCACCATTTTCACGAGTGAAGATCTTAACATCTTGGATAATCCCGCCGCCACCATGAGGTACTCGGAGTGATGTATCCCGAACTTCACGCGCTTTTTCACCGAAGATGGCGTGTAACAAACGTTCTTCAGCTGATAATTCCGTAACCCCTTTAGGCGTTACCTTACCAACTAAAATGTCACCGTCTTTAACTTCAGCACCAACACGGATAATCCCATCTTCGTCAAGGTTCTTCAAAGCGTCTTCCCCGACGTTAGGAATTTCGCGTGTCATTTCTTCAGGTCCAAGTTTAGTGTCACGCGCTTCTGATTCGTATTCTTCAATATGAATTGACGTGTAAACATCTTCACGGACCAACCGTTCATTAATAATGATGGCATCTTCGAAGTTATAACCGTTCCAAGTCATGAAGGCAACTAATGGGTTTTGGCCTAAGGCTAATTCCCCGCCTTCCATAGCTGGACCATCGGCTAAGACTTCGTCGTTATCAACCCGGTCGCCAACTTTAACAATTGGCCGTTGGTTGTAGTTCTTACCACCGTTAGAACGACGGAACTTCATTAATTTATAGGTATCAAGTGACCCATCATCACGCCGGACACGCACTTCACGTGCATCAACGTATTCAACAGTCCCTTCATGCCGGTTAATTAACGCAATCCCCGAGTCATGAGCAGCTTTATATTCAATCCCAGTCCCAATCAATGGCGCATGTGGGTCAACCAACGGCACAGCTTGCCGTTGCATGTTGGCACCCATCAAGGCCCGGTTGGAGTCATCGTTTTCCAAGAAAGGAATACATGCCGTGGCAACGGCAACAACTTGTTTAGGCGAAACGTCCATGTAATCGACATTTTCAATCGTCGTTTCCAAGTTTTCTTCCTTTTCCCGTGCTAAAACAGTGTCTTCCACGAAGGAACCATCATCGTTTAATGGGGAGTTGGCTTGGGCGATAAGGAATTGGTCTTCTTCGTCGGCTGCTAAGTAGTCAATCTTGTCAGTAACCTTATGCGTCGTCCAATCGACACGCCGATATGGCGTTTCGATGAAGCCGTAGCGGTTAACTTTGGCATATGATGACAAACTGTTAATCAAACCGATGTTAGGACCTTCAGGTGTTTCAATTGGGCACATCCGACCATAGTGGGTATAGTGCACATCCCGGACTTCATAACCGGCCCGGTCACGTGTCAAACCACCAGGACCAAGGGCTGATAAACGACGCTTATGCGTTAATTCACCAAGCGGATTGGTTTGGTCCATGAATTGTGACAATTGTGATGACCCAAAGAATTCTTTAATTGAAGCGACAACTGGCCGAATATTGATCAATTGTTGTGGTGTTACCGTTGCGGCGTCTTGAATTGACATCCGTTCACGAACAACCCGTTCCATCCGAGATAACCCGATTCGGAATTGGTTTTGTAACAATTCACCCACGGAACGAATCCGTCGGTTACCCAAGTGATCAATATCGTCAGTCGTGCCAAGGCCTTCTTGTAAGTTAAAGAAGTAATTAATTGACGAAATGATATCAGCAGGCAAGATATGCTTGTACTTAATATCAATATTGCCATTACCAATCACATTAACAACCTTTTCAGGATCGTTTTGTGAGTAAACTTTAACCACTTGTAAGACCATTGGATTCGTTACAACAGCTTCATCAGAAGGTGTGTAAGTGACCGTCTTGAAATCATCACGTTCCAAGTATGGTGCTAACTTAGCCATGACTTCCTTATCAATCACATCGCCCTTTTGTGCAATAACTTCACCAGTATCAGGGTCAGCTAAGGTTTCAGCTAAGGTTTGATCCATTAAACGGGTCTTCATACTTAACTTCTTGTTAACCTTGTAACGCCCAACTGGGGCAAAGTCATAACGTTTTGGATCAAAGAAACGTGCCGTCAATAAACTCCGTGAGCTATCAGCCGTCTTAGGTTCACCAGGACGTAGTCGTTCGTAGATATCCTTTAAGGATTCTTCGACCCGTGAGTCGTCGGTGTTCTTGTGCACATCTTTTTCCAAGGTAAGCATCAAACTGTCAGTTTCACCTAACATGTCGATGATATCGTCATCAGAACCATAACCTAATGCCCGCACTAATTCCGTCAATGGAATCTTCCGTGTCCGGTCAATCCGCACGTAGGAAATGTTCTTGGCATCAGTTTCAAGTTCTAACCAAGCGCCTCGGTTAGGAATAACCGTGGTACCGTAGCTAGGACGACCATTTTTATCTAATTCTTCATTAAAGTAAACGCCGGGTGAACGAACCAATTGTGAAACAATGACCCGTTCGGCACCATTGATAATGAAAGTCCCTTGTTCAGTCATTAATGGAAAATCACCGAAGAATACATCTTGCGATTTGATTTCACCACTCTCATGGTTAGTCAAGCGTAAGGTCACATGCAATGGTGCCGAATAGTTGGCATCATGTTCACGAGCTTCTTCGACGGTGTACTTTGGTTCTAATAGTTGATAGTCGACAAATTCAAGTGAAAGTTTCCCTGCAAAATCGTCGATTGGCAAAATATCTTCAAACATTTCCCGGAGACCTTCATCCAAGAACCACTGATATGAATCAGTTTGGATTTCGATCAAGTTAGGCAAATCAAGAACTTCCTTGATACGTGCATAACTTCTACGGGTACGGTGTTTACCGTATTTAACTAAATGTCCGGCCAAGTTGTTCACCCCTTCTTATTATTCCGGAACTCGCCTAAGTTCGGTTCAAATATTACATTTGTGTTACAAATGCGTTTTAACCCGAATTTTAGGCATAAAAAAACCAAAAATAGTCATTTAAGTTGGCTATTTTTGGATTTATATTAACAAATCGCGCAGACAATAGATTGCGCATTTGTTCGAGTTCACGGTTACAGACAAGCTATACTATACAACACACACCCAGGCGTGTCAACCCATAACCTTTTGAACTTATTCAGTTGGTGTCGCTTGAGCAATGCCATATAAAATCATCTTCAACAAGGTTTGCACTTGCGTCCGTTCATCAGCATTCGGATCACCGATTTGATGGAAGCTATTAAACAACGGGCTCAAACTCGTTAAGTAAAAATTGGCGGCCATCGCCGGTGTGACCCCCGCTTGTAACGGCAAGTCAGCTTGTTCAAAGAACTGCTGCAACGGCTGCACATAGTCTTGCATGAAGACCCCACCAAGTTGGCGCATGTGGGTTGGTGATAATTCTTTAAAACTCGTATGAATCAGCGTAAAGATATCCGCTGGATGTTTATGTGTTAAAAGTAATGATATCTCAGTCAATTGTTCCAGCGGTGCTTGGGTCGTATCCGCCAGAATCGTTTGCATGCCCGCTTTAATCTCAGCCCCGACCGTGGTAATCACCGCTAAAAAGATCACTTCTTTATCATCAAAGTGATGATATAAAGCCGGTTGGGTAATGCCAATCGCTTTAGCGATATCCCGCGTACTAGTAGCTGCATAACCATGCTTTAAAAATAACTCTCGGGCGGCATCTAAGATTGCTTGGTGCGTCTTGGCGAGTTGTTCCGCACGCGTTACCATAAAATCATCTTCCTTCCAAAGTACTCCTTTATATAATTTACACCATTTGGCGCATCAAGGCGAGTAACGCTTTCATTTTCACCCAAAATCAAAAGTGACTTATTCAACTGATGACGATACTTTCCTACTATAATAAAGCGTTTGCTTTTACACATCATAAAGAAGCCGCAAGCAATTGCTTACGGCTTCTTCATGCTTCATTTGACACCTTACTTCGATGACACCGTCGAACGGCCATCGGTAGTTGGTGCTTGATTTTTAACATTAATGGTAATAACGCCTTTGCTGGCCCCAATCGTAACTTGATCATCAACATTGATTTCACCAGTTAATAAGGCTTCACTCAACCGATCTTCAACTTCAGTTTGTAAGGCCCGCCGAATTGGTCGTGCCCCATATTCTGGGTCAAAGCCGGCTTTAGCCACCACATCGATTGCAGCTGGCGTAATCTTGATCTTGATGCCTTGTTGAGCAACCCGATCAACGATCTCTTTAGCCATCAACTTGACAATTTCGTGGAGTTCTTCGCGATCCAAGGAATGGAAGACAATGGTTTCATCGATTCGATTCAAGAACTCTGGTCGGAAGGCTTTCCGCAATTCTTCATGAATCGTGGCCGAAACAGCCTTGTAATCATTAGCCTTATCTTCAGCGCCAAACCCAACCGACTTTTCATCCCGTAAGGTCGTGGCCCCTAAGTTAGATGTCATGATTAAAATCGTATTCCGGAAGTCCACTTTACGCCCCTTAGAATCGGTTAAATACCCGTCATCTAAGACTTGTAACAAGATATTGAATACATCTGGATGGGCTTTTTCAACTTCATCAAATAGGACAACGGAGTAAGGCTTTTGACGAACCTTTTCGGTCAATTGACCACCTTCATCATAACCCACATAACCGGGGGCTGACCCGATCAAGCGACTTGTTGAATAGCGTTCCATATATTCAGACATATCAATTCGAATCATGTTGTCTTCAGACCCAAACATTGCTTGGGCTAAAGCCTTGGCTAATTCAGTCTTCCCAACCCCAGTTGGTCCTAAGAACATAAAGGAACCAATTGGTCGGCTCGGATCTTTCAACCCACTACGGGCCCGCCGAATCGCTCGGGCCACTGCGGAAACAGCTTCTGGTTGACCAACAACACGTTGGTGCAAAATCTTCTCTAAGTTCACGAGTCGTTCACTTTCAGACTTTTGCAACTGGGTCAATGGCACACCCGTCCATTCAGCAACCACTTGGGCAATATCTTCGCCCGTGACCTGTAAACTGTATTGTGGCGCTTCACCAGCCGCCGCTTCGGCATCATGATCAGCTTGCAACTTATCTAAGCGTTGCTTTAATTTCATTTCTTGCTTACGGATTTCTGCCGCTTGTTCGAAATCTTGATCTTCGATGGCTGTTTCCTTTTGTTGCCGTAATGTTGTGAGCTTATCCATATTCTTGGACATCTTATTAGGTTGATCCATTTGGTCGATACGCACCTTTGCAGCAGCTTCGTCCATAAGATCAATCGCCTTATCTGGCAAGAATCGGTCACTAATATAACGGCTTGATAACGCAACAGCTTGCTTGACAGCTTCATCCGTAATATTGACATGATGGTGCGCTTCATAGCGTGGTCGTAATCCGGTTAAGATTTCAACGGCTTCATCCTCAGTTGGTTCATCAACCATGACCGTTGCAAAGCGACGTTCCAAAGCAGCATCAGATTCAATATACTTTTGGTATTCATTTAAAGTCGTGGCCCCAATGGTTTGTAGTTCACCACGAGCCAAGGCTGGCTTCAAGATGTTAGAGGCATCAATTGCCCCCTCAGCACCACCAGCACCAATTAAAGTATGCAATTCATCAATGAACAAGATGACATGCCCATCATTGTAAATTTCATCGATCACTTTCTTCAACCGATCTTCAAATTCACCACGATACTTCGTACCAGCAACTAATGACCCCATATCGAGCATCATCAACCGTTTGTCCGCCATATCACTTGGGACATCACCAGCAACGATCTTTTGCGCTAAACCTTCAGCGATCGCCGTCTTCCCCACACCAGGTTCCCCAATTAAAACGGGGTTATTTTTCGTCCGGCGTGACAAGATCTGAATGACCCGTTTGACTTCTTTAGAGCGGCCAACAACTGGGTCCATGGCTTTTTCACTAGCCAATTGGGTCAAGTCTCGAGCTAAGGAATCCAAAGTTGGCGTACCTTCAGCTTGCTTGGCGCCACGATTGTTTTGCGTCCCCTTACGTTTATTCATGGCATCACTGACGCCTAATTTACGTAAGACAACTTTCCGTGTTTGACCCAAGTCTAAGTTTAAATTCATTAAAATACGCGAGGACAGGATACTTTCGTCGGATAGCATTGCCAACAATAAATGTTCCGTCCCAATTTTATTAGCGCCTAACCGTTTGGCTTCATCACCAGCCACGGACAAAATTTCTTTGGCCTTTGGTGAATATGGCAAATAGGTATCCTTGCCGACATTGCTTAAAGTGCCATAACCGGTAAACCGTTCGATTTCTTCACGAATATCATCTTCGGTAACCGCATATTGTTGTAAAACTTTATTGGCAATCCCATTCTTCTCGATGGCCAATGCTAATAATAAATGTTCCGTGCCAACTGCTTGATGCTTAAAATACTTGGCCTGTTCTTGAGCCAAGACTAAGACACTTTTGGCACTCGGGGTAAATAGGTTATCCATTGCGATTCCTCGCTTTCTTTAGCTTTCATAGCGTAAATGATTCAAGATTCCAATAATGATCCGCGCCCGTAAGCTGTTTTCCAAATCATGATCGTCAACCCCGAGGGTATTGCGATCTGTCGCAACTAAAATCAATTGGGCCTCTCGGCGGTTCAAGACACCATCTTCGTAGAGACTCTGAACGACTGCGTAGGCATCCCGTTGGGTGATTGAATCGCCAATCACCTGAATCAGGGTGTCTAACACATCAGCATCATCCAACAAGTTAACTTTTTCAATGCGGATATAGCCCCCACCGCCACGTTTACTTTCAACTAAGTAACCATTTTGGATGGTAAAGCGGGTCTTAATCACATAGTTAATTTGGGAAGGCACCACGTTGAAGAGATCCGCGATTTCGGATCGTCGGATTTCAACGTGCTCAGCGTCCGCCAAAATACTTTTTAAATATTTTTCGATGATATCGGAGATATTTTGACTTTGCATCTGTATCACCCTTTACATAATCTTTGACTAATATTGACTTTCATTATACGAGGATAATTCGAAAATGCAAAGAATTTCACCTAAGCGGCCGCTGCGAACAGCTCCCCCACGGTTGTTCCAGCATAGCACGCTCACGGTTGGCTTTCAATTGATTGAACTAAGCCTGGCTTAAAATGACCGGCTAGTAAGCTGACCTTTGCAAAATAACGCGCTTAAGGGCTAACCAAGCAGTCAGTCAAAAACCAATGATTTTCAGGGCTATGGTATCTCATGATCAAGCTGTATCGGCTACAAGCCACCGCGATATCATATTTCGACTACTGCCGGACCAGCAAAACGTCGCCTGCCAGTTAGCAGACGACGTTTGATGTAACAGATAGGTCTAAGCCGCATCTTCAGTTAAAACCAATTGTTGTTTTTGATCCAAACGGATAATCACCGTTAACACAACCGTAAAAGCAACGAGCCAAATCAGTGACATGCCCAAGTTACCTAAAACGCCACCTGCAAAGTCATAGCCAAAGTAATCAGCAAAGCTGGCACCAACCGGCCGGGTTAAAATATACGCTAACCAGAAACTACTGATCTCCAGTCCGCTATTCAAGCGTGGTTTGCCCCAAGCCCGATAAGCCAAGAGCAGTAAGAATAAAGCCCCTAAAATCAAGCCAGTGTTTAAAAATCCTAATCCCAAACCAGTAGGATCAACATTATAACCACCAGAACGGGCAGTCGCCAACCAGTCACCAGCAGCGGTCCCTAACATGAAGGAAAAGGCAACCGTCACCCAATAAAACCCTTCATTAGTAGCCGTTGTAATATGATGAATCGACAAATCATGTTCTTTTAAATACCAAGCCCCAAAACTAGCCAAGAGTAACCCGCCAAAGATCAACGTGGTTTCCAAATAATGGAGCCCAGTAATTGACTTCAGTGTATCTGCTGAGAAAGTACCAAAAACAGCTAATAGTGCTACTGACAACCAATAGTATAATGGACGATAACGTTTCGAACGCATTTGCAAGGTGAGAAAAATGGCAAATAAACTCAAGGACCAGCCAACGGTAAACCACTCACCAAGATTACCATTCTGTTGACCAAAAATTTGACTCGAGTAATCTGACAACGATTCACCTAACCCGGTAGAAATCATTTTTGCGAGCCAAAATAGCCCGGTAATTAATGGGACTTTACTTGCTGCGGTTAATTCTTTTTGCATGGGACAAGCCTTCTTTGATAGTTGATGCTATAAACTTACCACCCCAGTTAGACCGTAACTAGTTAGTTTCACTGAACATATTCTGAGCTTTCTTCAGAAAAAATCGGCTTTATTTTCATTTAACTGGTACTAACTAAATGACAACAAAAAAGGTTCATCCCATTAGGATGAACCTTTCGACCGTTGCTTTGATCGGGAAAACAGGATTTGAACCTGCGACCCCTACGTCCCGAACGTAGTGCTCTACCAAGCTGAGCTACTTCCCGTTAAAAATTTAAACAAAAAGCCCTAGTTAAAATTAACTAAGACTGTTTATAATCGATCGGGAAAACAGGATTCGAACCTGCGACCCCCTGGTCCCAAACCAGGTGCTCTACCAAGCTGAGCTATTTCCCGATACCAATGCACCCAGTAGGAGTCGAACCTACAACCTTCTGATTCGTAGTCAGACACTCTATCCAATTGCGCTATGGGTGCAAATTAAAATGCCGAGGACCGGGATCGAACCGGTACGGTTATCACTAACCGCAGGATTTTAAGTCCTGTGCGTCTGCCAATTCCGCCACCCCGGCAAATTAAAAGCGGAAGACGGGATTCGAACCCGCGACCCCCACCATGGCAAGGTGATGTTCTACCACTGAACTACTTCCGCAAATGTAATATTCAATTGTAAATGCCGACTAGAGGATTCGAACCTCCGACCTCCTCATTACTAGTGAGATGCTCTGCCAACTGAGCTAAGTCGGCATGTAAGTGCGGGTGAAGGGACTCGAACCCCCACGTCGTAAGACACTAGAACCTAAATCTAGCGCGTCTGCCAGTTCCGCCACACCCGCATGATCTTAAATCATGCATGCCTGTTGTCGCTTACTAACAGTTCTTACTTGTTATGCCTTTTGACAACTATTTAACTTTATCATGGTGATGAATAATTGTCAACATATTTTTAAATTTCTTGGATAAATATTCTTTTTCAATGAATGAAAATTTCTATTTTTCCGACAAGAAATATTATAGCACTGGAAACCGATTAAGCAAACCTTTTTTGGCAAAAAAGTTGAAATAACTTTTATTACGGTACTTACTTTGCTCAAGAACCCTTTTATATCAGCAATTACAGTATCTATATCTTTCAAAATAAGATCCTCAAAATCACAATTTTAGCAACTATTTCAACTCTACCTTTGCGCCTATACCGATGTTCAGCTAGTCCAAGTAACAAAAATTTGCCTACATTTAGGCATAATATATGCAACTATACCCATTATTTATTTTGAACAAACATCAAACCAATAAAAAAGAAGACCACCAACTAAGGTCGTCTTCCAAAGCAAGCCACAATTAAGCTTGTTTTTCAATTTTAGTTTTACCATGCATGTAAGGGACTAATACATCTGGAATCGTAATCGTACCATCTTCATTTTGGTAATTTTCCATAATCGCAGCAACAGTCCGACCAACGGCTAACCCACTCCCGTTCAACGTGTGTACGAATTGAAGCTTGCCATCATCGTCCCGGTATTGGATATGGGCCCGACGTGCTTGGAAATCAGTACAGTTCGAACAACTTGAGATTTCACGATACTTGCTTTGTTCTGGGAACCAAACTTCCAAGTCATGGGTCATTGCGGCCGTAAAGCTCATGTCCCCGGTCGTTAACGTGATTACGTGGTATGGTAACCCCAACTTCTTCAATAATGATTCTGCATTGTTGGTCAACTTTTCAAGTTCATCCCATGAGTCTTCAGGCTTCGTGAATTTAACCATTTCAACTTTGTTGAATTGATGTAAACGAATCAAGCCCTTCGTATCACGACCAGCACTCCCAGCTTCTTCTCGGAAGGCTGGTGATAAGGCGGTAAAGTAAACTGGCAACTTTTCAGCTGGAATCACTTCATCACGATAGTAGTTTACCAATGGCACTTCAGCCGTTGGAATCAAGCTCAAATCTTGTGTTGTAATCCGGAAGGCGTCATCCTTAAACTTAGGGAATTGGCCTGTTCCATACATCGATTCGTCTGTCACCATATATGGTGGTAAGACTTCGGTGTAACCTTCAGCTTCATGTTGATCTAAGAAGAAGTTGTAAACGGCCCGTTCCAACTTAGCCCCATCGCCGATGTAATATAAGAACCGGCTACCAGAAACTTTGGCGCCCCGTTCAAAGTCTAAGATACCTAAAGATTCGCCAAGTTCCCAATGGGCTTTAGGTTCAAAGTCAAATTGACGTGGTGTGCCGATGCGCCGTAATTCAACCGCATCTTCTTCTTTTAAGCTCACTGGTACATCAGGATGGGGCATATTTGGCAAATGCGCTGCCATGTCTTGCACTTGGGCATCAGCTTTACGCCGATCATCGTCTAGTTGCTTGATCTCAGCACTCACTTTTTGCATTTCTGCAATCTGGGCACTAGCATCTTCTTTATTTCGCTTTAATTGTGAAATTTCACCCGAAACTTGGTTCCGCGTGGATTTAAGTTGTTCACTCTTCGCGATTAAATCCCGCCGATCAGCATCGGCTTTGATTAAATCATCAATTTGACTAGCCGCAACACCACGGTGGCCAAGTTGTTCTTTAACAAAATCTGGTTGTTGACGAATCATTTTAACATCTAACATATGGTAGTTCCTCCTTGAATTTGGATAAAAAAACAGTCTCTCCTCCCATATTGGGACGAAGAGACTGCGATTCGCGGTACCACCCAAGTTCAGGATTATCAAAAATCCCACCCTTAAAACGGATAACGGCTCTGCCGTGCAGTATTACCTGCCCACTTTGTCGCGCCGGAGTTTCGACCACCGATTCACACCAACCACCGGTTCTCTGCGGGTCTACTTAAAACGCGCCGTGTTTCATATTCTGCTATTACTATAAGGCATGTCGCCTTAAAAGGCAACTAGCTTAAGCTAGCAACCTTATCATCGATCATTTGAATCACTTGTTTGCGGGCAGCTGGATCGGCCACAAAGTCTAATTCATCGCCATCGATTTGCATCTTTGGACTATGATCGTAATTGGCATACCAAGCGGTATAGCGATCGTTCAAGGTTTGATAATACTTGTATAATGTTGGATCTTGGTCAATTTGTTCATAAGAACGACCACGCTTTTGAATCCGTTTCAACATCGTCTCAAACGAAATGTTGATATGGATCAATAAGTCAGGACTCTTTTGGTGGGGGGCTTCTGGCAATTCTTGCATCATGTTAGTTAATAATGAGTCATAAATATCAACTTCAGTACTCGTCGCCCGACCTAAGTCACCATTTAAATGGAATAATAAGGAATCTTCAAAAATCGACCGATCCAAAACATCTAAATCATTGGCAAACGCTGACTTGATACTACCAAGCCGTTTGTTTAAGAAATAGATTTGGAGTAAGAAGGCATATTTCTTTGGGTCCTTATAAAATAACGGCAAAATTGGATTGTCGTCGACTGATTCGTAAAACGCTTTAGAACCGAAGTGATCGGCTACTAAGTTAGTTAAACTGGTCTTACCGGCACCAATTGTTCCTGACATTACAAGCATGGGGTTCTCTCCTTTTAACGTACAATTTTTCGTCTAATTGAATTAAAGCAACACTACATATTGTACGCACACCCTAGCTAAAATGCAATATCTGGTTACAAAATTACTTTTTAGCCGCTTCACGTGCTTTTAATAAGGAGACATATTGTTCCAAAGTTAAGTTATGTTTGGTCATAAAGGCCGCACTCTTTTTACCAACATAACGGAAATGCCATGATTCATAATCGATCCCGGTTGATTTAGTCCCACTCTTTGTAAAGCGTAAGACAAACCCATAATCAGGGGCATGCTTAATCAACCATTGTTGGCCCTTAGCTTTGTCAGATGAGGACAACAACTGACTGTTGTGCGAGTCAAACCAGTTGGTATTCATAATATCAGCTGCCAAACCAGTCTGATGTTCACTCCCGCGCGGAATGGCCACGTATTCTTTGGTTAACTTCAACGCTTGTTTTTCCGTCTTACCTTGGGCTTCATAGTTTTCAATCGATTCATTCCAAACTTCTTTTTGGTATTGAACGGAGCGATAACCTGAAACTAAAGTCGCGGGATAACCCGCTTTTTTCGCGCCATTTAAAAAGGCGGTCAATGGTTTGACGATGGAACTGCGGACGGTAATACCATTAACGGTTGATTTGCTAAACGTTAACTCGTTATGCTTATGCCACTTGTTAACCACAATTAGCTCACTATCAGTCGACTTTACGCCCTTTGGTAATTCACTAATCAACTTTTGCCGCTTAGTTTCCGTCTTGGTCGTTTTCTGACTGCTGGAACTACTGGACTTACTGCTTGCATTAGAAGTCGCACAGCCGCTCAATAACCCGACCATGCTGACTAATGCCAACCCCTTTAAAACTGTCTTTCTAAACATGTCTTCTCTCTGCCTTTCAACGCCAGCGTAACATACCTACATGGCTAAATAGAACTAACCACTAATATTTGGTGTTATCTTAATTATTTTGTAACATTTTCGGCAAATCGTCAAATTCAAACTTACAATTCTGCTAATAATTGGGTTGTCGTCATCACGTTATCAAAGGTTGCGACCATTGATGGAAATAATTTTGTTGACCGCGCAATCGTGGCATCACGCAAGACAACGGCGGTCAAGCCGGCCGCTTGCGCATCGCTAACCGTCTTACGCACCCCATTGTCTAACGTAAAACCACTGACCACCACCCGTTGAACCCCCGCAGCTTGCAAAGCAGGTAATAAATGCGGATTACTAAACGCACTCGGCCGCGTTTTTTTAACGTAAGTGACAGCTTTTAATTGATTAGTTTGTAATAGCGATCGGCTAAATCGGGCTTGCAAGCCCGCTGATAATAGTGTTGGCTGCATGGTGACAACGATAACGGGTAGTCCAGCTGCTTGCCATCGTGTCATTAACTGTTGATTGTTCGCCACTAAGGTTTGAAAGTCTAATGGCCCCGCCTGCCGAAATAGATGCTTGGCTAGCCAACGAGAACCAGCTTGTAAATCGATAATCACTAATGCTGTTTTTTCCATTTTATGACCCCTTTGCATCACTAATAGCGCTTATCATAACACTCGCACGAAAAAAGCGCTTGGCAAAATTGCCTAGCGCTTAATCAACTTGATTAATCTTTTTCGTGTGAATGTTTTGTTAAATCAACTTTATCCAATGGCACCATCTTCGTATGGTAACGAATCTTATAATAGACAAACAAGATAATGAACAATGGGATACTCATATAAGTGACCCCGATAGCTTGCCAATCAAGCGTGGCAAACGAATGCAAATCTTGGCCAATGATAACGACCATACATAAGAAGAACGCAAACAATGGCCCAAATGGGAATAACTTGGCATGATACCGAAGTTCACTCAAATCATGACCTTGTTTAATGAAGGCGCGTCGGAAGCGCAAGTGCGAAATCGCAATACCTAACCACGCGATAAACCCGGTCAAGCCACTCGCAGACACTAAGAAAATGTAAATTCGATCACCAAACAGACTTGATAGGAACGTTAATAAACCGATAAACGTCGTCCCTAATAACGCCATAATTGGAATTCCACGCCGGTTGACCCGTCCAAACGTCTTTGGGGCATAACCTTGTAAGGACAAGGAATATAGCATCCGCGTCGACGCATACATCCCAGAGTTAGCTGCTGACAAGACTGACGTTAAGATAACCGCGTTCATCACACTAGC
Organism: Lactiplantibacillus daowaiensis; assembly: GCF_005405085.1. Lineage (GTDB taxonomy): Bacteria > Bacillota > Bacilli > Lactobacillales > Lactobacillaceae > Lactiplantibacillus > Lactiplantibacillus daowaiensis. Next base: position 68,622 of record NZ_BJDJ01000009.1, on the reverse strand, counting down.
TGCCGCGGCTAAACCAGCTCGCTTAAAGACTAACGTAAATGGACTGATTGCAATATCGCTAGCTGATGACCCTAATAAGTCTTTTGACGTATAAGGAATAATCGCCGCGATCACAAAAATGGCCAAGATATAGAAGAGTAAGATTCGCCAGAAAACTTGTTTAATGGCTGCCGGGATACTCTTTTCAGGCGTTGCTGATTCACCAGCCGTAATTCCGATCAATTCGGTCCCTTGAAATGAGAACCCAGCCACAACGAAAACACTCAAAATGGTTGGAATCCCACCTACAAATGGGGCTTTACCCGTCGTAAAGTTATGCAACCCAGTGGCATGACCACCCATGATTCCGAAAATCGTTAAGACCCCGATCACTAAGAAAACTAAGACGGTCACGACCTTGATCAAGGATAACCAATACTCCGTTTCCCCAAACGACCGGACCGATAACGCATTGATCGTAAAGATCAACACTAACGCAATCAGACTGAAGACCCAGCCTGGGACGGACGGCAACCAAAATTGCATCACGATTGCGGCCGTACTAATATCAACGGCTAACGTAATCGCCCAGTTAAACCAATAGTTCCAGCCCATTGCAAATCCTAAGGCTGGATCAACAAAGCGCGTTGAATAAGTTGAAAATGACCCTGAAACTGGCAAATACGTCGCCATTTCTCCGAGACTAGTCATTAAGAAATAAACCATGATCCCGATACCGACATAGGCTAACAAAGCGCCCCCAGGGCCGGCCGTTGAAATTGCTGAACCAGACGCGACAAATAGCCCGGTCCCGATACTACCACCTAATGCAATCATGGAGAGATGGCGGGTCTCAAGCGACCGCTTCACTTCATGTTGTTGTTCTTCTGCCATATTTTGGCAACCTCCAAAAAACTGATTTATATCTAAAAGTGTTCACACCGATTCAGTTGATCAGTGACCAAAATAAAAAGTCCTTTTGCAAACTGCGCAAAAAGACTTTAATCAGATTGATAACCTAATGCCTGATTTCATCGTCGATAGCGCCCCGCAATTCCTTCTTGAATTGCGACAGTCCTTGATTTATTCAACCAAGGCCCAACCGGCTAAAGTGATAATCCTTCGCCAATTTCGGCAACCGCCCCTTTTATCCAACCGCATTGATGATTATCCATCTTGGTTGGACGACTGATGTTGGTCGCGTCCTCTTCTTTCGATATACTCAATCATTATACAAAATCAATTTATCTTTGACAACCTATTGCCGACGATTTAAAAATTCCGTGTCGTGGGTCGGCACCACGACTTGAAGACTAGCTAAGGCTTGTAATTGGACTAAGCCCGTATCAATCCGATAGCCCGTTACATGACCACCAAACGTTTTATCTTGATTCAAAAAGTGTAAATGAAAACCCGTTTGAGTGACGCCGTGATAGACTGTCGGGACATAATACCCCACCAACGTCCCGGTCACGTTATGACCCGTAAATTGGCGATAAGTACTATCATCAGCAGCTGGTTCCGCCCGTTTTACCGATAAATCAACGGTCGTAAATGTCCCGGTTACCCGCAGTGCGACAAGCAAGTTTTTGTATGGATACAACGATAAAAGTTGTTGTTCAAACACGCGGTAATCAACATTTTCAAACGTTTGTTCAATCGTCGGCTCATTGGCATGTAACATTGCAAATGGGATTTTAGCTGAACTGGCCAAGGCTTTGGTCTTACCGTTAGCTTGTGATTGATAGGCTTGCCCATCTAAAATCGTCACATCGCCAGCTGCTCGATCAGCCGTGCCAATCCCAGTGTCACCATGCGTTAATAACGTTGCCAATGTTTGATTACCAGCAGTCACCCCTGCTTTAAGCGCTGCTACGGTACTATGTTGATACAATCCTGTTGTTGCCATTAGTTAGCCTTCTTCTTCAATTTTAGTAGAATTGATCAGGTAACATCGTTTGGCCGAGTGCCTGATTATCAGAGTAATCAATTGGAATATCAACGACGACGGGACCATCAGTTGCAAAAGCTTGGTCTAAGACGGCTTCTAAGTCACTTGGTTGTTCAACCCGTAAGCCCGTAGCGCCAAAGCTTTCAGCGTACTTAACAAAGTCCACCGGTCCAAAATCGACTGCCGCTGACTGCCCATACTTCATCTCTTCTTGGAATTTGACCATATCGTAATGACCATCGTTCCAAATCAATTGCACGATGTTTAAGTTCAACCGGACGGCCGTTTCGAGTTCTTGACCGGAGAATAAGAAGCCACCATCACCAGCGACCGACACAATTTGCGTGTTTGGCCGCACCAAGGCAGCGGCAATCGCCCATGGTAAGGCGACCCCTAGCGTTTGCATCCCATTACTAAAGAGCAAATGCCGTGGTTCGTAGCTCCGGAAATGCCGGGCCATCCAAATATAGAAACTACCGACATCCACGGTCACCGTCATGTCATCAGTGACCCGTTGTTGCAATGCCGCAATCACTGATAAGGGGTGATTTAAGTTCGAGTTTTCATCGATATTTGGTACAAAATCCCGTGTTTGTAGGCGTTCTTGTAATTCACCAAGATAGGTCTTCGCGGTATCACTAATATCATACCCTTGCATATATGGTAACAAAAAATCGAGGGTTTGGGCGATATCACCGACTAATTCTGTTTCTGGTTGGAAGTTATGGTCTAATTCAGCGCGCATGGCATCAATCACCACAATGCGCGATTTACCTTCAGCATTCCAGTTACGTGGTTCATATTCAATTGGGTCATAGCCAATGGCGATAACTAAATCAGACTTCTTTAATAACATGTCACCCGGTTGGTTCCGGAACAAGCCCACCCGACCAAAGAAGTGTTGGGCTTCCAAGTCACGCGAGATGACCCCAGCTGCTTGGAAGGTTTCGACAACGGGTAAGTTGGCCGCCGTCACTAAGTTCCGAATGGCTTGCGTGACTTCAGGTGAAGAAGCGCGCATCCCGACTAACAAGACGGGTAATTTAGCCGCTTTAATTTTTTGGGCCAATAACGTGGCTTCAACTGGACTAGCAGGGCCTAATTTAGGCGCTTGAATCGGCGTTAAAACAGACGTTTGCACAACTGAATCAGTCACATCTTGTGGCACACTGACAAAGCTGGCCCCTTGCTTAGCAGCCATCGCTTCTTGATACGCATTCGCAATGACTTCAGACACATTTTCAGGTTCTTGCACTTCAGCGCTATATTTCGTAATTGGTTCAAAGAGCGCCGCATTATCCATACTTTGATGGGTCAACCGTAATAAATCGGCCCGTTGAACTTGCCCTGAAATAGCTAATACGGGATCGCCTTCCGCGGTCGCCGTCACTAAGCCAGTGGCTAAATTGCTGGCACCAGGACCAGAAGTCGTCATCACGACCCCTGGTTTCCCAGTGATTCGACCAATACCAGCCGCAATAAAGGCGGCGTTTTGTTCATGCCGCGTCACGATTAACTTAGGTGCCTTCGGATTAACGGGATGATCCAACCGTTCAAAGACCCGGTCGATTTTCGCCCCGGGAATCCCGAAGACGTATTTAACATCGTGATTTGCAAGGCTGTCGACGATGGCGTCGGCGCCGTAATACTTTTTATCTGCCATTGATTTCGCTCCTGTTTGTGAAAAGTAATGTTAGAATAACACAGAAATACTAGTAATAACAGGCATTTGGCACTTGTGAAAAAAGTTTATGAGACTGATTTCAACCAAAGCCTAGTGCTATCAATCAAATCAACCGAAACCGCATACAATTTTAGCGAACTTTGTACGACTACTCACTTACTAGCCCGCAAATGGGTCAATAAGTGATTTAAAACCGCCATCTTATCTTCAGTTTGATTATTCCAGTCTAAGACCGGAATCTGCGGTACCGCTAGTAATTCTTTAATTAAAGTCGCTAGTTTTTGCTGTCCCAAAAAAGCTAACCACTGTTGATCAGCCTGTGAAAAAATCGCATTCACCACTTTGGTCCCTTCATCGGCCACGGGTTCAACATCTTTAAAAACTTGATCGAAGTAACCAAGGTCTGGGAACGTGTGCACCGGTCCTTCAATCGCAAGCACCACATCTTTGATGGTAATGCGCTCAGCTGGTCGTGCCAATTGCATGCCACCATTGTTGCCACTCGTTGACGCCACCAACTCAGCTAAGACCAACTTACGCATGATTTTGCGTAAATAAGTAGCCGAGCCACCAATCCGTGCATGAATCGCATCGGACGTTAGTGGCACATCCGGCCGTTGTGTCGCCAGTAGCACTAAGATACACGCCGCTTGTTCAAATGACTTCGTGAGCTGCATCGACTTCATCCCCTCTACTCGACCGAGGCGGTAGACACTCAAAAAAGAGTTCCGTTTGACCGGCCCCAAATTGGGCGTAGCGGGGGTGGGTCACCTGGTCATATTGTTCAAATCCAGCATGTTCCAAAATCAAGCGCGATGCGGTATTCGACACTAAACAACTTGCCGTTAACCGCTTTAATTGTAAGGTATCAAAGCCATAATCGCGAATTAAATGAACTGCAGCTGTCATATAACCATGTTGCCAATACGCGGCATTCAACATATAACCCAAATCCAGTTGTGACGGTGCTGGTTCACCATGTGAATTCATCCGTTCATATAGTCCCACACTACCGATCACCTTACCAGTTGTCATCAAGACCAAAGCAAAAACTTGCGGCTGATTCAATTGACGGCTCAACAAATATTGGGCTTCCATTAATCGATTGACTGGGGTGAATCCAGCACTCACCGCAATGTCGCGATTTTGAACGATTTCAAAATAATCCGTCACATCGGCTGGCGTAAATGGTCGCAATTGGAGCTGTTCTTGTTGTGAAGTCGTCGTTGCCAGTTGCATTTTAGTCCCGCCCTTCTTAGCGTTATAATAACCTATATCAACAATATCAATTGAGGTGATTGCATGCAAGTGATTCAACAAAAATTAGCCGACCCGAATGTTCAACTCGTCGGCTTATTGCGGGATCCAGATGCCAATGCTCATCTGACACAGCTTCCCGCAATCATTATCGTTCCTGGTGGGTCTTATACCCATATTCCGACGCAACAAGCTGAAAGCTTAGCTTTGGCATTTGCTGGTCATGGGTTTCAAGCTTTTTACTTAGATTATTCCTTTGTCAGTGACCACCAACCCTTAGAACTCAATCCCGTTTGGGAATTAGGTTTGGCTGTTCAGCTACTCCATCAACATGCCGCCGACTGGCAAATTGATCCTGATCAAATTACCGCAGCCGGCTTTAGTGTTGGCGGCCACATCGTTGCGCTGTATAACGATTATTGGCATGATCAAGTCGCTACTCATTTAAACGCGGACCCGGCTGACTTAAAACTTGCCAATGTGATTCTCGGCTATCCGGTCATCAGCCCATTGCTTGGTTTTCCTAAAGATGATGCTACTTTGGCCCAATGGACCACTGAGCCACAAACCATGGCAGCCGAACAACACGTTAACGCCCATAATCGGCCAACCTTCATTTGGGTCACCGCTGATGATCCCATCGTCCCATCGCAAAACGCGCTTGCTTATGCGACAGCGCTAGCGACGGCCAAAATTCCATATGAACTCCACGTTTTCCAACACGGCCCACACGGCTTGGCCTTAGCCAATGCCCAAACCGCTTGGAAGCCCGATGCCAATCAACCGCACGCGGCTCATTGGCTCACCCTAGCACTAGAATGTTTACACAACTGGCACCAAGCTTGATAGCCTAACAGAAAAGTCGTTACTGACAACTGCCAGTAACGACTTTTCTTCTATATTATAAGTACGAGCGATAAAATAACCGCCACTGTAATAGTTTGCGAGCATATAACACGTACAGCCATTCCATCACTTCAAGCCACCACCAACCGAGTAAAACGGCCCCAACCGTATCTGTCGGGTAATGGGCTGACAAGTAAACCCGCGAAATCATGACCAAAATCAACCAAATAACACTGACCGCTTGAATTGCGTCAGCAAGCCGATAATTTTCAAGTTCGGGGACAATAAAGATGACAATGACCGCGACAATCAAAAAGGTCCCAAGCACGTGACCACTAGGATAACTGTAACCAGTATCACTAGCAGAATGGCCAATGGGCCGTGACCGTGCGACTAAGTGTTTAAAGATAAACCCTAAGATATTGCCACCAGCTAATAACACCAGCGACCAAAATGCTTGGATTTTATATTTAAACCCATACAACAAAAACGCGAGGATGATCATCCACATGATATCGCGCCCCGGTGAAGCGAGCCATGAAATCACGGTAAACAGCCCAGTAAAGAAGCCGTTAGTTTGAATGGTGACAATGGATGTCACCCCTGCATCTAACAAATCAATTCCAATTGCGCCATCGCTAATAAAGTAACTTAAATAAGCGAACAAGATGACGGCAATTACAAACTTGATCGGCCGACTACGCGACTTATCGATCATCAAGACAAGAACCCCCATTAATTTAGCAATTGACTAAATTATACCATATCACTTTAAAAACCCGCAGCATCACCGCCAATTCGTAACTTAACATTAAAATATCGCAAAGAAATCATCTTTTTACCGCATTTTTTTATAAAAACAGTTATGATTAGAACTGCCTTAGGAATTATTCGGTATTTTTCACGAAATTAAATTAAGTTTCGGTTAATGGGGAAAAATGCTAAACTATGGGTAGTCTTTACATAACCAATGGAGGAAATGTTCATGGAAGATATGCCAAGCAGGTCACAAATGCATCAGGAAAGTCCCAAGGGTGGTGGCCCTAAGAAAAAACACCCCGTGCGTAATATTATTTTAGTTGTTATCGCGGTGTTGCTCGTTGGGATTGGTGCGTTTGCCGCGCGGACGTATTTAAACGCTAAAAATGCTGCTAAAATCGTCTATCAAAGTAGTGGGATTAAAAAATCGCGGAATACTAGTGCTATTTTAAATGGAAAAAAGCCTGTTTCGATTTTGTTACTCGGGACCGATACTGGGGCGCTCGGTCGGAATTATAAAGGCCGAACAGATACGATTATTTTAGCCACGATTAATCCTAAAACCAAGACGACTACCTTAATGAGTCTCCCACGAGATTCTGAAGTGGCCATTTCTGGTTTTGAACAAGACTTCCCAGCTAAGTTGAACGCTGCCTATGCTTATGGGAGCGCTGGTACGACGATCAAGACCGTTCAAAAATGGCTGAATGTCCCAATTGATTATTATGCCTTGATCAACATGGGTGGGATGAAGAAAGTTGTCAACGAAGTCGGCGGTGTCGATATCACCCCAATTCGGACCTTTACGTATGAAGGCTATCACTTTACTAAGGGCTCGAAGACGCATATGAACGGTGCCAAGGCCTTAGCTTACTCACGGATGCGTTACGATGATCCACTCGGTGACTACGGTCGACAACAACGGCAACGGCAATTGATCACCGCTATCATTAGTGAAGGAACCAACGCCACAAACTTGATGAAGCAAGACTTCTTGAAGTCGCTTGCTAAAGAAACGCGGACTGATTTAACCTTCAGTAATTTAACTAGTATCGTTGCTAATTACCGGACAGCAACCAAGAACATCGTTTCTGACCATGCTCAAGGGACTGGTAAGATGATTGATGGTCAATCATTTGAAGTCGTTTCTCAAAAAGAAAAACAACGTGTCACTAATGTCTTACGCAAGTCCTTAGATTTAAAGGCTGCCACGACAGGTAAAAAATACGCCAACAAATAGATCATAACTAAAGGCCACTGCGAACAACAACTTCGCAGTGGCCTTTTTTGGCGTTTAATTTTAAAGCTGATCAATCCTGTTTTAACCGAACCCACTGCTGTCGACAAAATGCAATCAAGCGATTGGTTAATTCGGCAATCAAAAAACCTAGTGCAATCGCCCCAGTTATCATCACGACTTGTAACATGAAGCCAACGGCCGTTAAATAATTGCTTAACGCAAAGTTACGAACCATTTGGTACGCCTGACTCCCCGGCACAAATGACACCAAACTAGGAATGTTAAAAATAATCGAGGGCATCTTTTTATAATGCGCCGCAAAATTGCTTAAAACCCCAATACCTAATGACCCAATAAAGCTGCCTAAGACCACGCCACCATCAAACGCTTGCACGATCAAATAAAACCCCCACGTTAAGGTCCCAATCCACCCTGCAATATTTAAAGCGCGCCTCGGAATATTGATAATTAGCCCAAATCCCAGGACGGCCACATAGGCTAACGCCAATTGACCAATAATTGCCATGCCTACTCCTCCTAAAATAGCGTAATCACAACGGCGATGCCAAATCCCAGCGCAGCCGCACTAATCAAAGCTTCCACCGCTCGCGCTGGACCACTGACAAAGTTACCAGCTAAAATATCTCGGACTGCATTGGTCAACGGGACCCCGGGCACGAGCGGCATCAAAGCCCCAATAATAATGTCATTGATATTCGTTCCCCACCCGAGCATCACGGCCCATTCAGCGGTAAAACCGATCGTTAAGGCCGCCACCAATTCACTGAGAAACTTGATTTTTAAATAACGATTTAATAAATAGAAGACTAAGTACCCTAAAATCCCAATCACAACGGTAGGCCATGTATTCACCACTTCATGTCGGAACATGATCATCAACGGCCCACTAACCAAAGCCGCCCCAACGAGTTGCAGCCATAACGGAAATGAGCGTGAGGCCCGGTCCAGTTGGCCTAATTGCGCATGTAAGGTTGGTAAATCAATTTGGTGGGCCGCAAGAGCGTGACAGTTGATTGACTTGTGACACCTTCTCTAAGTCAATCGTGCGCTTATTAATCGCCGCAATCTGAGTGGCATTTCTACCTTGAATCGACATCATAACCCCTGTAATCGTGACATAAGTATTCGCCCCAGTCACACCAGCATTTTGTGCAATTCGCAACATCGTATCATCGACCCGCGAAATTTCTGAGCCATTTTCCACCATGATCTGTCCTGCCTTTAAACATGTGGCAATAATTAATTCGTCCGTGGTCATCACGGTACCCACCTCTTCTCAAAACTTTATAGCTTAACTTTAAGCTAAAAGTGACGTGGCGCCTAGTCTTTTTTCTCAAAAAATGTGCATAAAAAAACCGACTAACGAAATTGCTTCCGTTAGTCGGTTTATAATTTCTAATCACTTAGAAATTAGCCGTTTAAGCTGTTAATTAGTCTTTAGTAACGTTAACTGCTTGTGGGCCACGATCGCTTTCTTCAACGTCGAATGCTACAGCTTGGCCTTCTTCAAGAGTCTTGAAGCCGTCTTCTTGGATAGCTGAGAAATGTACGAATACATCGCTACCGTTTTCGCGAGTAATAAAACCAAAACCTTTATCGGCGTTAAACCATTTAACTGTTCCATGTTCCATAATAAAAAATCCTCCTAGTGCTTTTTTGCACATATAAATTAATGTATATCATGATTCGGTGCAAATGGGGATAGTTTATTGAAACGATCTGACCAAAATTACCTAACCAAGCTACAAGAGTAATTGTAGCATATTGTTTTTGAAAAGGATAGCTAATCACACGAATTCGCTAAATTTCTTTATGGCGCAATAAAAAAATCAGAATATCAATCGTCAAAATGGTAAATTTGTTCAGGATATTCCGAATATTTCACATCATTTAACAAAAATATTGTGGGCCGCTTTGTAGCTAACTGGGATTTGTTGGCCGGTCTTTTCAACTTCAATCGTTACGGGGCCTTCAAACGGATCATGTTTAACCACTTTAACCGTTTGACCAATTTCCAATGTAATGTCGTGTAAATAAACTAACAAATCATGATTGTCAATGAACCGTTCAATCACGACTTCACTACCATCTTCAGCATCTGCTAAAGCGGTATGGCTATCTTCTTGATAATGACCATCCTTGTCTGGGATTGCACCACCGTGTGGACAATGGGTGGGATGATCTAAGAAGCTTTCTAGTGAATCGACTAATCGTTCACTAGTGACGTGTTCCAGAACTTCGGCTTCAGTATGCACATCCGGTAAATCGTAGCCTAACTTATCAACTAAAAAGTCTTCCCAAATTCGATGCTTACGAACCAAGGTTTCGGCATAACGAATACCTTTTTTAGTTAATGAAATCCCAGCATACGGGGTGTGCTTAGCTAAACCTTCTTGTACCAGTTTACCGACCATTTCAGTCACTGAACCGGCCGCAATGTCCAAGCTTAATGCAATCTGCTTATTGGACACCTTTTTCTTTGTACCGCCAAGTTCGAAAATAATTTTTAAATAATCTTCCTTCATGGGGGTCATGAATATCCTTCACCTCAACTAATTTATCTATCGTGCTTGATTAGTGATAGTTCACCTATCGTACTACAATTTTAATATTTTTGCCACTAAAGGCCGTGGTTTCGCGTTGATTCCACCCTTTAATTGCTTGCGAGCTATCCGACATCGTGCCATAATTAAATTGTAGCGCAAACCAAAGCAATTTGGTTGCAACCGTTTTAAATTTAACCCTAATTTTAACTGGTAGCGTGCAATACTAAGGAGGAACCGCATCGTGAATGATGATGCTCAATTATCAATTACTCAACTGAATGGTAGCTTACAACGCAAGGCCGTTGAAGACTTTGCCAAGTTTTATCAACGTCTGTTTGATGCTAACAATCTTGAGTTAATGTCTAACTATGATGTCGTCAACTTTATGACCGACATTAACGAACACATGAATTTGTCCCGCTTCATGACCAAGGCCCAACGGCTAACTGACAGTGTTGACTTTTCTTATCAAGACTACCTCAACTTGATTGACCGCTTGGATCAAAAGTACTTTGAAAGTGGTAATCCCGCATTAGACTGGGATGAATGGTACGCCAGCCACTTTGCCCAAGTTGCTAAATCTTAATTTAATAATGACAACAATTTGATGGACGCCGCAAGCTGATGCTTGGGCGTCTTTTTTTGTTAGCCTGTGAGGTCAACCGGGTTGGGGCTGAGCATTAGCCTAGCTGGGGGATTATGACGGTGCTTTTCCGGCATAGTCCCATAGTGTAGCTAAGCGGAAGCCCCAGGTTGGCCGAACACGTTTCGGCCCGTTAAGTTAAATGGTGTCCGTTCCTATTTAGCGAGTCGAAACGTGTTCGCTCGGGCTGCCAGCTCCGCTTGCTACGCTAAGTCAACCAGCCGGAAGAACGCCGGCTAATTGACTTAGCGTAGCAATGCTCACTGGCAACCCACCCTCGCTCACACTCTAACAAAAAAGAGACCCAAGCTTTCCCGCATCACTTGGGCCCCACTAGTAAGAATCATCACCGGACAATTGAACACTACTTCTAGAATTCGATTACACGTTGTTTTATGCACGATCACTACCTGGTACATGCCAGGCATCTCTCAGCGCTGTTTCGCGCTCTGTTGTAAATCCTTTTGCAAAGTTAAACTTCAAAACACGACCAACATGACAACAGCCAATCCAGCCATTAGATCGATTGGCAAGCGGAAAACTTGATTGTCCGAGTGACTTACCGACTCTTACCGCCTTAAATTTACCATTAATTAATCGTTTTCACAAGCTAGAAGGCAGCGTCATTAGTCTTATTTTCTGGAAAAACCCGGTAATGAACCGTTTCATCCGCAATATAACAATATAAAACTTTTGTATGGGCTTCGTCAAAGTACCCTAAGTTAATCATATGATGGCCTTCCCGCTCTTCCATGCCTTGAAAGGCATTCATGACAAAAATGCGCATCATTTCCATTTGGTTTGAACGTTGACTGGCCATTTGGGCCGCCGCCGCTAACGTAAATCCTTCATCTAACATCGCTTTAATGAAGTGAACCCGCATTAAAGTTCCATATGAAAACCGATGGGTCGTATTCTTCTCAGTAGCCTTAGCACTATGAATGTAACCCTTTTGTTCCCAATAACGTAGTTGGGTCTGTGACACCCCAGTCGTCTTTGCTAAGTCGCTAATACCGACGGTGAATTGGTGTTTATTGATTTGCGCTTTGAAGTTTTTAAAAAACAACTCGTTTTGATTGTTCACGAAATAGCCTCTTTTCTATGATTTCCAGTATTAAGTATATATTTTTTAATATTCGTGTCAAGTTTGTTGACAAAAATAGCAAATCCGATTATATTAGACAACGTAGTTTTTTAGAGAGAAGGGATTTACTTGTCAACTGCTGTTGATACGAATGGGAAACCATACAAACGAGGTTTGCTCATTGCAATTTTATTAGTTGGTACTTTTTGTACCGTGCTTAACCAAACGATTTTAACGACCGCCTTTCCAACTTTAATGAAGGCCTTCGATATTACCACTTCCACGGTGCAATGGTTAACAACCGGCTTCTTATTAGTCAACGGGATCATGATTCCCGTTAGTGCTTGGCTAAGCACCCGCTTTAGCACGAAATGGTTGTACTTATCAGCCATGACGATTTTTGAAATTGGGACGATTATTTGTTTTACCGCACCTAATTTCCAACTATTATTAACTGGTCGTTTGATCCAAGCCGTTGGGGTCGGGGTTACGATGCCACTCTTACAAACGATTATGTTAACGATTTTCCCCGCTGATAAACGTGGGGCTGCCATGGGGATGGCCGGGATCGTCATCGGTTTAGCACCTGCCATTGGCCCGACCCTTTCTGGTTGGGTCATTGATAACATGAGCTGGCGTGACTTATTTGGGATGATCATCCCAATCGTAGCGATCGTCTTGATCGCCGGCTTCTTCTTTATGGCCAACGTCTTGGAAACCTCAAAACCAAAACTCGACTTCTTATCATTAGCCATGTCAACCCTTGGTTTTGGGAGCCTCCTATATGGCTTCTCATCAGTTGGGGACGACGGCTGGACTTCAGCCAAAGTTTTAACGACTTTAATCGTTGGGGTTATCTTCATTGCCCTCTTTGTTTGGCGTCAATTGACGATGGAAAAACCTTTCTTGGAATTCCGCGTCTTCAAGCATGCTGAGTTTACGGTTGCCGCGATTTTAAGCTCTGTAACCAACATGGCGATGGTTGGGGCCGAAATGGTCATTCCATTGTACTTACAAATCATTCATGGCTTCTCAGCGTTCCACTCTGGGTTAACCTTGCTTGCTGGGGCCTTGATGATGGGGGTTATGAGTCCAATTACCGGTCGCGCCTTTGACCGTTTTGGGGCTAAACGCCTATCAATCTTAGGGATGTTCTTATTAACCGCTGGGACAATTCCATTTATCTTCATCACCCGCAATACGGCAACAGTCTATATCGTCATCTTGTATGCTTTACGGATGTTTGGGATTTCAATGGTTATGATGCCCGCAACTACTGCTGGGATGAACGCTTTACCAGTTGATATGATGGGCCATGGGACCGCCGTCAACAACACGACGCGTCAAATTGCCAGTTCAATTGGGACTGCGATTTTAACTTCCGTCTTATCAAACGTCACTGCTGATCAAAAGCCAGCGCACAGCTTGATTAAGAGCAACCCATTATCATACAAAGACAAATACTTTGATGCCACTTTAAATGGCTATCACGCCGCGTTCTACGTTGCGGTCGCCTTCTGTCTCGTTGGCTTAGTGGTCGCTTTCTTTATGAAGGGCAAAGCACATTCAGTTAAACCAGTAACGAAGGAGGTCCAAGACTAATGATTCTCGTTTTATTAGTAATTAGTACGATTGCGTTATTCTTAACCTTCGTTTATATGAAATCGTCCGCAACTCGGCTCATCTTGACCGGCATCTTCGGGATTGCCTTAGTCGGGTCACTAGTTGGCGTTGTCGCTAACGATAGCCATCACTTTGGGATGAAGCAAGTCACCACCACTAAAACCACGACATTAGCTTCGGCTGGTAGCAGCAAAGCCATGGACTTGTTGTTATATCAATCAGTGGGGACTGCTGACAAGCACCGGGTTTATATTTATAAACAAACCGCTAGTCAAAAGAAAGTGAGTCACACAGCTGCAAGTGTTAAGACGACTAACACGGTTAAAAAGACCACTGGCACGACCAAGTTGGTCACCAAAACCACCCGTTGGGAATACACCAGTAACGCCATGAAGTTCTGGTTTAGTATTGCAGATAACAATAAACAATTAATTAAACGCCAAAATACCTTCTATGTGAAGAAGAGCTGGGTCGTTTTAAGTACGACCCAAGCTAAAAAGTTGAGTCAACTCGTTAAACAACAACAAAAGACCTTGAAGTCGCGGGCTAAAGTCTATGTTGAAAACGAAGTCAAAGCCGCAATGGTTAAGAATCCAACCATGAGTAAAGCCCAATTAGCTAAGCTCGAAAAAGCCGCTGCTGCTAAGTATCAAGCTCAAGCAATGGCTAGCATGATTCAAGAAGCAAAAAGTAGTAACTAAATTCTAACGCTTCACCGTGACACTTAACGTCAAAAGACGTGTTCGCAAATGCAATGCGAACACGCCTTTTTTGTTGGCCACGACGTTACGTTGTAGCAATCCTTTTTATGTCCCGAGTAATCTAAAAACGCGATACTTTGGCTTCGTGACCAAAATATCGCGTTAAAAATAATTGCATTTAGCTTATCTTAATTTGCTGCACATTGCTCGCAAAGTGGCATCAAATCTTTTAGATCCTCAAGGGATGAGCCATTTTCTAAGAAGCAATTGACCATATCTAGCCAATATTGATCGTCAGCACTAAACGTGGCATGTTCATCTTTACAAGGTAATAAGCCCGCTTTAGTGTAGGCAACGATTTTATCAGCAGCGACCCCACTTTGGGCTGCTAATTGTTCCAGAGTCATTTCTCTCACCATTTGTCCTTTCTCAAAATCAATGAGCTTATGTTACGCCCACTGACGAACAAATGCAAGCAATAATTTCATGGCCTAAAAATTAAAATGTAATGATAATAATCTTCATTATTTTCACCAAAAAGTGTAGACTAGTAGGTATCGGTTTTTAGGGATAGTCCGGTGTCAAACGGTCCTGACATCTAGTCGACTTCGCCCTTGTCTGCCAAAACCATACATATAAAAAGGAGGCGCATTGCTATCAATGCTGAATTAACATTTAAAAGCGGCTTAAAAGACGTGGTTCCAACCTTATTCGGCTATATTGGCGTGGGCCTAGCGATGGGCATCGTCGCTAACACCAGTCATTTATCCGTTTTAGCCGTTTTAATCATGTCACTAATCGTCTACGCCGGGTCCGCTCAGTTTATTATGATCAGTATGTTACTCGCCGGCAGTCCGATTTCGGCCATTGTGCTCTCCACTTTTCTCATTAACTCACGGATGATTTTAATGAGCATGTCCATCGCCCAATACTTTAAAAAGGATTCCTTAGCGCATAACATCGCCATCGGGACGCTCTTAACCGATGAAACGTTTGCACTTAGCATGAACAAACTTAATCAAACCAAGCAAACTTTAAGCCCACGTTGGATGCATGGGGCTAACTTATTGGCCTACGTTGTCTGGGCGATTGCGACGGTCATCGGTTGTTTGTTAGGGAATCTCATTGCTGACCCGAACCAGTTTGGCCTGGATTTTGCGGTAGTCGGCATGTTTATCGGCTTACTCTATCTGCAAATCATCACCGATCGTAGTAAGACCTTGCGGACCCAATTGATCGTGGTCTTATTTGTGGCAATCTTGATGTATTTCCTAATGCGGTGGTTCCCAGGTAATATCGCCCTATTAATTGCCACTTTATGTGGTTGTGGCTTTGGAATGGTGGTGACACCCAAATGACCCTTTATGTCTTACTCACGATTTTATGGTGTGGCCTTGTCACTTGGCTATCCCGCGTCGTACCATTCGTCTTGATTAAAAATTTGACCGTTCCAAAATGGTTAATTGAATTTCTCTCATTTGTCCCCGTGGCGATTATGACCGCAATTTTCATTGAAAACTTGCTCGTTTAACACGCTGGACACTGGCCAGGCTTTAACCTAGCCAATATTTACGCTTCAATTCCGGCCATTGGTGCTGGTATCTTGACCAAGAGTCTCTTAGCCGTCGTCATTACTGGCGTGATTGCCATGGCGTTGATCCGGCTTGTTGGTTGGGCTTAAAAAAATCGCGTTGACTTGTGCTAATTAAAGTCAACGCGATTTTTTAATAGGTCGTTACTACGACATTTAAAATTTGTAACTGCTGATTCAGCTCGACCACCTGCATATCACTCGTTAACGGCCAATCCTGGGTTGCCCCACCATAAACGGCGGCGGTCACTAAGCTTTGACCAATCAAATGCCAATGCGTGTCATCAACACGTTCAACATTCACCTGTTTTTCTTTAGACGCTTGATAACCCATCGTGCCATCTTCGATTTGCGCCAACCAGTCAGCCCGGGCTTGGCGGTAGCCAGTCATATGTGTCAGCGTAAAACTAGGGGCTAAGATCTGATTTAATGTGCTAGTATCGCGTGCAGCCATGGCGCGATTGTACGTCCGATAAAGGGCAACGACATCAGTTGTTGTCAATCTAACCACCGCTACTTCCGATTAATGCCTAGGCTATCACGTGCGCCATATTGAGGGTCATGGGCAAGTCGCATGACCCTCAATATGGCGATACTTTTAACCGAAACATCGTGACCACCAAATGGTTCCCCTTTTTTAGTCACTTGATAATCAGTATCCGCACCATTATCAAACCACCCTGGCCGAATCGTTGTGTAGTTTAGCGCGGATGCTTCAATGACATCGGCGGCATCGCGATACGTTTGTAAGATTGGATTACCTGCCAAGTTACCACCAGCACCTACACTGGCCGGGATCTCGTTATAAATCCCCATTGACGTAATAAAGAGCAACCGATCAACACCGGCTTGCGTCATTCCAGCAACTAGGGCTTGGGCCATCGCCTTTAAGTTGCCACTCAAAGCTGCAAAAACGACATCTTGCCCTTGTAAGGCCGTTTGCAACGCCGCCGCATCCGTGACACTGCCGGTAACCACGGTTTCACGTGCTGAATCAATCGTTCCCAGCCGCCGCGTATTGCGCGCCATCAAAGTTAACTGATCATCCGTATGTTCACGTAAATATTGCCGCGTCATACTGCCAACCGTCCCCGTTGCCCCAATAATTAAAATATTTGTCATCGTCAATGACCTCCTGTTAATTGAATGACCTTATCATAGGACCTTCAAGTAACTGCAAGGCAAGCCTTTTTAACAATTATTTTTGCGTTAATTGATCAACTGCCGCTAAAATCGTGTCATCGCTAGTGTACTGCGGTTGCCACCCTAATAGACGCTGGGCTTTTTGATTGCTCACTTGATGATTTAAACGCATCATTAACCGGGCTTCACGCACCGTTGCATTAAATGGTGCAATCAAGCTAACGACGGCTTTGGGAATGAGATGCTGCGGTAATTGTGGCGCTAGCGTTGGCCGTTTAGTGCGAATCAATTGGATCATTTGCTGTGTGGTCACCCCGGTATCAGCCACCGCTAAAAATCGTTCACCAGCCGCCGCCGGATCAGTCATCGCCCGGAGTTGTAAGTCAGCGACATCACGGACATCAACAATGTTGACCCCCAAGTTAGGCGTGGCTTGACCCTTTAATAAGCGATCTACTAACCCAAAACTACCGGAAACATGTTGATCAAGCGCTGGTCCTAACATCGCGCCTGCGTTAACCGTCGTGAGCGTCATGCTTGATGCTGATTGCTGCATATACGTCCAGGCACTTTGTTCCGCTATCAACTTAGAGGTTTCATATAAAGATAATCCCGGTTGGTCCGGATCCGTCCAATCAGCCTCAGTGACCGGCCGACTATGATCTAACCGACTAAACCCCACCGCACCAAGATTGCCCGTCATGACGACGCGCTTGACACCAGCTTGTTCAGCTGCTTTTAAAATCCGTAAAGTGCCTTCCTTAGCAGCTTGCGTCACCGTGTTATCAACCGTTTCACCGTTAACAAATACTGGGGCGGCCACACTCAAGACAATCCCCACGCCTTGCATCGCCACTGGCCAATCAGCATCACGGGTTAAATCCGCCGTCACAAACGTCAGTCGGTCTAAATGTGCGACGTGTTGGGCGGCCAACGCTTGCTTGACTTGATCCGCTTTAGCTAACGTCCTTAGCGTTGCCCGGACTGGATAGCCCGCTGTTAATAAGCGTTGCAATAAGTGTTCGGCTAAAAAGCCATTACCGCCGGTCACTAATACTAATGGTTTCATTTTTAATAAACTCCTTGTCTTTAACCCGTTTTTTCGTTAAGCTTGTCCATAATATAAACCCTCGACAATACTCTAGGGCAAGTGTCAGGAGAAAATAAAATGACTTATTCCATTAAAGCGGTCGCCGACAAAACTGGCCTATCAATTTATACGTTACGTTTTTACGACAAACAAGGGTTACTCCCATTCGTTAGTCGCAACGCAGCTGGTTATCGGGTCTTTACCGATGGCGATCTACACCTATTGCATACGATTTGTTGTTTAAAAGACACTGGTATGAAGATCGCTGATATTCGGCAATACATTGCCTATGTCATGCAAGGACCAACCACGATTCCGCAACGACAACACCTATTAAGTACCCACCGGCAAGCAATCTTAGACCAACAGGCCAAAATCATGCAAAACTTACAAGAAGTCGACTTCAAGCTCAACTTATATCGGCAGCCCAATGCGCAAGCCTTGGTGACGGCTGAATTGGCAGTCGCCCAAGCAGAAAAACGTGCCAACGGCTTGCCAAACCCGTTTGAAAAATAAGTTTACTTCTATATTATAGCGACCACTTTTCTTTGCTAAAAAGGCGCGCAAAAAAACAGGCAGCCACGAAATTCGTGACTGCCTGTTTTTTGACTTAGACTTATTTTAAAATTTAACGTTAACGCTGATCTTAGTACCAGCCGTTAGCTTGCCAATGGGCTTGTGCTGCGGCCCATGAGCCGTAACGTGAAGCCACGTAGCTATTGGCCACGCGTTCTTGGTTGGCAGCTGAGTAATCACCATTTAAGTATGATGAACTTAATTGGTATTTACCGATATATTGACCGTTCCGGGCGCTGTATGAACCGCCAGATTCTTTGTTAGCGATCCAAGCTTTAGCAGAACTGTCACTTGAGCTGGTTGTGCTCGTGCTAGTTGTGTTATCAGTAGTCGATGATGCAGCTGGCGTAGCCGTCGTCGTTGACGCTGCGGCTTGATTGCTGCTAGTAGTTGTTGAAGTTTGGGTCGTTGTACCATTAACTTCTAATTCTTGGCCAACGAAAATCAAGTTCACGTTTTCCAAGGAGTTAGCTGATTCGATTGCCTTTACCGTCGTGTTGTTGGCATTGGCAATTGAACTCACCGTGTCGCCGGCTTTAACTGTAACTGTGTCGGCGTTAGCAGCGGCTGCCCCGAATACCAATAATCCAGCAGCTGCAACGGTTGATAATACTAAACTCTTAATCTTCATAAAAACTTCTCTTCACTCCTAATTTAATCCAAGTAACAAAAGCGGGTGTGACCATTTGATCGCCGCGCTTAACAACAAGAACAAAGTATACCGGCCAGATGTAACAAACCAATAGCAGGTTTATTACTATTTCGAGGTCAGAATGTAACATTAGACCAATTCTGTAATATTTTGTAACAATCAAACTGGAATAAGTGGGATTATTTTCTGAAAACGCATTTGTAATATTAAATTTGTTTTACTTTTGAAACCGTTTGAATTACTGTTACAGCTTTATCTTCCATCTTAAACCAAGTATAATGATGGAAGTATACTCATTAATATCCATTTCAAGGCCATTTATTTGCTGGTTACCAAAACTTTTTTCAATAATCAGTGATTTTTACTCAAATAATTCAGTAAGAAACGATTACAAAACGCGAGATAGCTTTACTTCCCGCTAATAATCGTGTAAATTAGCAACGAATCATGAGTATTCATAATTGTAATTAACTTATACCTTAAAGATTGAGAGATGAACATACATGTGCGGTTTTGCTGGTTGCTTAACTGATCGGACTAAGGCTGATAATGAAGCTTACGATCAGACCATCCATAACATGACAAAAATGATTGTCCATCGGGGACCCGATGATGACGGTTATTTTGCTGATGATCATATTACGATGGGGTTCCGCCGTCTAAGTATCATTGACTTAGAAGGTGGCCACCAACCTCTTTCATATGATAATGAACGTTACTGGATGACATTTAATGGGGAAATTTATAACTATGTTGAGTTGCGTGAACAACTTAAAACAGAAGGTTATGAATTTAAAACCAACTCGGATTCCGAAGTTATTCTTGGCATGTATGCCAAATATAAAGAAAAAGCGACAAAATACTTACGTGGGATGTTTGCGTTTGTCATTTGGGACAAGCAAGAACAAACCTTGTTTGCTGCGCGTGATCAATTTGGGATCAAACCATTCTATTATGCCATTCATGGTGATGATTTCTATTATGCATCTGAAAGTAAATCGATTTACAAGATTCTTAAAGACAAGACTTTCGATAAAGATGCCTTACAAGATTATATGACGTTCCAATTCGTTCCAGAACCAGAAACCTTAACGAAAGAAATCAAGATGTTAGCCCCTGGTTGCTCATTGACCAAGAAGCTTGGTAATGCGCCACGCATCGATCGTTACTATCATCGTGAATTCCATCCCGTTAAGCGGACTGAAGAAGAATATGCCCGTAAGATCAAAGATGCGCTCTTTGACTCGGTTAAAATCCATATGCGCTCTGATGTGCCCGTTGGGTCGTTCTTATCTGGTGGGATCGATTCTTCCATTATTGTGGCCATCGCGAAGAACTTTAACCCGAACCTCGAAACCATTTCCGTTGGGTTTGAACGTGAAGGCTACAGTGAATTAGATGTCGCTCAAGAAACCGCCGAAAAGTTAGGCGTTAAAAACTACAGCATGACGATCACCCCGGAAGCCTTTATGAAGGCCTTCCCACACTTCGTTTGGAGTATGGATGATCCATTGGCTGATCCGGCCGCTGTTCCTCAGTATTTCTTAGCCAAAGAAGCCCGCAAGCACGTTAAAGTGGCGCTGACTGGTGAAGGTGCTGATGAATTATTCGGTGGTTACACGATTTATCATGAACCCGAATCATTGAAACCCTTCCGTTACACGAAACCAATCAATGGTGCGTTAAAGAAGATTGCGATGATGATGCCAGAAGGGATGCGCGGTCGCTCATTCTTGCTACGCGGGACGACACCACTAGAAAATCGTTACGTCGGCAATGCCTTTATCTTTGGTGAAAAAGAAAAACAAGCTTTCATTAAAGACTACAATCAAAATCATCCGTTCCAATCTATTACGCAACCATTTTACGATGAATCGACCGACTACGATCCAATCAGTCGGATGCAATTTATCGACATGCATACTTGGTTAAACGGTGACTTATTGCACAACGCTGATCGCACGACGATGGCACACAGTTTGGAACTACGGACCCCATTTGTGGACCGCGAAGTTTACAACTTAGCCGCTGAAATTCCAGCCGACTTGCGAATCAGTCATGGGACGACGAAGTACATCTTGCGTAAAGCCGTTGAAGATGTCGTGCCAGAACACGTTTTACACCGTAAGAAGCTTGGATTCCCAGTGCCAATTCGGTTCTGGTTAAAAGATGAAATGTACGGCTGGGCTGAACAAATCATCAATGACTCACAAACTGACCAATACTTTAACAAAGCCTACTTCTTGAAGCTTTTGTCCGATCACCGCGAAGGCGTTCGTGACAACTCCCGGAAGTTATGGACAGTTTTAACCTTCATGATGTGGCATAAAATCTACGTCGAAGCTGATGAATTGATGGATAGTCCAACTGCTAATGCCCACGCTAGTCAAGTTGAGGAGTATTAAACCTGATGGAAATTATTGTTCAAAAATTTGGCGGTACGTCCGTCAAAGATGACGCTGCGCGCAAACAAGCGCTGCGCCACGTACAATATGCCGTTGACCAAGGCGATAAAGTCATTGTCGTGGTTTCTGCCATTGGCCGTAAAGGTGCCCCTTATGCCACTGATTCACTACTCGGTCTAGTTCATGGCGACCAAAGTCGGTTAACCAATCGCGAACTCGATATGTTAGTGTCCGTTGGTGAAACCATCTCAACGGCCGTCTTTACTGAATTGGCACGCGAACAAGGCTTAAACGTCGTTGCCATGACTGGTCACGACGCTGGTATCATTACCAATGATGAATTCCAAAACGCCAAGATTTTACGGGTTGATCCTAAACCGATTCAAACGGCTTTCGATGACGCCGATGTTGTTATCGTGACTGGTTTTCAAGGCGCAACTGAAGATGGTCATATCACGACGATTGGCCGTGGTGGTTCTGATACGTCAGCGGCCATTTTAGGGGCCGCCTTAAAAGCTAAACGCGTTGACATCTTTACCGATGTCAACGGTATGATGACGGCCGATCCACGCTTAGTCACGCATGCCCGCTTTATTGAAACCATCAGCTACGAAGAACTCGCTAATATGGCGCACGAAGGGGCTAAAGTCATTCATCCCCGGGCCGTGGAAATTGCCGAACAAGCCCACGTGCCAATGCGGATTCGGTCCACTTATCAAGCGCCTGATGAACTCGGGACCTTGGTTACTGACCGGACAACGACTAAAATCGAACACTATCGGACCGTTACTGGGATTGCGCATCAAACCAATTTGTCGCAATTCACAGTGCCAACCGACAAACTCAGTTCAAGTGAAATCTTTCAATTAATGGCACAACATGGGTTAAGCGTCGACTTTATTAATATTACGCAACATCAAGTTGTGTTTAACTTAGTGAATGGTGATGCAACCGTCGCTGAAGACTTATTTACCAAAGCCGATGTCCATTACCAATTGATTGCCAACTGTGCAAAAGTTTCCGTGGTCGGTGCCGGTATTACTGGGACCCCTGGGGTAACGGCGCGTATCGTGACCGCCTTAAGTGCACAACACATTGATATCTTACAATCAACTGATAGCTATACCACGATTTGGGTATTGGTTAAAGAAGCTGATTTAAAGGTTGCCATGAACGCCTTGCATGACGCTTTCTTAGGCATTGAAAAATAGCTTGTTTATTAAAAACGTCTGGAATTTGACTTCCAGGCGTTTTTTGCTGCATTTAACAACGCTATTTTCCAGCTCCGGTGATTTCAACGGTGATGGGGACCGATAAACGCCTTGGGCTAGTCCTCATCGCAACCAATCTGTATTGCATTTTAGCGGTGACAAAGCTATATTGAACATAATGAAGGTGAGTACTCATTCCTAAAACAGCCACAATAACTGAATCAACTGATATTGGTGACTTTATGAAAGTCGCGGCCTGTACTGCGGTCATGCTACAAACCGTCCTAGCATTTACTTTGAGTTGTCATCCCACTGTCGCCATGCAACACGAAATTGGCATCCTCTATAATTTTGTGAAGTTCACGGCACCCGCATTTATCTTCGGAATTCTTTACACCACGATGCGGACAACTTGGCAACAGCCTCCCACCTATCGTCACTACTTACGTCAACAGTGGTCGGCCCTTTTTGTGCCCACGATTGGTTGGACAATGCTTTACTTAGTAACCATGCCGCAGTTACAACAAGGTACCCCCTTCCATAACCTATGGACATTTTGTTGGCAATTCATTAATGGCAATGCGGCCCCGCATTTGTGGTACAACACGATGATGTTACAATTCATTCTCTTAATGCCAATATTTTGGTGGCTCATGCGTCGAGTCAACCAGACGCATCATCAGACTAGTCTCTTAACCTTAACTGTCATCGGCTATGCCGGCTGGTTGGGCATTTATGCTTGGGCAGTTCCGCGTGGCTGGGCACTGTTAGATCGGGTGGCCTTAAGCTTTGGCCTTTATGGTATTTTAGGCGCTATAGCTGGCAGTAATCCGATAACCACAACCAGAATTAAACGCTGGCACGGTGGCCTAATTATCACCTTTATCGGTAGCTTTTTATGGACCAATTGGCAACTCTGGCAAACTGGCACCCCGGTTACACTCAGCCATGCCAGTTATTATCAGCCCTCAATGACGCTTTATGCCCTGGCGGTGATTGGGCTAATTGCCTGGTTTGGTAGCCATTATTTAGCGCAGCCAACGGCCTTTTTAATCGTGATTCACTGGTTGGCGACTTACGCCTATCGCGCCTACTTGGCAAATGTCTTTTGGCTACAACTCGTGTGGTGGTTGCTAGCACCGAAGTTTGCCCAACAACCAGGCGCCTTGATTATTCTAAGTTATGGGCTGACTTGGTTGCTCGCATTTGTAAGTGCGTTTGGCTTACATTGGATTTGGATCAAGGCCAAGCATACTTGGCAAATCCGGTGAGAATTTACTGTCAATTGGTGACTTTTCTTGAAATTGCATGTATCCTAGAAAGAGTAAATCCGAGCGCATTTAGCCCTCGGCCAGTCTGAATTTATTGCAAAGGACGTATAAATTTATGAAAGCAAGTCAATTAATTAATAGTTTAAAATTTAAACAGGTTGATCCCGCCTTAACCACTGACTTTGACGTCACGATGTTGACGCAAGACACTCGCGAAATCAAGCCTGGTGCGATGTTTATCGCTGTCGATGGCTATCACGTGGATGGCCATGAGTTGGTCGACCAAGCCGTTGCGGCCGGTGCCAAAATTATTGTGGCACAAAAGCCGATTCACGTAGACGTCCCCGTTATTTACGTGGCCAATACCGAACGTGCGATGGCGATTTTAGCAGATGTCTTCTACGGCGCACCTAGCCAAAAGATGCGAATGATCGGTGTCACTGGGACGAACGGTAAAACGACCGTCACCCATTTAATCGAACAAATCTACCGTGATCAACACCAAGCAACTGGCTTGATTGGTACGATGTATCGCAAAATTAAAGATGAAAAATTACCAACGGCTAATACCACACCAGATGCCATCACTACCCAACGTACCTTGGCTGCCATGCGCGATGCTAAGGTTGATACGGTGGCAATGGAAGTCTCTTCCATCGCCTTAGTACTAGGACGGGTTTGGGGCATCGATTACGATATTGCGGTCTTTACTAATTTGACGCAAGACCATTTGGATTTCCATAAGACTATGGCCAACTATGCCGAAGCTAAAGCCATGTTATTTGCCCAGTTAGGCAATAAATATGATGCTAATGGGACCGCTAAAGTCGCAGTCTTAAACACCGATGATCCCGTTGGTAAGGAATTTGAACAATATACCGCCGCCCATGTCTTGACGTTTGGCTTAAAACCAGACGCCATGATCAATGCCCAAAATGTTCAAATCAAGAGTCATGGGACTGAATTTGACTTATCCGTCTTTGGTCATGTAACCCATGTAACCATGAAATTAATCGGGCAATTCAATGTTTACAACATGTTAGCTGCTTTTGCCGCCGCCTATGCGAGTGGGATTCCTGAAGACCAAATTATTGCGTCACTAGAAAAGGTCCCCGGTGTTAAAGGCCGTTTCCAAGCCGTCCCTTCCCACACGGGTGTCAGTGTGATTGTGGACTACTCACACACGCCAGACGGGTTACTCAATGCTTTAGAGACCATCCAAGATTTCGCTAAGCAAGACATTTATTGTGTCGTTGGTTGTGGTGGTGATCGTGATAAAGGAAAACGACCAAAGATGGCTAAAATTGCCGTTCAACGCAGTACTAAGCCAATCTTTACGTCGGATAATCCTCGGACTGAAGATCCCGACGCAATCTTGCAGGACATGGTGGCCGGCGTACCCGATGCCAACGTCCCCGTCTATGTCGATCGTCACGAAGCAATTGCCAAGGCAATTGAACAAGCTAAACCCGGTGATGTCGTTTTGATTGCCGGTAAAGGACATGAAGATTATCAAATCTTAGGTCGGACGAAGCATCACTTTGATGATAGTGAAGAAGCCGCCAAAGCATTAGCTTTAAAACCAACTTTAGATTAAACTGACTTTGATTAAGTCCTCGCTACGGCGGGGGCTTTTTTAGTTTATTTGTTGTCAAAGCTAACTATTTAGAATAGTCGCCGACCGGTCCCCCACCCTTTATAATTTATTTAATAATAAGGTTAAGGGGGAGTCGTCAAATGTTAGATACTGTGATTGAAAGTACCACGGTTATTGATCAAGTCACTAAAATTACTAAACCGTGGGCACAAAATATTAAAAGTGGGCAGTTTGATCCACTCGTTTTACAAGACCTCGCCAAATACAAAGCACCCGCAACGTTAGGTCATGATTTAACGGCCCTACGCGCTGGCAGTCAGACCCCACCGATTACGGACCCAGTTGGCCAACAAGTCACCGTTCGAAATGAGACGTTGACCCATTTAGGGCGGTCAGTCAACGTCGAATGGTTAACACCAGATGTCATTATCGGGCACCAACTTTTGGTTTATTTTCACGGCGGCGCCTTTTATGGGGGTACCCCGCAAAATAATACGGTGCTACTAAAATTGATTGCGAGTCAAAGTCACTGTGAAGTCATCAATGTTGATTACGGCCTAGCACCGGAACACCCTGCACCAGCCGGGCTATTAGATGGTCTCGCCGTCATTCAATCCCTGACAGCTAAAGACCCACAAGTCAAAATTGCCATTGGTGGGGATTCAGCGGGCGCAAACATCGCCATGGGCGTGGCCAGTATGAATCGGCAATTAGGCAACGACAATATCAATCAACAATTGTTACTCTATCCCGTCACCGCACCAGGCGCTGATCACCATGGGCCACTCTGGGATATTAATGCGTTCCCAATCATTCCAGCACAACAGACCATTTTGACCAACTACCATCAGTTGTTTAAACAAGTCGATACTGCGATGACCAATTACTATTTACCGCTAGGTTGGCAAAATGAAGCGCCATTAATCGCACCACTTTATCAATCAAATTTAGCAACCACCCCGGACACCGTGATTTGCATCGGTGAATACGATCCTTTCCGACCACAAGCCTGGGCCTATGCTCAACACTTGGCTCAAGCTGACGTTGATACAACTTTTGTGCAATATCAGGGCCAAAATCATGCCTTTGCCCCACTCGTTGACCGTTTCTGGCAAGCCCGTGATGTCGCCCAAATGCTAACTGAACGCTTGGTTAGCTTACTTTAAACCACAATAAAACCGCCACGACCAACTGTCGTAGCGGTTTTATTGTGGTCATACTTGTTTAGTCCGTCGGTAAATAATCAGTCTCATTCCAAGTTTTAACATCAAATTGTTGATTATCATGCGTTTCTAAAATCGTTAAACTATCATTGTCCACAATTCCATGACCAATCGTTGGCATTAGCTTGCCATCAATATACAATGGATCGCGGAACTTAGCCACTGGAATGCCTAGTAAAGCTTTCACCGTCATCGTAGTAACCAAGCCATGAGACACCACTAAAATCGGTTGTGCATTATGCACGCCGGCTTCATTGACAGCATCATGCACCGCGGCAGTCGTTCGCGTCACAAAGTCCAAATAACTCTCACCTTGACCCGCTAATTCCGGTTGATACTGATCGGGATGATGTAATAACAGTTCCTTTTGTGATTGGGGCGCCACGTCTTCTTCACGTTTGCCATCCCAAGTACCGAACTTAAATTCTTGGAATCGCGGTTCGATGATAATTTCTGGTTGCCATTGGTTTTCAGCCACAATGTATTTAGCGGTATCTAGGGCCCGCTTTTGTGGACTACTATAAACTTGGGCAAATTCAACGGCTTGTAGACGCCGCCCCGCCGCTTTGCCCCCCGCAATCCCGCTATCGATCAGTGGCGAATCTGAGTTACCACCTTGAAACCGATGTTCCAAGTTATATTGTGTCCGACCATGCCGAACGAAATAGATTTGCATAAGTTGTTTAACCTTCCTTACTTCATTTCTCAGGTTAATTCTACCCGTTATGGGTCATTAAAAAAAGTCTAAGCCACCCGACTTAGACTTACTAGTTTATAATGCCTTCACCATATGGGCATATGGGTGCACGCCAATCGTTAATTGACCGGCCGTTTCGAAGCCCTGACGCCGATATAACTTAGCCGCCCCTGGATTACCATCGTCCACATTTAAACTCAACTTATCAGCGGGTTGATCCGCAACTAAAGCTGGCAACGCCTGCAATAACTGACTACCGATCCCCTTACCTTGAGCTTTAGGACTCACGGCCAACATACTTAAGTACCATTCGTTGGGCTGCGTTTCGCCGCCTAACACTAACGGTCCCGGAAAACCGGGTTGCGCCGCTGACACTTGTTGTAACAACTGATTGACTTTAACTTCATTTTCAGCCGGATGGCCAAACGCCACGCCGAGCACCTTGGGGCCTTCAGTGGCCACAAAAGTTTGGGCTAACCCCGCTAAGTTTTCAACGTTTTGATATAACGTCGTCAACATCGCCATTAAGTCAGCTTCATTAACCGTCTTTAATACCGGCATTTCCATATCACGATAAATCATCCCAATCAACGGCGCAATTTGAGCCGCATCAGCGGGTTGGGCTTTACGAATTTGCATCAAAGTTCCTCCTTGTCATGCTTGTTTTATCTAGCTTACCAGCTCGTTAACCTAAGCGTCAATCTTCTTGCTTAGTGGCATGGCGGTGTTCAAGCGTCATCACCCAAGTCGTGATTGGCACAGTTAAGATAACGCCAATTAATGAAAACAACACCATTAAAACTTCCGCCACAAAAATTTTATTATTGATCACACTACCAAAAGAATAGTGCAATCCAGAAAACCAAATGAACAAGGCTAAAAAGCCACCAAAGAACCCAAAGAATAAAGTATTAAACGTCGTCCCGATAATTTGTTTGCCAATACTGATGCCATCGATATATAACCGACTGGCCGAGACATGCGGATGTTGGTCAATAATTTCACTGAGTCCAGCCGCAATCGCAATACTGGCTTCGGCGATCGCCCCGAGCGTACTTAAAATGGCTTCCGTTACCGCAACACCGACAAAAGAAACCCCAATCGTTAGTGACATGCCTTCCAAATCTTCACTGTCTTCGAGACTAAAGCCTTGGGCCATAATCCAATGCTCTACTGGGAAAATGACCAAAATCAAAGCGACCATCACGATCAACGCCGCAATGTAAGCCGTTTTAGCTGCCATTTCATTATCTTCACCAAAGAAAATCGTAAAGGCCAGAATAATTGTCCCGATGACTAACGAGACCCCCATCGCTGGAAAGCCCCACGAAATCAAAACAACGGCTAAAAACAATAGGCCAAAGTTAAAAATCAAACTTAAAAAGGCCGTCACACCCGTTTTACCACCAATCAAGGTCATGAGGATAAAGAGGACGATACCTAAAACGCTAATCGTACTCATGCCGCACCAACCTTCCGCGGCATCAGCCGACTCGCTAACCAACTTGCTACCGGAATTGCAAGGACGATACCAATCCCTGAAATCAGACTTTGCACCATCCCTAAGGACATATTCATTGAGAACGTATAGCCCCAATTATTGCCATTCCGTAAATACAATAACGTCATGGCAAACGTATCGGCCATAAAGATCAAAAAGAGCACGTTGATCAACGGTCCCATAATGGAACGCCCAATCTGAAGGCCCGATTTAAAGACTTGATTGGCTGAAATATCTGGTCGCTCTTGGCGCAACTGAAATAGTGACGCCACAATATCTGTGGACTCATCCATGACCGCCCCTAAAGACCCTAAGACCGTTTCAACTAAAAATAACGGCCGCGGCACTTGGGTGACATACTGCATCGCTTCATAGGTCACGCCGCGCTCTTTAGTTGCCGCAAAGACGATTAAACTGATTATGACGGCAATCCCGGTGCCAGTAATCGTGGCGCCTAAAGTCACCAGCATTTGCCGTGAAACCCCTAAGACCAACCACAAGGTCAAAACAGCAAAGATAACGGCTAAACTCCCAAATAGGGTGTATAAATGACCACCATTCGTCATTAAGTCAATTTGAATAGCCGCATAAAACAAGACTGCGTTTAATGTCACACTTAATAACGCCATTAAGCCACTAAATCGCATAATTAGCAGCAATAAGGCTAGCGCCAACCACGCCACAAAGGCCAACGCGGTATCGCGTTTTAGACCTTGAATCGTCACCGCACTAGCTTTATCTTTTGGAATGCGGACAAACACTTGGTCACCCACACGATAAGCTTGATCCATCGCACCAGATTTCGTATACGTATTCTTTAACCGATACGTTTGGCCCTGATGGTGATGATTCAAGATTCGTACGGTTACCCACTGACTATAGCTGACGTCGGTATTATTAAATTCATCCGTTGTTTGATTATGCTGATTAGCTTGAACTTTGGTCACTGACGCGACCGTCTGTTGATACCATGGCGCATCCAGTCGCGTTAAGCCGACACCGACTAACCCGACCAACACCACTAACAAGGTTAGCCACAATCCCCAGTGGCGCTTTAATTGTTGCTTCAAGTTGTTCACCCTTCTCACTTAAACTCCTTCCAGCTTAGCACTGGGCAGACTTGCCTGAACATTTCCAACTTAAACTTTAGCAGAACCTAAGCTTTCTTAGCTTGAATTTGCGTTTGTAAGTCTTTTAACCATTCCAGCTCCGTTAAATCACGTTCGCGTTGAGCGGCTTTTAATCCTTGCGCAATCAAGGTCAAGGCTTGTTCTGGTTGTTGATCCACCCGCCAAGCATAAACGGCTTGAAGCTTATATTGCGTTAATGGGGCATACCGGTGTAACAGGCGTTGAATACCGGTGTCCCGATACCAAGCCAACACTTGGGCGGTTTGATGATTGGCCATTAAATTCCAATAAATCGTTGCATCAAGATAGATTGCTAAATCTTGTGGTGGCAACGTATTGAAACTCGGTGCTAACCGGTCTAACCCCGCTAATAAATCTGGTAACGCTAAGCCGTGTTGTTGCCCCCACTGTAACGTGACCCAAGCCTGGCGAATCACCAAATAATTTTGTTTGGACCCACCTTGCGGCATTAAGATCGCATCGACTGGTAAACTGGCAACACTACCAGTTTCAACCATAGTTGCTGCGGTTAGCAGTGTCACATATGCCGCGGTCATTGCCGCTGGTGATTCACGCGCCGTTTTAAAATCAAGCGCGGCCGTGGCGCGACCGTGTAACATCATCGGTAAAAGTTGGGCTGCTTTAAGCGTGTTGACCCAAATCCAAATTACCGCCACCATTAGCCACAGATTAAAGCTCACTTTTAATTGGGCAACGGTCACTAAACTTAAAATGACGGTCAACAAACTAAATAAGCCACCGCCAAAACACAAGGCCGCATAGTTAAACCGTTCGGGATCAGTCGGTGGTGCGACGACTAAATGTGGATAACGCCGTAATGGTCGTTGCCAATGCCAGTGACCCTCAAAATGAATCACCTGATAACGAAACCCAGCGACTGCTACGACCCGGCCACCACTCAGCCGACTGCCTAGCCACTGACCAGCCATATAAATCAACGTTGCTAGTAATTCACTCACGATCAGGCCCAATCCTAACCACCCAATCGTCGCGATAAATTGTCCGGCTACTTGCATACCGCACCTCCAGTTTTACTCATTCGTCTTTATTATAACAAACGAAAAAACGTTGCGTACCCGTTAATCATCACGATTAACGCTACACAACGTTTGGTTTAGGCTGATTCAATTTGATGGTGATGTGGGGTATATTGGGCGGGCCCGTCCGGTTCGGTTGTCGGCATGGCATCGATCACATCTGTCACTGCATCCACTAACCCATCACTCGAGACCGTGGCACCAGTGATTGCATCGATGTCGACAGTCTGCTCGGTCAAAATCCGATCCACGACTTGTGGAATGGCTTGTTTTTCCAAGCCATGCAATTTGGTCCCGGGCTTAACTTCGATGCCAACGATTTTATCAGCTGTAAATGAAATCGTTAACGGCAAATCATGTAAATACCCATCGCCGATAATATGATAAGCACCTGGTTTATAAGTTGCCATCATAACGGCCCCCTTTCCAAAATAGTTAACCGCTTACAAGTTCATCTTAACACGAAGCGTCCCTGATTTATCAGCCGGAATGATTGGTTTTAACTATTGATTGATAGGCTAGCTTTATTAAAACGCAACCAAAGCTTTACACGTTCGTGATAGTGCTGGGTGATGACTTTTTGGTAAGTTAAGGCTAAATCAAAAGGAGGTCAACTTTATGGCAATTCTAATCATCAGTATCTTATTGTTAATCGGTATCGTCGCGGCAACTTTGATCGGTGGTCGGGTCCCTAACCAACCAAAATAAGCGCCTGAGATTAACTGCTCAGACGCTTTTTTGATACCGTTATTGTTAAGTTCGTAAGTACCCGTGTTCTTGTTCAACCGCCTTTTGAGCTGCTAGATTCAAATAATTAAATGGCTGGTTGAAGTTTGGTGAAAACAACATGTCTAAGAAAGCCAATTGATCGATGGTGGCATGATTTTGCATCAAAGCCGACACCGTATTGGCGGCTTGTGAAACATCATGGCGACTCATCAATTGAGCCCCTAAGATATGACGATCATTGCAATCATAGATCAATTCAACGGTAACTGGATAAGCTTCAGGCATAAACTCTGGTCGATAAGCCCCTTCATAGACCACGTTTGTGGCATTAAAGTGGGCGGCTTCAGCACTAGCCATCGTTAAACCGGTCGATACGATGGTTTGCCCAAAGACTTCCAAGCCAGTTGTGGCTTGCGTCCCAATCGAACGCAACCGCCGCGCGCCAACATTAATGCCAGCTAAGGCGCCTTGCCGAACGGCTTGTGACGCTAACGGTGAATAAGTTGTGCCATTCGTCGGATTATAATGACTCAAAGCGGCATCACCAGCAGCTAAAATATCCGGGTCAGAGGTCTGCATATAATCATCGGTGATGATTGCTCCATTCGGTGCCATCTCAACTTGGCCTTCTAATAAGTCCGTTTGTGGCACCATCCCGGCACTAATCGCTGCCATATCGACTTCATAGTCACCAGCATCCGTCGAGACCATCAAATGACCAGTTTCAGTATCAGCAAAAGCCGTGACTTCAGTACTGAGCAGGACTTTAACCCCATGAGCGGTCAACACATCATTAACTTGATTAGCCAATAATGGTTCAATGTATTTGTTCAATAAATGCGGCGTTTGTTGAATCAAAATGACGTCATGCCCAGTGTTCGCGTAGCCTTCTGCCAACTCGACTCCGATATAGCCCCCACCAACAATGGCGATGCGTTCTTGATCTTTCGTATATTCGCAAAGGTCATGGGCTTGGTCAAACGTTTTACATAACATGACCTTTTGATTTTCAATTCCTGTAATGGCCGGAATCGCTGTGATCGACCCGGTCGTCATAATTAATTTATCATAAGTCACAGTTTGCATTTTTTTAGCTGTTAAATCTTGGACTAACAAGGTATGCGCTTGTGAATCAATCCGAACCACATCATGATTGATCGCCATATGGACGCCTTGTTTGATAAAATCCTCAGGCTCGGCATACAACGCATCTTCCAGAACCGGCACCGTACCTTCAATATGGAGGTAAGTTGCACACGACAAATAAGAAATATTGGCTTGCCGTTCATAAACGGTAATGTCGGCTTCAGGATAGTATTTTAGAATTTGCTTAACGGCTGCAATGCCAGCATGGGTACAACCTACGACAACAACTTTCATAAATTTATCCTTTCTTTCTATCGATTATTATCTTATTATAGTATACTGTTCTTTTAATTAATGTAAACCACGCATTACGGAGGGTCTTTTTTGAAACCAACTTATCGCTATTTTGTTCAACCACAAGTTAACACTGCAACTAAGACCATCGTCGGCTACGAATTGTTAATGAAACAACTCACCCCCGCCGGTTGGCGCTTACCCGATGACTTTGCAGCCATTGATTCGCAAACGATTGCGGACTTATTGATTGCAACAACTAAAGTTTTGTCGCTTAAGGTTTTATATTGTTCAATCAATGTGAGTCGTGAACAATTAATGACCACGTCAATCGCGCAAGCCATCATTAAAAGCCAACAACAACTGTATCCAACGAAACTCGTGGTCGAATTAACGGAAGAAGATGGTCCTGAAAACTATCCGCTTTCAGCGTTAATGCCGGTTTTACAGTCTTTTATTGACCAAGGCTTACAATTATCCTTAGATGACGTTGGCACTGGGGATAACTATTTTAGTGATGTGCAAACGTTACTCCCCTTAGTCTCTGAAATGAAATTTGCTCTACAAAACTACAAACTTTCTTTCCACGATCCTAAAATGCAACAGCGTGTGCATTTCTGGCGTGCCATGAGTGTTGAATATGGCCTGCGACTCGTGCTCGAAGGGGTCGAAGACGCCGCAGATAATGCCCTCAGTCAAAAACTCGGCATTAAATATAAACAAGGTTACTATTTCAGTAAACCCCAATTATTAAAACTGCCCGGCGATTTAAAATTTGCTTAAACGCGCCAAAAAGCTGTCGCAACCAATCAAGTCCAAGTGCTTGT
The DNA here is from genome assembly GCF_005405085.1 of Lactiplantibacillus daowaiensis. Taxonomy (GTDB): domain Bacteria; phylum Bacillota; class Bacilli; order Lactobacillales; family Lactobacillaceae; genus Lactiplantibacillus; species Lactiplantibacillus daowaiensis. Next base: position 34,207 of record NZ_BJDJ01000009.1, on the reverse strand, counting down.
TTGGTTGCGACAGTTTTTTTAGTGATGCCATATTTGATGCCATTTCACCCCTAGTCGTTGCAAAAATAAATACTGTTGCCGGGCATGCTTGATTCGCCGATACCGTTTCGGTTGACGCTGATAGAATTGTTGATGAAAATTTTCCGCTGGCCAAAATGATTGCACTGCTTCAATCCCCACCACAATCGGACGTTGATAGCGTTCCATTGCTTGCTGTTTAGCCGTTTTTGCCAATTGGCGCTGTTCTGGAGAATTAACAAAAATTACCGGCCGATACTGCGTCCCACGATCATCGATTTGGCCCAAGTCATCCGTTGGATCGATCAATTGCCAATAGATGGCTAATAAGTCCGCATAGGTCATTTGACGGCGATCAAATAAAATCTCAACGGCTTCGACATGTCCGGTCGTTTGACTAAAGACTTGTTCATAAGTCGGTTGTTCAAGTGCGCCACCCGTATAGCCCGAAATCACGGCATTAACGCCCGCTCGAGTCTCAAAGGGTTCGACTAAGCACCAAAAGCAGCCGCCAGCAAAGATCGCCCGTTCTTGATACGGTGGATCTGGCGCCCAATGTTTGGCTACCATCGCCCGAGTATCTAACACAGTCTCCCCGGTTAATTTGGCATAAAAATCGGTCACATCTGGCGTCAAGCTATTACGTTGCGCTAAAGGACGTAAATCGGCCGCTAATCGATCTAACTCGCGATTAAGACTAGCATCATCGGTTAACCGCGCTTTAGCAGCTACTAATAATTGGCGTTCCCACGCCCGCGTTGCTGGATTTAAAATTAAGTTATACAGGTCATTTTGTAAGGCTAATGATTGGTCGTGAGTCACCTTGACCACCCCCTATTAACGTTAGCCTTATTTTACGCAGCTAATCGATTTTGCACAATCGATTAGTCCTAAAAAAGCGCTGCCCAAGTCATGACTCAGACAACGCTATCACCTCATTTATGCGCCCCCAGAGAGTCGAACTCTGATCGCAAGGACCGAAATCTCGCGTGCTATCCATTACACTAAGGGCGCCGGTACAAGTCTATCCTACCACGCTTTACCGCCGCCGATGCTTAACCACCGTGAAAAAGTGTAAGATACTGGCCAATAAAACGTAAAAAATGATGACAAACACCCCATAGTAGGCCCAAAAGTTATGTAGTGGCACCCACTGGCCGATGCCAGCTTCAATCCCCATTGTAACTAGTGCCATGACGGCAATCATTAAAAATAATTCTAGATAACGTTTCATGGTATTATCATCCCGCTCCTTTTTATGCGCCGCCCGTTGGCCAACCCGTTCACATTCAGCTTGTTTAGCCGGTGACAATTGCGTCATCCCAAAGGTCTTAGTGACCACGACTTCGCGTAACTTAATCAAACCACCCATCGTTAAAAACTTATCCATCGTCTTAAAAGCAGCATCGGTGACACCCGTTACATAATTTTCGACACCGCCAGCATAACAATTCGTGATCGTGACATAGTGCTTATTTTTAAACCGGTCCGGCACCGCTTCACCAACCTGATTAAAACGCGCGATGCGATTTCGAAAACAGTCAAAGAACTGCTTCATCACCCCAGACAAACTCCCCAAATAAGTGGGTGCGGCGAGGACCCAAACATCTGCCGCTAAAAGTTCTTTTTCAAGTTTGTCTAGTTCTGGGTTAGGCTGGTTAGGTTTATCTGGTAAAAGGTCATAATCATTTAAATTAATCGTGGCAACTTCTGCTGTCGTTGCTGCGCCTTTCAATACCGCCTGCAAGGTCTGGGCCGTGACACCATCTGGCCGTTGTGACCCCAAGACTCCTAAAACTCGCATGTAAACTTCACCTCCAAAATAAGACCCGTCAAACGAAAATGTTCGTCAAAGTTACCAAACGAACCGCAATCGTTCAATACGCTAATTATAAACGATTCAAATAAAAACAATTGACAATCGATTAAGGAGTTGTTTTAATAAAACGTAAGCATTGGTATTCCTTTACCGTTTTGCCAGCCCGCTGGACAACTTGCGGACTTAAGATTTTAACGTCCTGGCACCAACCGCACGCACCAGTTCGTTAGGATAAATTGTGCACTACTTAATAGCATCACAAACGCCCTAAGCGGCGTAGTTGTCTGCTTAATTCACCGGCCAACGTTTCGGCGTACTTGCGGCCTAGGCTTCGCACCACGTAATGGGGGAAATGGCGACCGGCGCGTTAAATCGAATTTGAAAGGACTAGGTCAGTTATGGCTAACTATCAAAAATCGGAAGCAGCATTAGCGGAAAGTGCCCAGCTAATTGGGATTTTCGCCGAAAAAATCCGGCGGCAAATTATCATCGCGTTGGGGAATAGTGGCGATGGTTTAAATGTGACCGACATTACCGCGTTAGTCAATATTTCCCGACCCGCAGTGTCCCATCATTTACGCTTAATGCGTGAAGCTGGGGTCATTGCGATGCGCAGTAATGGGGTTGAACATATTTATTATCTCACCTTAACGGAACCTTTAAAATTATTACAAACAACTTTTACCACTTTAGCAACTGATTTTGACGCAACCACGCCAAAATCATAACTCGTAAAAGTCCACAAAAACGGCGACTACCCTAGCTTTAGGATAGTCGCCGTTTTGTGATTGCATGCCTTATTTGAGTTGGTTTACTAACTGTGTTAAATCGGCCGGCAATGGCGCTTGCCAACTAAAGTCGTGTCCCGTAAACGGATCCGTTAGTTGTAAAGTTGCCGCATGTAACGCCTGACGTTTAATCAACGCCATTGGCCCACCATAAAGCGCATCGCCTAATAAAGGATGTCCTAAATGCGTCAAATGAACGCGAATTTGATGCGTGCGGCCAGTGACTAGTTGTAGTTTCACCTGCGTCGCGGTTGGATAAGTCGTTTGGACCCAATACTTAGTCACCGCCTTTTGACCACTGTCAGTCACGACCCGTCGTGGCTGGGCGTCAACTTGGCCAATCGGCGCGTCAATGGTACCACTGGCCGGCGTCAATTGCCCGGTGACCCAAGCAAGATACGTTTTTTTAATTGTTGCCGCCATCGGGGCCCAGGTCGTCATACTTTGGGCGACACGATGCTTGGCAACTAGGACTAAGCCACTTGTATCACGATCCAGTCGCGTGATCAGATGGGGCTTTTGATTTGGCGCTTGATGGGCGACCAAATAGCCTTTCACACGATTGACCAACGTATCGGTTCGATTACTTGGTCCCGGGACACTGGTCAATCCCGCTGGCTTATTGACGACTAACCAATTCGCGTCTTCATAGATCACCGTAATTGGCTGTTCGCTAATCGTCACGCTCGGATCTGCGGCTTCATCCGGTAACCGAATACCCGCGACGTCGCCAGCTTGCACCGTGATGACCCCCGTTTGAACTTGTTGATTCACAATAAATTGGCCATCGCCATGCTTGACCGCTTTGATCAAGCGCATGCTAATCCCGTGCGTCGTTAAAAAGTGTTTCATCGACACGGCGTCACCGTGATGTTGCCATTCGAATTCCATTTGTGACACTTCCTTTAAATGCGCTAAAAATTTAATATAATTTTTTGTACAGATATGGTATAGTAGTGCTAATTATGATGAGATTAATTTTGGGGGAATTAACATGCATTATCGTCGGACAAAACGCTATTATCATTTGCGCTTATTTTTAATTATTTTAGTTAGTGTGGGGGCGCTGACGCTACTTGGCAAAGCCCTTTGGCCCGCTGCCAAACCTGCGACTAAGTCAAAATCAACCATCACCGTCACTAAGACAGCCCATGCCAAGGCAAAACCAGCCAAGCCTAAGCCATTAACGATCGTGGTGAAGAATCAAGCCATCGACCACTATTTAACCAAATTACACTTTACCGGCACCGCTCTGATCGTCCGGGAAAACCAAGTGGTGTTGCGCAAGGCCTATGGCTTGCGCAATCGCAAAGCTGACTTGAAAAATCAACTCAATACGCCTTACTACATCGGTTCGACAGAAAAAGCGCTAATTGCCACCGCTATCTTGCAACTTCAATCAGCTGGTAAATTATCGGTCAAAGACCCAGTCAAACGGTATTTTCCGAAATTTCCTAACGGGCAGGCGATTACCCTAAAGCACTTACTTACCCATACTTCCGGTCTAGCTGGTCATCAGGAAGCAGATGCCAAAGTGACGCCGGCTGAACTCGTAAAAGATATTGAAAAACAAGGGATCACAAGTCAGCCTGGAAGCTGGCATTATTTAGATAGTAATTATACAGTCTTGGCTTACTTAGTTGAAAAACTCAGTGGTCAGCCGCTAATGACTTACTTTCAGACCCACATTTTTAAACCTGCTCAGATGAACGACGTCCTCACCTATCAAGCTTTTGCTAAGTCTAAGCAACGCTCAACCGGCTATCGAGTGACCAACGGCAAGTACGTCACACCAGCACTGCCCGATTTATCCCAACTTTATGGCGTTGGTAACTTAGCGATGTCGGTAACTGACATGTACCGTTTCGACGCAGCTTTAATGCGCGGTGACCTGATCAACGCTAAGGCCCGCAAACAAATGTTGACAGCTGGTAGCACGTCCGGCTATGGCATGGGCTTTTACGTCGATCCGGGGGCCTATAATAGTCACGGCATCGTCAGTGGTTGGAACGTCTCCAATAGTTTTACCCATACTGGCAAAACGTACATTGTTTTAATGTCCAATGTGCAAAATAATATCCGCTCCTTTGGCCAAGTCAACGATCACCTGTATCAATTGTTAAATCAAGCCGACTAGTCTTGACTAGCCACGGGTTGATGGACATAAGCGCGAATCGTTTGCATAAACGTTTCACCATATTTTTCTAGCTTATTAGCCCCAACACCACGAACATTTAAGAACGCGGCATCGTTTTCAGGTAAGATGTCACACATTGAATGTAACGTTTTATCGGAAAAGATCACAAACGGTGGGACTTGTTGGTCTTCAGCCAATTGCCGCCGTAATGTCCGTAATTGTTCAAATAACGCATCATTCACCGGCGCAGCCTGTTTAACAGTCTGCGCCGTTTTACGATACACTTGGCTTTCACCTTTTAAGACGGCGACACCAGTTTTTGTCACGGTCAAAGTCGGGTATTGGCCGCCGACACTTTGTAAATAGCCGGCCGCCGTCAAAAAGTCCACTAATTCAGTGACCGTCTTTTGCCGCTGATCGGCCATAATTCCGTATGTCGATAGGCCTTTTAAATCTAAGTCCCGGATCCGTTGATTATTAGCACCTGTCAAGACTTGCGCCACAACGCCTTTACCAAAACGCGCATGTAAGCGAACGACACAAGATAAAACTTTTTGCGCGTTGGTGGTAATATCTTGGGCTTCGCGGTCGTCACGACAATTACTACAACGGCCACAAGATTCGGATGTTTCACCGAAATACTTCAAAATAAATTGTTGTAAACACCCTTGGGTATTCGCATATTGACTCATGACTTGAAGTTTTTGATACGAGCGATGTTTATGCTCATCATCCATCTCGGATTGATCAATAAAGAAATGCTGGATTTGGGCATCTTGGGGCCGATAGATCAAGACGGCCTCACTCGGCAAGCCATCACGGCCGGCCCGCCCCGCTTCTTGATAGTAAGCTTCCAGGGTTCCTGGGACTTGGGCATGAATGACGAACCGCACGTTACTTTTATCGATGCCCATCCCAAAGGCATTGGTTGCGACCATCACTTGCACCCGATCATAGAGGAAATCCTCTTGATTTTGCCGCCGAATATTATCTTCTAACCCAGCATGATACATCGCCGCCTTCACGTGATGCTGCTGGAGCAAAGTCGCGATCCGCGCAACTTCTTTACGTGTGCTGGCGTAAATAATGCCAGCTTCACCTTGATTGGCTTTTAAATAATCCAAAATATAGCGGTCGGTATCTTGATCTTTAACCACTGACAAGTCTAAATTATCCCGAGCAAAGCCCGTGTTGACTTCGTGATCTGGCGCAATTGCTAACCGCTGACAAATATCTTGCGCAACTTGCTCCGTTGCCGTCGCCGTTAAAGCCAAGACCTGTGGCTGCGTCGGTAATTGTTCAATCGCGGTACTTAATGCCAAATAGCTCGGCCGAAAGTCATGGCCCCATTGCGAAATACAATGTGCCTCATCAATTGCCAATAATTTAATCGGTAATTGGCCCAATGCTTGAATAAACTGCTGCGAATCCAAGCGTTCTGGGGCAATATACAATAACGTATAATCTCCCGCCCGCAATTCTTGTAGTCGGCTTTGAATCGTGGCGTAATCAAGGGAACTATTAATAAAAGTCGCCGCAATCCCGTTATCATTTAACGCATCGACTTGGTCTTTCATTAGTGAAATCAATGGTGAGACCACCACGGTAATACCATCAAATAATAGCGCTGGAATTTGATAGCAAAGTGATTTCCCCCCACCCGTTGGCATCACGGCCAGCGTGTTTTGACCAGCCAAGACTTGTTCAATGACTGCTTTTTGGCCAGGTCGAAATTCATCGTACCCAAAAGTCGTTTTTAATACTTGTTGCGCCGCCGCTAAATCCATCGCCGTAGCCACTCCTTCTTGTTAATTCAGTGTTTCCATTTTACCGAGAAACCGGCGAAGATACAACCAACCTTCTCCATCCACTGCACTAACAATTCCGTAAAGCGAGCCGGCTTTTAATCAACTAAGCCTAAATTAATTAAACGTTGGGCCGCCGCTAAAACGGTCGCATCTGGCGCTGTCTGTTGCCACCCTAAATCATGTTCAGCTGCGGCCGTCGTATGGTGATATTGCCGATTTAGCATTGGGACTAGCGACCGCAAGCTTGGCATTGGCTTCGCTAGTAGCCGGGTGGCCCAGTTCGGTAACGCCCGCACATGTAAGTTTAATTGTGGGAAGTTTTGTTGATATAATCGGCCGACAGCTAACATCGTTAGCGTTTGCGATGCCGCCAAATAGCGTTTGCCAATCGCTTGGTCTTGTTCAAAAGCGAGGCGATGTAAGGTCGCTAGGTCACGGACATCACTAATTTCTAACGGCACTTTCGGCAATGCTGGTTGGCCCTTCAACAATTGTAATAAGATGCCATTCGAGCTTAAATTACGCGTCATTACCGGTCCAAAGATGGCACCCGGTAAAATCGTCGTTAAGTCGAGGTTTAAGTCGGCCGCAAGTTGCCACGCCGTCTGTTCAGCCCGAACTTTTGAAATCCGATAAGCATCTAATTCTGGATTGTCCGGATCAGTCCAGAAACTTTCATCTAGGGTTTTAGCTGACGTACTGCGCGGCGTTGAAGCAGCTTGGGAACTTGTCATCACGATCCGTTTAATGCCAACGGCCGCGGCCGCTTCAAAGACTTCTCGCACACCACTAGTCGCCACGCGTACCAATTCGGCCGTTGATTCAGTCCCATGTCCTAATGGCGACGCCACATGAATGACGCCATCAGCGCCACGCATCCCAGCTTGCCAACCATCCGCCTGCGTTAAATCAGCCACAAAGAAACTTAGGTGTGCTAACCGCGTCGCATCGACATAGCGACTCAAGCCGGCTTTGATTGCAGCCGCCTTATCTAGTGACCGCAAACTCGTGGTGACGGCATAATCTTGATTTAAAAATGCGGCAATGACCCAACTCGCAACAAAACCGGAACCCCCGGTAACAACTACTTTTTTCATCTTCATAACCTCGTTTATTTTTAGAATAGACAAATAATACATCATATTGTCTAAAATGTAAAATTATTGTATACTAATTTTACGAGGTGAGTGAAATGATCGATAAACGTGAACTCGTGATTAACTTAAATCACGTCATTTTAATCAAGGGATTTCAAACGTTATCAATGAGTAAATTAGCCCAAGCCGTCAACGTTAGTCGGGCAACGTTGTATTTGTACTTTAAAAATAAAGATGATTTAGTCCAAGCTGTCGTTGCCCGGCATTTACAATTTGTTACCAAACGTCCGGTGCCAACGACATTTACGGCGACAGAATTTCTCCCCACTTGGCTAGACGCCCTTTTGTTAATGGGTTCAACGACACCAACATTTATGACGGAATTAACCCATGCCTACCCAACTTTAGCGCGACAATTGACCCAAGCCAACCAAGCTTACTTTAACGCGTTGATCACTTATCTGGCACAAGGCCAAGCAGACGGTATCTTAACGGCCAACCTAACACCGGACTATATGTTATTTCAAGCCGATGCCTTAATTAAAGCCGTGTTGACCCAAGTACAACAACATACCTTGCCATTGACGCAAGCTGAAGCTTACTTATCAGCCACCTTACAATTACAATGGCAGGCGTTAATCGTGCCTGAACAACTACCACAGTTAGACACGACGAGTATCCATGATTTCAAGCAAACGGTATTAACCGAATTTACCGCGACTTACAGCTTACTCGACTAAAAAAGCCACCTGAGAAAATCTTCTCGGGTGACTTTTTTGTGTGCCATTAATTTGCTGGTTTCGGAGCTTGCTTAGGCCGACCACGATGGTCAACTAAGCCCGCGGCCCCGTTTTGACGGAACTTACGTACCCACGTATACACTTGTGGGTAGGACACGTTAAATTTGTCCGCCGCTTCTTGATAATTATTGGCGTGTGCTAGCGTATAATCGACAATTTCCAATCGTTCTTCATACGTTGCTCGGCGTCCACGTTGCATGGTCAGGTCCCCTCTCAAATGCTGTTCATGTTTTTATCATACCAACATCTTTCCAAAATTTATAGCTTTTATTCTTAAATTTGAATGGATTGACCAGACTTTTAGTAAAAAGTAACTTTTGCTGGTCAAGTCGAACGTTTGTTCGTATAATAAAACTGAGGTGATCGACATGACTAACGAAGCATTGACCGTTAAATTTGATAATCAAAGTAAAATTTTAAAATACGATCCGTTTATGTTATATATTCGCGTTAAACCATTAACACCAGCTGCCAAGCCCATCAATTGCATTGTCGTACAACATGCGTTGACGTTGTTCTATCAATTAAAACCCGACTTACCATTGGCTTTGTACGGTCACTATAATCAACGGCATCAATTCGTCATTACAAAGTATATGATTCGGACCGACACCCATGAATTAGCTAGTTAATTAAAAGCTGATATTAAAAAATAAAACAGTCACCACAACTTAATAGCTGGTCAAAAGTTTGCCATTTAACCTCATTAATCGCAGAATACAACTAAACTGCCATGGAGGGATTAATGATGCACACTTATACAATTGGCCAAGTGGCCGACAAATTAGGACTCACCGTTGAAGCCATTCGCTACTACGACCGCGCGGGTCTCTTACCATTCGTCAAACGTGATAGTGGTGGGCGCCGTCAGTTCACTGAAGATAATATGCAACTCATGCAAATGATTCTAGATTTAAAGCGCGCGGGCGTTCCCATCAAAGATATCGCTTACTTTGTTTCATGGCGGATGGATGGTGATGACTCGCTTCAAGACCGGTATGACTTTCTTAATCAACATGAAAAAGTCCTCGAAACTGAGATTCAAAAGCTTCAAAGTTCGCTCGATTATTTACGTTTTAAAAAGTGGTACTACAAAACGGCCGCCGCGGCTGGCACTGAAAAGATCCACTTAAAACCTGACACGGTACAAGTCGATCCAGCAACTTACGTCGAATATGATCAGTTACTTAAACATGGGGCCACTCGTGAGGAACTCGGCAACTGATACTAGCGATTAACACCTATATCCGCCTTAATTCAGCGAGCTGAACACCATTAAAGACACGCTTATGGCTAACCATCACGACCCGTAAAATTCCCGGTCGATTGGTATCAACGCTATATTAGAAAGCGTATAATAGTCATAATAACTAAAAAGGAGTGTTTTATAGCATGGAAAAGCGTATTAAAGGCTCATGTACCACGATTTTAGTGGGTAAAAAAGCCTCAATTGATGGCTCAACAATTATTTCACGAAATGACGATGGGCATGAAGCTCTTGACCCTGAACGGTTAGTTGTCGTTAATCCCGAAGACCAACCCAAGCACTATCAATCCGTTATTAGTAAAGTTAAGGTGGAATTACCAGATAACCCGTTACGTTATACGTCAATTCCAAACTCAATTTTAACGAATGGAACTTGGCCAGCTGCTGGGATCAACAGCGAAAATATCGCGATGTCAGCGACTGAAACGATCACGACCAACTCCCGTGTCCTTGGCATGGACCCATTAGTTGCTGGTGGGATTGGTGAAGAAGATTTAGTCACCTTAGTCTTGCCTTACATTCATAGCGCCAAAGATGGCGTTTTACGGTTAGGTCAGTTGTTAAAAGAATACGGGACCTACGAACCAAACGGAATCGCCTTTTCAGATAACAACGAAATCTGGTGGCTAGAAACCATCGGTGGTCATCACTGGGCTGCTAAGCGGATTCCAGACGATGCCTACGTGGTCGCACCTAACCGGATGAATATTGATGACTTCGACTTTGACGCTGAAGACACCTTGTGCTCTGACGACTTAAAAGACTTAATCGAACAATATCACTTGAATCCTGACTTTGACCATTACAACTTACGCCATATCTTTGGGAGTGCTTCAATCAAGGACACCGTTTATAACAATCCCCGGGCTTGGTTTGGCCAAAAGTACTTCACGCCAGAAGTTGAACAAGACCCAATGGCACAAGACTTGCCATTCATCTGCCATGCTAATCGCAAGATTTCCATCGAAGATGTTAAGTTCGTTTTGAGTTCACACTTCGAAAACACGAAATATGATGTTTACGGTAACGGCTCTGAAGCTGATAAAACCTTATTCCGGCCAATCGGGATCAACCGGAACCACGACGTGAACATTTTACAAATCCGTAACAACGTCCCTGCTGAAATCGCCGGGATTCACTGGTTAGCCTTTGGTGCCAATACCTTTAACACGGTCGTGCCATTCTACGCTAATGTCAATGACACCCCTGCTAGCTATAAAGACGCTAACGGCACCTTTGACTTAAACAATATGTATTGGTTAAGTTGCACGACGGCCCTCTTGGGTGATACCGATTACGACTTATACGTCGATATGCGCAACAGTTTTGAACTTGAAGCCATGGGTGCTTATCATCAGATTCAAAACGACACCGATGCTAACTTAAATGGCCAAAGTGATGTGACTGCTTATCTTGAAGCCGCTAATCAAAAATTGGCTGACGAATCGATGACTCGTCAAACGAAATTATTGGGCGATATGGTCATTATGGGCTCCGAACACATGAAACTACGCTATAACTTGAATGATTAATTAGAACTTTTTTCATCGTTGACTATGAAAATTTTAATTTTATGGTTTACATTTTGAAAAATCGTGCTAATATAAATGTCACAAGATAAAAAACGGAGGAAAGAGGAGTACGTTCAACCAACCTGCCAGTGAATCGGGACATAGTGGAAACCCGACCAGACCTTGCTTGAGCCGAAAAACACTTTCTTAGTTGCTAACTGAAATCTTTACTGAGAGTAGGATTAGTCGTTTGCCGGTACGTTATCATCGGTGGAGTATGTTTGTACTCTATAAAAGCTGGTTTATTTTAGATAAACAACTTGGGTGGTACCGCGAAAAAAGCCTTTCGTCCCTTGATATTTCAAGGGATGGAAGGCTTTTTTTCATCCGGTTTTTAAAACCAAAGGAGCTTGTTGATATGCATTTAATTATTCCAGAATCATACGATCCAAAATTGTCTGTTCGTGAAACCCAAACCGCGATTCGTTATATTCGCGAAACGTTCCAAGAAGAATTCGGTAAGCAATTAAACTTATCACGGATCTCCGCCCCAATGTTTGTCGAAAAGAAAACTGGCTTGAACGATAACTTGAACGGCGTTGAAAAGCCCGTTTCCTTCACCATGCAAGACATGGGTGACGAGACCATCGAAATCGTTCACTCACTTGCAAAGTGGAAACGGGTCGCATTGAAGCGTTACGGCTTTGGCATGCATGAAGGGTTATATACAAACATGAACGCCATTCGTAAAGACGAAGACTTAGACAACTACCATTCAGCTTACGTTGATCAATGGGATTGGGAAAAAGTCATTGCTAGAGAAGATCGGACCATTGACTATCTTCAAAAGACTGTTCGTCAAATCTTTAAAGTGATCAAGCATATGGAACACGAAGTTTGGTACAAGTTCCCACAAGCGGTACACCACTTACCAGATGAAATTCACTTCATCACAACACAAGAATTAGAAGACAAGTATCCTGACATGACCCCACGCGAACGCGAAAACGCGATTACAAAAGAACTTGGTTGTGTCTTCATCATGAAGATTGGTGGTCAATTACTCAGTGGCAAACGGCATGATGGCCGCGCCCCTGACTACGATGACTGGGACTTAAACGGTGATATCATGTTCTGGTATGAACCTTTAGACCAAGCCATTGAAATCTCTAGCATGGGGATTCGGGTCGATGCTGAATCAATGAAGAAACAGCTGAAACTCGCTGACGCCGAAGATCGTTTAGACTTACCTTATCATCAAATGGTCTTAAACGAAGACGTGCCATTCACCATTGGTGGTGGGATCGGTCAATCACGCTTATGCATGTTGCTACTTGGCAAAGCCCACGTCGGTGAAGTCCAAACGGCACTCTGGCCAGATGAAATGGTTAAAAAATGTGAAGCCGCTGGTATTCATTTACTTTAATGCGTCACAACTAAACTGACATTAAAAAAGGTAGCGACAACGTCAAAACGCGTTGTCGCTACCTTTTTGCATCCAAATCATTAGCTATAATGGATATAATTTAACGCTAACAGATCATTCATACGTTGCCGATTATCCGCACTTAGCACGATGCCATTTTTTTGCATACACCGTGAAACACCTAAGTTCATCCGGTCAAAAACATATAGATTAGAACCAGAACGTTGATCCACCAGTTCTTGATAGTAGCTTGCCAATAATTCCCGCAGTGGTTGTTCGTTTGATGCATTCAAGTTTTCAATTAACCCAACTAACAAACCAACCGCAACTTGGGCCCGTTCTTGACCACCTGCATACCATTTAACTTTTTTAGTCATCGTTGATTTTCTCCCCCTATGAAACCAGGTCCACCGAATTGGTCTGTTCTCTGTGACTGGCGTGGCGTCCGTCCGCTTTAATCCAAGCAAGTCATCCGTTGAAACGGCGAATAACTCACTCAAACGAACCAAGCTTTCCAAATCTGGATAACTCTTATCCAATTCCCACTTAGAAATCGTTTGCCGTGTCACATTCAACTGCGTGGCTAATTCTTGTTGTGACCAACCAGCGTGAACCCGATATTTTTTTATTTGTACCCCAATGACAATTTTCACAATACCCCACCTTTATGACTCAGGCCAGCGTTTTTGCCGCAATTAATCGTTGCCGCCTACTTTTGGCCCCGCAATGCCCCGTTGCATCCTTGATACAACAGCGTTTTCTCTTCTAAATTATAGCTAGACTCACTAAGATTTTACAAGCCTATTTGACCAAAAAAAGTCACAGCAGCGATGATATCATCCCTACTGTGACCAATTTGGTAACTTATGCTTTAGCTTTAGTGGCTTGACGTCTTGCATCGTGTAAGACTTTTAAGGCCCGTTTACGTGACTTAATATTCCGACTGCGTAATTGACGACGCGCGGTCGCTAAATCTTGTTTTTCCATGATTATACCTCTCGCTTTTAAATGGTAATAATTACGATTTAAAAGTAGTATACCAAAAACTAACGCTAACGCAAAATCTTAAGTTTGCTAGTTCCATCTAAGCAAGTTGTAAATCGGTTAAAACGCGCTTCATTTGTTCATCCAATGTTAAGCCATCTGCTAAGGCTTGCTCATGCGGATATGTAGTGTGACGCCACGGTAACCAGGCTAGTTTCGATGGCTGTTCACACGCCTGACAACAGTCTTCAAATCGATACACAACCGCTTGTTCAAACCGTTTCATCAATGTGACGATCATTGCGCGGTACCGTTGACTCACTAAACACCCTTCGACAATCACAACTTCGACTTGATGATTGCCAAAATCCGCAAGTTGTTTAATCAATTCGATGGCTTGATTACCCGGGTAATCATGAACGTGCAACATTTGTTGGCGCACGACATCTTGAGAAATAACCATACTAGCCGGTCCTAATTTATCTTGTAACTTGTGTGCCAATACCGCTTTATTACTATCCGCATTACCGCGTAGAATGATTAATTTTGTTGCCATTCTGGCTTCCTTTCAGATGCTAAACCTCAATTCAATGAACGTTTACATGTGTAATAGTTGCCATTTCAGCACCAAAATCTAACTAATCAAACAATAATCTAAAATTGTCACTAAACTGTATTCTTAAGTACTGCCAATGTTAGACTAAAATAAGTAAAACTATCGTTTGGAGGAACCAGTATGCCTGGAAAATTAACGCCCGCTCGAACCAAAGCCAATAAAAAATGGGATGATGCCAATAAGGCGCGAAAACAGTACCTCAATAAGCGCTCAGTAGCCCGAAATTTCATTAAGAAGTCTGCGACCGTCGCTGATTTAGATGAACTAGCGCTATTGATTGACGCGCGCCGTGACACGCTTAATACATCCAATTAATACCAAAGCCATCACTAGTCCAACTTGAACCAAGTTAGCACCAGTGATGGCTTTTAGTTTGACCCTGTCGCACCACGCTTCCCCGCATTAAAGTGGTTATACAGTGAGTCACCGCGTAATAATAACTCAACGATACCATCATCATCAGCGACTGGGACACCTTGCCGGACCAAATAGTTTACAAACTGCGGTAAGAAATCTTGGACATGCGCCCCAAGTTCTAACGCCCAATGCCGCCCATCCTTAGCCGTAATAATGAGTTTAAAGTCATCTGAGCCATAATCAAATGGTTGCACCCGTTGCCGCACTTGATAGTAAATCGTGGCTTGTGCCATTTCAGTGTACGCCATCGTTTCAAGCTTTGGCTGCCGCTCCAATAGCTGCTTAAAAATAAAGCCTTTCCCATAATGACGCCATTTTAGCTGAGTTGCTTCAATCACCCAATAGTCATTCGTTAAAATTGGTATCAAGTATCCCGAGCCAAATACGACGATCATCGTCAGGATCGACCAGTTTTTAAAATCGAACCCGCTTAAAAAGATGCTCAATAACAGCCAAGCACCCAACAATAGTAACACTCGACTGCGCCGGTACCGATGACCAACAACGTAAGGCTTCTTGAAAAACGGACTCCCCTGCACTAACTCATCTAACGATAAATTGTATAGATCCGATAAAGCTAATAAGTTATCGATCGTTGGCACCGACTGCCCATGTTCCCATTTCGAAACCGCTTGTGTGGACACAAATAACCGTTGTGCCAGTTGAGCTTGGGTGTAATGATTTTGTAGTCGTTGCTGTTTTAACAAGTCCTGTAATCGCATCTGCGTCATCCCCTCGTTTAACTATCCCCAGCGTACGCACTTTCTTAAAAAATGACAATCAACTTATGGTTGATAGGTATACATGCCTGTTCTGACAAGGGTTTGACTTAGGCTAACAATTGCTTGATTGACTGTAGATTTTCTTCATCAGCGGCGTGACCATCAAAAATAATCGTCGGAACACTCGTTATTTGGTTCGCTAGCACTTCCGCATCAATTTGCTTTTTAACCGCATCGGCCTGGGCGTATGGTTTAACTGCCGGGTACGTTGTGGCCAAATAGCTGGGCACATCAGTACTGTCGCGCAAGGCTTGTTGATTGTGGAAAACTTGTTTCGCCCATGCCATTGCCTGTGCAGGATGTTGATAATCGAGATACCCATTGGCGATATTGCCGTTGACTAATGTTGACTTTTGCTTATTCCAAAACTTAAAGTGCGCCTTTAGTTGTCCATTATCGATGGCCGCAAACAGATCGGCTTCATTGGGTAACCACCAGGCTTGCGTATCAACACAGCCTAGATTCAAGATGGCAATTAAGTCATGCGGTGCAGCCGAGTTACCGAAATTTAACGTATATTGATCGTCTAAATTGAAATTCATTCGTTCACCGTCTTTCTTTACTTCTCATTTTAAGTATTTTGACCTCATTCGACAATGACTTTCATTTTAAAGATGATTTAGTTGTGTCATAATCTGAGTAAATTCACCAAGGGTGGTCATTGTTAATGCAACTAAGTCCACGATTAAAGCGTCTTTTTGAACGATTACGATTATGCCTTACGACTTTCATTTTAAAGATAACTTGGTTGTATCATAATCTGAGTAAATTCACTAAGGGTGGTCATTATTAATGCAACTAAATCCGCGATTAAAGCGTCTTTTTGAACAGTTACGGTTATGCCTTACGATTATTAATCTTATTTTGTTTGGTGTTCACTTGGTTCACTTTTTAAATACCAAGCATTATGACACACTTAATATCTAACATACGACAACTTTTCACCACCAAATAAATAGGCCCCCTAGTTCAGCATGTTTGTTGAACTAGGGGGCCCATTTATTCATTTAATACAGATTATTTTACAACTTCGGCAATCGCAGTGTTCACCGCAGCTTGTTCGGCTTCAATCAAGCTAACACGGCTCGTGATCACCTTGGTATCCATTTGGATTTCCCGGGTTAATCCTGGCGTGTTGAGCTTAGGTTCAAAGAAGGCTTTGAATTCGGCCAAACGATTGGCTGTCCGGAAGATCCCCGCAATCACGGTAATGTAAGTGGTGAATTCCATGTCGCCACCAACTGTATCTTCTAGCCATTGCCAGTCGTTACGAATCCAGTCCCAAGCAGCTTGTTGGCCTGCGTTGGAAGCCAAAACGCCACGGAACCAAGCTCGTAAATCTTGAGGCTTGATCGTATCGGCATCTTCAAATTTTTCAATCAGCTTAGCGACTAAAGCGGCATCTTGCGTACTCGTTAAAGCGGCACAAATATCAGCTTTGTAACTCGCATCAGCCGTTTGCCGAGATTCAGTTAATAACATGTCGAACAAGTCGGCACTACCATAGTTTTGCACTTCGTTACGTAAGACGAAGACCCGCGTATCCGCTGGTAAAGTTGCTAATGAATCGCGGTTCGCGACAAATAACTGATGTGCATCCGCAATCGCCTTAGCATTCTTAGCATATAAAGCGGCACTTAAAACGTATGGCCGCGTTAATTGGTCATCGTTAGATTCACCAGCTTGTGGTGCCCAGCCTAAGCGCGTCACTTGGTCAGCGCTCAATTGATCAAATAATTGACGTAAAGCGGCTTCTTCAGTTGAATCGGGGGTCACAAACTTCTTCAAGTCGCTGGCAACACGATACAACGCATCGTTGACCACCGTCGAATGACTCGCAGCAAAACGGCTCAACAATGGCACGATTGCGGCATAAGAAATTTGGCGACCTTCGGCTAATAAACGTAAATCTTGCAACAATTGTAGTTGGTCGATCGCATTTAATTGGTCTAAGTTGGCCAAAATATCATCTAATAACGTTTGATCGTATTTGACGATAAAGTGTGAATTGTTACCAACATTTAGGCGGAAAGGTTTACCGTTTGCTGACCGTAATGCTGCATAGTCGCCTAAGGCAACGGTCGTATCAGCCATGATTTCAGGTGCGGCGTCGTAATTGCTGTTCAACGGAATCTGCCATTGACGGCCAACTTCCTTGCCTTCACCGATAAAGAATTGTTGTTGTTTCAATGTTAATTGACCATCGACTACGCTAGCCGTCACAACTGGATAGCCTGGTTGTTCCAGCCACGAGTTCATGATAGCCCCAACGTTCATCCCAGAAGCATCACCTAAGGCTGCCCACAAGTCTTTACCTTGAGCATTGCCATATTGATGGGCATTGAAGTAAGCCTTCAAGCCTTGACGTAAAGCATCATCGCCAACTAATGCCCGGGCCATAACTAACATCCGGGCACCCTTAGCATAGACAATCGCACCATCGAATAAGGCATCGATTTCAGCGGGATTTTCAACTTCAACGTGGACTGATTGAACACCATCGGTCGCATCGCGTTGTAAGGCCGCCGCGGCTTCAGAAGTCTGGAACGTTTCCCAAATATGCCAATCAGGTTCTAAGGCATCGGTGGCGACGTATTCCATCATGTTGGCAAAACTTTCATTTAACCAGAGATCATCCCACCACTTCATGGTAACCAAATCACCGAACCATTGATGGGCTAATTCGTGGGCAATCACCGTTGCAACCCGTTGCTTCATATCTAAAGCAGTGTTGTCAGGATCGAGTAATAAGTAAGCTTCCCGATAAGTGACTAAGCCCCAGTTTTCCATCGCACCGGCTGAAAAGTCTGGTAAGGCCAACTGCCATGAATGTGGTAATGGATATGGTGTTTGATAGAAATCTTCATAAAATTCAATTGCACGTTTGGCAATGTCTAACGCAAAGTCGAGTTCATTAGCCTTGTGGGCTTTGGTGCCAAAGACGCCGACCTTCACACCACTCTTAGTGGTCGTTAACTTACTTTGGAGTTCACCAAAGGCAAACGCAATTAGGTAAGTTGACATTTTAACGGTCGTATCAAAGTAATGCACGCCGTTTTCGGTCTTAACTTCTGGCATGTTGCTGATGATGGTTTCATCGGCGTGTTCGTCGAACTTGATAGCTAAATCAAACGTGGCTTTGGCTTCTGGTTCGTCGACACATGGGAACGCTTGCCGCGCAGCATTAGTTTCGAACTGCGTCCCGATGATTTGCTTCTTTTCACCGTTAACTTCGTAATAAGATGGGTAAATCCCCATCATCGTGTCAGTTAATGGCGCCGTGTAAGTGATTGCTAACGTGGTCTTCCCAGCTTTAGCTAAGTCAATGCGAATCGCATCGTTTTCAGCGTCTAACTTGAATGGCACGTCTTGTCCATCAGCTTGAACAGCGGAAACGGTGAAGTCCTTTTGATGGATTGAAACGGCGGCTGTTTGTGCGTCACCGGTAATCTTGGTTTGACCACTAAACGTCTTAGTCGCCCGGTTAATATCTAGGTAAATATCATAATGTTCTGGTTGGAACGTTTGGTAAAAATGGGTTAATTCTGCCATGAGATTCTCCTTGATTTGTTAGAATAGTTTCATTATACGTCATTTGGGTGGTTGATGCTGATTGAAAAGCCCAATTTAGGTTACTAATAAAAAAGCAATTCAGCTTATATACCGAATTGCTTCTATACTTACCTATTCAAAATAAGCTTTCAACTTTCAAATAATCTCTAATACATTACGGTTCATATTAGTAGCTCGGACACTTTTAGACGTTATTCAAAGATTAATCACAAAAAAAACTTATGGTTCAGTCACAATAGCCACACTTTGACTAGTTCCCAATCGATCGGCACCATTATCAATCATCGCCATTGCCTCTTGTCGATTATGAATACCACCAGAAGCCTTAACCAAGGTTGTCCCAGTAACGTATTTTTTGAGTAACGCAACATCTTTGATTGTCGCACCCCCAGTCGAGAAACCAGTTGAAGTTTTGATAAAGTCAGCACCCCTAGCAGAAACCAGACGAGCTGCAGCCTTTTTCTCTTCATCCGTTAATAATGCGGTCTCAATAATAACCTTCAAAATTCTATGTTGACGATGCGCAATCAATTTAATTCGTTCAATTTCTTCACCAACATAGTCTTCATCGCCAGATTTAAACATGCCAATATTCATCACCATATCTAACTCATCAGCACCATTTTGAATCGCATCTTCTGCTTCTGACACCTTAACTGCCATTGTGTTAGCCCCAAGTGGGAATCCGATTACTGTTGCGGTTTTAATTGGCAACCCATTCAATAGCGCATGCACATATTTAACCCAACATGGATTAACCATTACTGAATGGAATTCAAACTTCTGAGCATCCATAACGACTTGTTTAATTTCAGCCTTGGTTGCAGTTGGGCTTAATAACGTATGATCAATATAATCACTTAGAAAAAACTTTTCGCTGACTAATGTGTCAATCGAATCAATTATTGTCTGATAATCAACCTTTTTAAAGTCAGAAACATCTAGCTTAAAAGTCGTACCAAGTTTAAATTCATCATATTTCTTTGACTTTAGAAAGGCTGACAGTTCTGACTTAGTTGGATTAACTTCAATTTGACGCCGGTCTTGTAGCCTGTCGCCTTTATGATAGTGTGTCATTAAATGGCCCAAATGGCGGCTTTCATCTAAATCACGCTTAACCTGTCGATCGTATAAAACATTGAAATCAGCAGTTAATACAACCGTGATCACTTGGTAGTCATAAGTCTCACTCAAACGTTTTAAGGTTCCCCATTGTTTATTGCTGAATGGATAATCAGAAATTATTGAATGACCACGTGTCATTTCAAGTTTAACTT
Organism: Lactiplantibacillus daowaiensis; assembly: GCF_005405085.1. GTDB lineage: Bacteria > Bacillota > Bacilli > Lactobacillales > Lactobacillaceae > Lactiplantibacillus > Lactiplantibacillus daowaiensis. Next base: position 13,887 of record NZ_BJDJ01000009.1, on the reverse strand, counting down.
TTTCAAGATACAATTGTAGCGCTTCGTAGTCTAATTTTTCACGCCCATCTAAATCATTAAATCCATATTTGTCATACAAAAACTCTTTTTCAACATCAATCGACAACTCGTGAAATCCTGAAATTTGTTTTCTAATCATTTGATCAAAATATGATTTACCAGTACCTGGATCACCAGCAAGTAATAGTAATGTTTTTTTCAAAAGAAAACCTCCTAAAATAAAAAGAGATTCCACATAGCAGAATCTCTCATCGTGTCTATGCCGTTACCGCTGAAATAGCACTGTTTTTATTCATAAACAAATCAATTTTATGGGCAACAATATCATGAACAACTTTATTACATGGCATAATATTATTCCGTAAAGAATTATTCACTTCAGTAGCCCCAAATTTTTCTTGGGCAGTTCGTGTCCAAGCCACTAATAGTTCGGTCCCGACGTTGAACTTACGGATACCATTTTCAGTCAATCGATGATAATCTTTCTCATCAACACCTGTACCACCATGAACAACTAAAGGCTTATCAATCGCATGATGAATTTCTTCAAGTAATGGGAAGTTCAGCTTTGTCTTAGATTGAAATTGTCCATGATGAGTCCCAATCCCAACTGCTAGTGCATCAACATTGCATTCTTTAACAAATTCAATCGCATCTTTAGGATCAGTATATTGACCTTCAGCCACTGTAAAGCCTTCTTCAGTACCACCAATCGTACCAATTTCACCTTCTACTGAAACGCCATGTTCGTGAGCATAATCAATCACACGTTTTGTCTTCGCAATATTTTCTTTAAAAGGTAGTAGTGAACCATCAAACATCACTGAACTATACCCCGCATCAATTGCATCTTTAATATCTGTCAGGTCACGTGCATGGTCTAAATGCAAGACAACATCGACTGTCTCAGACTCTGCCATTGACTTGCAAACCGCGACAAAGTTAGTCATACCAACATAGCGAGCAGTTGACACACTGGTCTGAATAATAATTGCCGAACCACTGTCACGAGCTGCATTAATCATTGCTGGGACCATTTCTAAGTTATGGGCATTAAACGCGCCTACCGTATAATCCAAGCGTTCGGCTTCTTTTAAAACTGGTGTTAAGGTTTTATACATTTTTAATTCCTCCAAAATTTAATAATTTGATTTAAGAACTCGTTTAGAAATACTCATCAGATCATCCATTTTTGTGACCCATTTTTGAATGCCATCGTCATCTTTGCCATAAGCCGCCTGCTTACGCTTCTCTTCATACAAACGTAATAAGCCGTTGTAAGCATCACCAAATTGTTCTTTTTCTTTCAAACTCATTTCAAAATATGCAATAGCATCATCAAGCTGATCAAGTTTTTCATTAATCATGCCGATATGATTCAACATATTAATTCGGTCATCACCAGTAATTGAATCTACTTGACCAACCAACGTCTTGCATTCAACTTTTAACTGTTCAGTTTCTTCGGTTGATAAAGTCGGTGTTGTTTCAACAGGTGACACTTTTTCAGCATGCTTCTTTTTAAATAAACCAAACATAGCTATCCCTCCTTAAACCGCTTTCAAAATTGGCGTGATAAACCAGGCATATATTAAGCACGAGACAATCGTATCTGAATCTGTTGCAGAAGCATTAGTAAAGCCCATATGTGTTAAAACACCTACTAATAGTGCTGGTAGCAACGTGATAAATAACCCATGCACAATCCCACCAATGATGGCACCACGACGGCCACCAACAGCATTACCAAAGATACCTGCAGTCCCACCAGCAAAGAAGTTCGTTAACATCCCAGGTAAAATGACTGCTAACCCTAGGACTGGGAAGAAGAACATCCCAATCACAGTCCCAATGGTTGTTGTAATAAAACCAACGATCACCGCATTTGGTGAATATGGGAAAAGTACCGGACAATCAAGTGCGGGTTTAGAATTCGGCACTAACTTCATCGCAATCCCACGGAACGCTGGTACAATTTCACCTAATAATAACCGAACCCCAGCAAGAAGAACGTAGACCCCAACGACAAATTGAATGGCTTGTAAGAAAGCAAACATCATGTAATTAACACCATTGGCCCCAATCGCACCATATTTTGGACCCGCAAAGGCTGCGGTAATCAAATACAATGGCACCATTACTACCATGACTGATAAGTACGTATCTTGCATAAACTCAAGGCTCTTTGGTAACTTCATCTCTTCTAGTGAATGTTTCTTTTCACCACGTTCGCCGAATAGCCAAGCAGCACCGGATTCCACCATGTACCCAACAGTACAAAAGTGTCCCAGAGCGATTGCATCGTTACCAGTAATTTTACGAACAATCGGTTGCGCAATAGCCGGCATCGCAACTGCAAAGATCCCGCCGATTACACTGCCTAAAGCAATATTCGGGAAACCGGATAAACCAGCTGCATGACCACCAATTGTCGTCATTGTTGCCATCCATAACAGCGCCTGACCAGTAAGAAAAATATATTTCCATGGTGAAAAACGTGCGATAATGATGTTCACAATGAAAATACCTAAGAAGGTCAAAGCAATCTCATTCCCCAACCCCAATTGATTCATTGCTTGGCCGTTGATAGCCTCAATACTTGGTACCACACCTTTTAAATGGAATCCGTGTGAGAAAATCTTACCGAAATAGGTCAAACTCGATGTAATAATGGATGACCCAGCGGACAATACTTCAAAACCAAGCAATGTTTTAAACGTGCCACTAAGAACAGTTCCAATCGACTTACGCTGCAAAATTAACCCAAGCGCTGCAATTAAGGCAATCGTAATCGCAGCCTGCGTTAAAATATTTTCAATAATAAAATTAATAACTGCCATTTGCTTTTACCTCGCAATCAAATCATTTATTTTCCAATTCATGAATAACGGGAAGTAACTTGGTTTCAATTTCTTGTGGATCAACAATATTGTGTAAAAAAACAAATTTAATTGCCGGATCTAAATCAAATTTTTCAAATTGTGGTTTGAAATTTTCGGCGGAAACAATAATATCCGTCCGTAATCCTGGTGTAGATGAAATAGCTTCATGTTCCATTGACTCATCTAATCCATGTTGATTTAACACGTCTTCTGCCGTCATTTGACAAGCAAGACTGCTACCTAAGCCGGCACCACAAATGAAGTAAATCTTTAGTTTTTTAGCCATGATTATTTAAACGCCCTTTCTTTACTTTCGTTGTAATTCTTGCTGAAATAATGTTTGTTTAAATGCTTCTAGTTCGTCTATCTGAGATAACTCGGTAATTTTATTAGGATCAGCAACTAGTCTTACAATTGCTTTCATAACATTTAGGTGTGAATAATTATTAATCGCCGATAAACAGAAGACTAATGAAACCGGGTCATTATCTTTGTTCCCAAATTTCACTGGCGTCGCTAACGTTAAGACACTCACACCTAATTTTTTAGCACCATCTTCTGGCCGTGCATGTGCTAGCGCTAAGCCTGGGCCAATGACAATATACGGTCCAAATTTCACAACTGATTCCAACATCGCATGCACATACTGTTCATTAATAACTTGATCTTCAATTAACGGTTGTGCCGCCAACTGGATAGCTTCTTTCCAATCACTTACTGATTTTCGTAATTGAATACGATCATCTGTTAACAAATCTGCTAACATTGGTTGCACCTCCTTTTCATTAACAATTAAATGATGACTTTTGAAAACGACTGACAAAGATTTGATTAAATCGGCATCAATATGCTGATAAACATCGGCTACACATGTCAGTACGTCATCAAATAAGTTCGTAGAATTTATTTGACCAGCACGCTTGGCTGCCTTGTTTTTATTTAAATAATTTTTTAATACTAGATAGTCACTCTCTTGCGGAATTGGTGGTAACTTGATACTTGGAATCTGACCAGTATCTACTTGAATCGTCTTAATCACAAAATCAATCGAAAGTTTCGCCAAAACTTGAATATCTGACATACTTAATACAGCTAAAACTTCAATATTAAATTTATGTTCTAGTTCGGCAGCTAATAAATGGCCTGTTGCTAATCCATAGTTACAAATTACCGCCACACGATATTTCAACTCTTGATCACGTTCAATCTGCATTTTAGCCGTGCCAAAATAAACTGTAATATAGCAAATTTCATCATCAGAAATCGTAATATCTTGTTCCTGAAAATAAGTGGTCATAAACTTAAAAACACATTGATAAATATCGGCATAACTTGACTTTATGATTGATTTTAAAGGGTTGTACGATTGAATCTGCTCATGCATGCGATAAACCAGACTCGTTAAATGGTTATAAAGGCCTTCATACAAGTCTTCCTGTGAAGAAAATGGTAATTCAAGCTTTTCTTCCATGTAAGTTACCAATTGTGTCGTCAGCAATTGGGTTTCAATCCAGCCACTGGTAGTACTTGCAAAAGTTGAATTGAAGCTGTTCAGCACAAAGTAAATATAACGAAACTCATCTTCAGCCACATGTTCAAGCTCAAACTTTTTAATTGTTTGTGTAATATATGCTTTGATTTTTCCTTCATCAGGTTGCCAATTATCATGACTTTCCGCCGCAATTTGATTACTCATTAATAAGCGCCGTACCCAAATACAAGAATGTAAAATCAATTGATAGTCATTAGCAGCGTTGCCGTTAACGCCTACTTCATGGATTTTGTCGATATAAGTTAAGCGAACTTTTTTAATTAATGACATTGGCATAAAGCTTTGAATGCTCTGAGCAATCGTATCTTGATAGCTAGCGTCTAGATTGATCAACCGTGATAAATCACCATATTGTGTAATAACATCGACCAACATTGTCCGTATTAAACGTTCAGAACCTTGAATATAAATGCCAGTCTTAACACTCGTCATAACTTGCAACGCATAACGGCTTAAAAACTTTCGTAACATTCGCATATCTTCATCAATCGTACTTTTACTAACCCTCAGTTTATCCTGCTCTTGATAAACAAATATAGGTTGGTGAGCAGTCAGTATATCGAATAAAATAATGACGAATCGTTCCTTAGGCGTGTAGTAATCCGCATCATCTCCTGACAATCGTAGTTCCCTGATTTTCATCAAATCATCTTTAGCATGATTTAACCGAATAAAGCCACGATTTTGGTAAATATCTGAAAGACCACTTCGCCTTAAAATTGAATTAATTGTATTAATCTCATTTCGAATCGTTCGATCCGAAACATTGAAATTTTCGCTTAATTCATGAATTGTCATTCCATTAGGTCTAAGAAGTAAAATATGAATTATTCTATCTGTTCTTTTAGTCATCTTTCCTTACCTCACTTACAAGTCTATGTGAGCGCTTACAAATATTAAAGTTCAGATTTTTTCACTTCCGTTTGGAAAACTTCCCTACTTACGTTTTGATGGCTGTCTGATAACTTATGCATCAACGAACTACATCACCTTTCGTGCTATCATCATAAAATAAAAAAAGCTGCTATCACTTATAACTAGTGATAACAGCTGCTAAAACGTTCTGACACAACTCGAATCGCTACCAATAATAGCTTATTGTATCTGAGAACTGCTTGAACTTTTTTATCTTGTTAGTCTTACTTCGCTTCAGTCTCCCAATGCCGTGACTGGTTAGATTTCATCTTCTTAGCCACAATATCCATTGGATCAACATGCAATTTTTCACACATATAAAACGTATAAATCAATGTATCCGCCAATTCTTCTTCCAAATGTTGACGTTCAACGTCACTCAATTCATGATCACTCGGTTGCCATTGAAAGATTTCTAGAACTTCACTAGCTTCCAAGTTAAGCGAAATCGCTAAATCCTTGAGATTATGATACTTTTGCCAGCCTTTCTTATCTCGAAAGGCCATTAATGCTTGTTCAACTTCTTTATAATCCATTTAAACTTCCCCCAAAATATGTTCATGACCTGCCGCCGTTAATAAAGCATGTTGCAATTGCTGATCCACCGCATAGATATATAAGCCATGCACCCCACGTGTTAACAAAACATTCAATTCATTACGCAATAATTCTTTAGCGACATTAATCTTCTGACCTTTCCAAGTCCGATTATTAGTGGCTCGCTTATTCATGCTAGCGCTTGGATCAAAGACGATTCGACCATCTCGATAAGTCACTGACGGGCCAATAATTAAACCCGCATAGTTCAAGTCAAATCCTTGAATCGTATACGTCGATCCAATTTCATCAATCGTTTGTGGCTGTTCAGCCCAAGCTAGCGTTTTGTTCCGCTTTTTTTGTTTGGATGAGACCGGTACTTGTAGATTCCAAGGTAATTGCCAATCACCAACAGTAACGTTCCACGTTTTACCATCTTTAGGTTTCTTTTTATCAACATATTTCCAGTCAAACGTCGCTAACATCCGGGCCAAACTAGCCGGTGCTTGCCCTTTATTTTGGTCTAAAGCCTTAATCCGTTGATAAACTTCTGCCGGTGTTCGCGCAACTTTTAATTCATACTGCTCATCAGCTGGTATCGGCGCTACTTCTTGATTAATCGCTAGATTGTGTAACCAGTCAATTGTCGCGGGATTTGCAACCATTCGTTCTTGGTCTTTCAACGTAATCGTATTCCCAGTTCGTGAGGCAACTTTCTCTAAATGATTAATGGCGGCATTATCCAAATACTCATCGGTCGTTAAAATCTGATACTTATCAAACACAATAATAACGACTTTTGCTAATTTCAATAAATCTTGTAACTGATTCTGACCACGATAGGCTTGTTTACCATGCGTCCATAATAAATGAGCTTCATCAACTAAGATAACATCGGCTGGCTTGACCCCAGGCTTCTGATGTTCATTGATAAAGTGTGTTGGCTTGCAGACCACATCATTATTATCACGATCTAAGCCTAGTTTATTAGCAATCTGTTTATAGACAATTAATTGTTGGTCATGATTAACTAATAAATTAACCCCTTTATGACTAGTCAGTTCACTATTAACCAAATCATTGAAAAGGTTGCTAAGTAAGACTGTCTTACCAGTCCCGGCTTGACCTGCAATGAAGATAACGGCAGCTTCTTGATTATCCACCTTTTTGGTATTACTTAATACATGCGCCACACGATTAAAAATCTCACTTTTCCCCTCAAGTTGCGTTGCATTCAACGCGTGAAACGGTGAAGCTTTAAAAATTGCGGAACTTTCAATGTCCGTTTGCGCTGGAAATAATTCAGGCTTTTTATCCCTTAACGCATCCCAAACACCCGCAAAGATTTCATCAAATTGATCCGACATAAAATATTTACGCTGTGGATTAGTACGACGATTATTTAAGTGCCGAATATTATCGACACTCAATAAGTACATCATTAAACGATTTTCAATGTCTAGCGTCAGTGACTTATTAAAATATTGATCACCAACCACCATCATCTCAGCGTTAGGACTATCTTTTAATTTTTTCCAATCTTCTCGAACCTTAGTATCTCCATCTAAATGTTGGCGTGTCCGCTTCCCAATATTGCTGGTCTCACCTACATACACGGTAAACTGTGGTACTTTTGCTTGCTTTTGTTCCGCCTGTTTATCAGAAATAACATAAACAGTTGGATATTCAAAGATAAGCTCATCGCCATTGCTTTTCTTTGCTAGCGCTTCTTCATAATCGACATTATAAGGAACCACATCCACAATTGGTTTAACCTCGATTAATGGTTCAATTGATTTAGTTTCCTCCAAATTGTAATGCCTCCTCTATGTATTGCGTTGTTACTATTATCTAATAAAATGACATGATCTGTCGATACTTCTAACAAATTATCGTTAACTTTATAAAAATTAATACATACAACAAAAAATGCATTGCACACTGACTAGTCTCAGCATACAACGCATTTCTCTATTGACTGGTATCCAAAACAAAACCACTAACGCTATATTCATTTCAATCTTCACAACAATTGAAAATATCGAACTAACACTAAAGCCTGTCGCAAGCTGCTCAATAAGATTAATCACGAAGTTATTCGGCCGACCTTTCACATGCAACGTGCAGTCAGACCTTATCTTGTGATACGACTCAAGCAACGGATAATGACTGTCATAACTAATTATCTACCTCATTCATCTTTATCCTCTTTTGCTGATTCGCCCGTTTGCTGTGAACCAGATTTGAGAACTGATATCATTTTCATAAGTCCCTCGGCCATTTCACGAGACTTTTCATCTTGCTTAGGCATATGCTCATACTGATTTAGGCTAGGTATCGGTTTACGCGCATGACGCTTTTTATCCGTATAGCTTTCTGTCGCATCAAGATGGACCTTCAGCATATCAGCTGTCATATACTGAGCCGGATTAGGCGCAGTATTTTCGTTACGCCCTTTTTTAACCTCCGCTGGCGTTGCTAGCCGGACATAAACTACCGTATGCTTATCGTCATCTATATGTAAGCTCAAATCTCTTTCGTCAATGTAGCCCGTCTTATGCTGCTGGGCCGCCCAGTCTACCGTGTCAAAGTCAGAAGTATTGGTTAAGGCGTACCCATATGAAGGCAGCAAGTTTAAGTATTTGATTGCTATTTTTTCATCCATCTTAAATGACCTCTTTCAATATTTACTATAAAATCATTTCTAAATACCCAAAAGTGACTAATCGCGTTTTTATGGCCACCATCATTAATTATCCGTTTTCTGATGAAGCGTCGTTATCTGCCTTATTCCCCTGTCGCTCCCGCCAAGCCTTAAATTGCATAACATACCATTCGTCATATGGCCGACCGGTTGCTAGATAATAGGCTTCATTTGTCATCATGATATACCCAATCAATGCATTTTTATCAGTAAGTGCATCGGGTAGACTCAAACGGGGCGTCTCAGTCTCTTCAAGTAAGACAACTTTAGTTGGCCGTTCAATCCCGTAATCAACCTTTTTAGAACTTGTTTTATACCCCTTAGTATATCGCTTTATCCGTGCATCAAACTGTACCACATCACCAATCTTTAAAACCCCCAGCTTTGAGAATTGCCTGGTATAGTTACACCACAGATGGTTCGTCATGATCTTACCTTCAAAAGTAATTTGTTCCAAAACAAGTGTTGGCAAATAGTGATTACGATAACTACTTTTGAAGCCAACACCTTTAAAAACACCTTGAAATGTATGCCGTTCGCTACTGCCTAATTGCTTTAACTGTTTTCTCAATGCGTCATCCTCCATCACCTTTGTCTATAGGTAATTACGCAACAGAATGGCTAAAAGATTTCATCCAACAGCACTGCTTATTCTACACATTGTAGTATTAATCTACACAGTTTCAATTATTGTCGTTCCCCAATCCCTATCAACCTGATAAGCTCTTATCAACAACAAAAACACAGCCAATACCGAAAGGGGCCTTTTCAATGACAGCTTTAAAAATTGATATTACCATCGACAACACACCCGTAACCCAAGACGAACTAGCTAAAGTTCAAGAATGGCGCATCAAACATGTGTTGCAAGAAATGAAAACACTCGGCGCCGATATCGCGCTTAGTGCCATCGACATTAACTTACTCCCTTACGCAGAAGCAAAGCAACTTTTACTAGACACCAAAGCTAAATATGCTGATTTAGCTGACATGAAAGCTTTATATAAAGCACCACTGGCTGCCTCAGATACCTTCTGGAAACAAGTTGCTGCCAACTCCAATGGCAACCAAGATTTACAAGAAGGCCAAGTCATCATGCATGTCGAAGGCTTAGCCATGCCACAACTACAAAAAGTTATGGGGAGCGAACTTGAAAGTGACTTTGCCGCCATCATCAATCCAGAACATTTCTACTCAGTCGGCAACACCATTACCGGTCAGCACATTATCGAAACCTTTGGCTGCTTTGGTGAACCAACAGAAATGACGCTCTACCCTGAAACTGGTGATTTCAAACCAACCACGCCTGATCCAACTTACCCAATCCAAATGGGTGGCTACGTGGCCTTAACGAGCGATGATGACACCTTAGGCTATGGCTGGCGTGCTTACCATCAAATTCGGCCAACTGCGACTGGCTTTGATGCAATCTTGGCCGCCTACCTACCAAGTGGCACCCCGACTGAAATCATCAACGGTCACAAATGGCACTTAGCCGTTGAATTCTCCGAAATGGTTAAATACGCCGCGACACATTAAATCAAACACCAAATGGCCCCTACTTTCATCTTTTGCCGATGAAAGTAGGGGCCATTATTTTGGGCTTAATCGCCTAATGAAACGCTGAAACTTTTGTTGCCCAACTCAGTTTACTAAACTTAGTCCCATAATCGGTTGCGGCAAACTTTTTACCTTTACGATAAATCTTTTCGTCGATTTTACTGAAGTGCACTGACGGATTCGCTTTTACTTTACCTTGTAAGCGCCAAGTATGCGCGCTTAACTTCTTGTAACGTAACTTTGTTGCTTGAAAACCTGGCATTCCAGAAGCCCCATAAGTATAGGTGTGCGCCGTGATTTGATAAATATCACCAAATCCTTGCGCTGAGCTATGCTTCTTTGCCTGATATTTTCCCCGAATCGCTTTAGGCGCGCCACTATGCCAACTTGCGGCTTGTACTGGTTGTGCCGTCATAACCATCGGCGTTAATAATAATACCGCCGCGACTGATAATAATGCTTTCTTCATTTATCCAAATCCCCTTATCCAGTTGTGGCTTAGCTCAATTATTTTAGCTAAAGCCACCCTCCAAAGTATCGTTTCGCCAAGTTAATTGACTGTTGTATTATAGCATTTTAACCTAACCAAAAGATGGTCGATAAAGTCACCACTACCATGATTTTATCGCCCATTTTTTACCAAGCTAAGCCCTAAAAGTTACTCTTCAAGCTCCCCACATTCTTAATAACTACCGAAGTACTCCCATCTGGATTCGTCTCAAACTCAATCGCATCCCGATTCTTCAACAAACTAATCGGTACATTGATTTCAATCCCATTATCCAGTTTGATCTTTTGCCGCTCATATTTCTTTTCAAAATAGTTGGCATTCGGTACTGTCACAACTGGTTCAATGGCCTTTTTTGCCAGTTGGTCTTTGAACTCTGCTTTAGCTTCTTCTTTTTGCTCAAAGACCACGTCGGCAATGTAATCATTATCAATGACGCCATCGTTCTCGAGACTATCGTGAATCGCCTGTTGGGTTTTAGAGGTCACGGCAAAGTCGTCGGCATCATCATACTTTTCAGAAATTTTTTGAATCGATTTCTTAATCTGTTTAACGTCAGTCGAAACTTTTGTTGGCACCGCCGCAATATTCAGAAAGTCCTTGGACATCAGCCATTTACCACTTTCGCCAGTATATTGCTGCTCGCGAATTTTGACTTTCTCTTGATCAATTAAAATCATGTTTTTGACACCTTGCCCCGGTGACGGCAAGATACTATTATTCTTAACGATATTGTTGACCAAAACATCGTCGTCATACTCAACGTTGTGGATATAGCGTTGCGTATAGTCTAACTTTGCAATCCCAATCACGTGACTTAAGTCGTCTAGTTCAACATTAAAGAATAACAAGTCTCCACCAGGAATCTTTTCATGCACCTTGATTGCTTCAAAATAATCCAGCGCAAACTTTTCAGTATTCTGTTGAAAATCATCACTGCCTTGCCAAAACTGTGCTAACATTGGAATCCGCTGTAAATCCAATTCTAAGTATTCACTTCTAAAAAGTTTTTCAATAACCTTTTCAACATACTTAGAAACTTCCAGATTATCCTTTGGAATTTCTTTTTGCGACAAGACTACGTTGCCAGAATCTTTGTCTAAGATATGATCAATAATATTTAAAATTCTCATTAGTCAGCCTTTCTAAACCCGTTCATTTATTATCCTCACTATACTAGCGAATTAATAGAAATTCATTTCGTTTCATCACTTGTGTTCCACAGAAGCTGCAAGAAGTTCCGGATACATGACATCATAGCATCGGCCATCACTGGTCTCAATCTCCATCATCCAATATTGTTTATCATCGGTACCTTCAAAATCCCATGAAATAGTCTTAACTTTCCCAATAGTTCCTATCGGTAAGAAAACCGGAATTAGGTAGGTTGATTTTGAATCGCTATTTTGCGGCACCCATTGATGTACTTCCAGTGAACGCCTTAATTCAAATTGTATCTCTGATTTATCCAACCAAGTCGGCTCTAAAATTTGCTTTTCGCTTATCGCCAACTGATACTGTGCTGCCGTTAGCCAATTGCCTCGCGCTTCAAGCTCACTTCGTTTTGCTAAAAAAACATCATTAGGACCAATCCCGATATCAACCCATCCTGGCAAATGCGTCGCAGATTTTCGCTGATCAACAATTTTCACAAATTTATTCTCATCGATTTGAAAGGGATTCCATTCATCCTGGTACACATCAAATAAAACTCGCAACGGCTTAACGAGGAAAAGTAGTTATACTCAGTCATTGCTGGTGCCTCCTTGCTTAACGTGTCGAGAACTTTTTTCTCCTTGAAACATGATTCAGCGATTTTTAACCCATCATCAAGCTAGTTTAACTATAACCAAAAGTAGCCAGTCGTTTGACCAATTATCACTTAATTTTCACCGTTTCACCACGGCGGAATGGAAGTAAGAGCTATTCCAACCTAAGCGAACGAATTGACGTTCACGTCAAGTAAAAGAAAAGTTCTTTCTGAATTGATATTCGGAAAGAGCTTTTTTCGTTTAAAAACGGATATCTTCATTTTTTTAATAAAATTTTGGTAGGTAACTTCGTCTACATCGTTTTTTTATTGAGGCTTGTTCCACTAAATGCCGGTAAACGGAAAAATCTGTACTTAATTTCTTATTCTCATACAATATCAAAAGATACTGTTAAGTCAGCCTTTTTCATTTCATATTTCTTCCACGGTATTATCATCCTTAAAAAGTTTCACTTTTCGACATTTAATTTTTTCTAACTGGTGTTTCTTAAATTTAAAATCATTATCGTTAAAGTATGAAATTTTCCATTTTACGCCATCTAAAATATTTAGTAATTTTTGGAAATATGGAAGATCTGCCTCTCCCAGCGAATGACCAAGAACGACAATAGAGTCAATTTCACCATCATCCCCATTGGACCTTATAAAATCTTCTAGAACACTTAAAAATCCATTCACATTCTTTGTTGATGACTGGTAAAAATCATTAGTTGCCTGGTTAAAAGCTTCTAAAAATTTTATAACTTGATCTCCATCGAATCCTAGATATTCTTGTTTAGAATCTCTAGGAGAATGATCCTTAGCATGATGATTAAAATCTTTTCCATGTCCCATAATTGGCTGATCATTCACTGAACCATGGATGTGTAATATATTTTTCTCCGGAATCTTATAAATGTTTTCTAAAGTTAATGTGTAATTGAAATTTATAAAAATCGATTGGTTATTAAAAGCCCTGGAATATTTACAAAGTGCTTTTGTCTTTGAAATATTCACACTAGTGATCCATTTCTTTACAAGTGCGTCTAATCTATTTAAATCGTCAAAATATTTTGATATAAGAAATCTAGTAATATGACCATCGTCTAAAGACGGATAATCAAATTCTTCATTGAATTCATTACGTTCATCCAGTGCTTCACTACTAATGAACTCTCCATTTAATTTTCCTAGTCCATCTTCAAAATTGTGCCATAACTCATCTAAGTTACTAGTTGTAAGCTTTTCGATCGTCTGAATAAATGAAGGATTCTCACTCAATAAAAATTTTCGAAAATCTGTATACTGAGTCGGTAAGTCATGAGCACGATCAAATCCATTTCCAATAACAAATACTTGCATACTATAACTATCCTCCTAAGCAAAATAATCTTTTTAAAATGGCAAATTACAAGTTTAATCCGAACAAGCCCGGAATCTTTCAATGGCAGTCTGTTGATGATGTATTTTTAATGGTCG
>NZ_BJDJ01000008.1 GCF_005405085.1 Lactiplantibacillus daowaiensis | reverse complement strand
AGTATGCCCTTTTTAGTTTGTTTTACAAAAAAGGCGTCGATGGATTTTATCCATCAACACCAAATATCATAGAGCCATTTTAATTGCGACCGCTGACCGGCTCGTCTTCCCCAAACTAGTCCATAACTTCAAAGCGAACAAATAAAACGCCTAGACGATTTGTCTAAGCGTTTTTATTTTTAGCGAATCGCGCCAGTATATTGGAACGCCTCACTAGTTGGGTCTTGTAAGAAAGCTTTTAAATCAGTCATATTTTGAATAGTTGCTTGACCAGACTTGGCCAACATCACGTTGAACGTGCCATCGCCTAAGGTTTCCAAGTAATAAGCCACTGGAATATCTAAGCCATAAGCGGTCCCAGTTTCCCAAATGGTCCCCGTATCAAAACCATCGATAACGGCAACTACTAGTTTCGCCTGCTTTAAGTGATCAACATTGTCCTTAAAGACTGCATTCCGGACGTCATCAGTTGCATCAGGCGTTAAATCAATCCCATCTAGACGAGGACTGTAATACGTCATCTTCAAATCATCCATCAATTGTTCGATCTTTGCTAACCGTTCGGGTTGGCCGGCAGTAAACCAAGGCCCTGCCAAATAAACGGTTGGGTTTGCACTCATGATTCGGTTACTCATCGTTTCTCAATCCTCTTTCTTTTGTCGATATCTCACTATTCTACGCGTTTTATGCCCTGAAAAACAAGACCAACAAAAAAACGAGTTTGCCATCACAAACTCGCTTTTGCTTTTAATGCGTACTTAATTGGCTCAATTCATTAAAGTCCGCCGTCGACAAAACGACATTAGCGGCCGCGACGTTATCCGCCAAATGGTCAACTGAACTGGTCCCCGGAATTGGTAACACGTTTGGTGACCGTTTGAGAAGCCATGCTAAGGCGATTTGGGCCGGACTGACTTGATACTTTTGGGCCATCGCACTTAAGGCACTCCCAGGTTCTGCCAACTTACCCGTTGCCAACGGGAACCATGGTAAAAAGGCCATCCCTTGCGCTTCAGCGTAGTCTAAGACATCATCATCATGATGATCAGCAACATTATATAAGTTTTCGATCGCATCGATTTTGGCCACTTGTTGGGCCGCTTTAATCTGGTCGACCGTGACTTGGCTTAGCCCGATGTGTTTGATTTTACCTTCATCCTGGAGTCGCTTTAGTTCACCAACTTGTGCTTCAATTGAGAAGTGGCTGTCGATGCGGTGTAAGAACACCAAGTCTTCATGATCGAGACCTAACGTCATCATCGAGACCTCAACTTGTTGCCGCAAATAATGAGGTTCACCATGGGGTGTCCAAATATTAGGCCCTTGTCTAGTTTGACCAACTTTATCCGAAATAAAGATTTGATCGCGATTAGCGGCGTCTTTTAAACCAGCTGCTAAATATCGATCGGCAAACCAAGGCCCATATGAATCAGCCGTATCGAAGAAATTAACACCATAAGCTAATGCCTTTTGAATGACTTTAATCCCATTGGCCGGATCTTGATACGGCCCCCAAGTGCCTGGACCCGTTAATTGCATGGTCCCATAGCCTAAACGATTCACGTTGAACGTCTGATCAAATGCGAAAGTACCCGCATTGGCCGCATTAATTGTTGTCATTAATCCACACTCCTTAATTGATAGTTAGGTTTAATTACATCCCTAGTGTAGTCCCTAAAGCCAAGTCGAGGTCAACCATTTTGCCCGGACTTATTTACCGCGCTTCACGCGCCGCGGTTGAGTGGGATCACCAACCAAGGTCAATAATCCAACGGCCACTAAAACAACTGCTGTAATTTGTAAGCTTGCCATCTTGCTTACCTCCGTTTTTCAAATTCAATAGCGTTAGTTTACGACCTTCGTCTAACTAGAAGGCAAGTATTTTGTCAGCAATAAATACAAATTTTATTATGTTGACCCGTTTAACCATTAGTTTTACACTAACTTTTTTTTGCACTTTTCATTAAAATCATCAGCGGTCGACTAGCGATAAACATGATTAAACCAACGTTTACCCTGCTTATAAATTCTTTGGTATAAAATGCGCAATCTTAAAGCGCTTTCATAAAAAATATGCTATTATATTTGTGGACATAAGTTTTATATGTGCCTACCAATTTTAAAAAGAAAGGAGGCTGCCACATGTATCATGCAATTGCGCAAGAGATTATTAAGTCGATCATGGCGGATGAATATGACACCAAGTTACCAACTGAAAAAGATCTAATGGTGCGATTCGATGCCAGCCGGAGTACGATTCGTAAAGCAATCGATGTTGTGTTTCGGCATGGGTTATTACGCCGCGTTCAAGGTAGTGGTAATTTCATCATCAAACAACCTCAAGCTTCAGCAACCGTTTTAAACTTGTCAATTGGGTTTGACCGTTCGGCAATGGTCGAAGGGGGACCATTAGTATCGAAAGTGATTACCTTTGATAAGGTCAAAGCGGATGAACAATTAGCCAAGCAAGGCAACATTGAAGTCGGTGATGAATTACACCGGGTCATTCGGTTACGGTATTTAAAAGATGCACTGTATGACTTGGAAGAGTCCTACTTTCCAAAAGCGGTTGTCCCATTTTTATCGGCTGAAAGTGTCCAACATTCAATCTTCGCCTTTTTACGGGAAGCCTATGATATTTACGGTAGTACAACGGAAAACTACGTGCATCAAGTCCGATTGGATGCGGAACGCGCAAAGCTAGTGGGTGAACCAGAAGGCGATAAAACCATGTGTTTGGATGGGATCAACTACTTGGCCAATGGGTCGGTATTCAACTTTTCACGGACATTCTTTGTTTATCCAGATTTAGAGTTGTATTACCATACCGAAAACATTGACTTGCAACATTAGTACGGGGATCGTATCGGGGGAACGATACGACGAACAGCAGTAAAAAACATTAGGAGTGAGGGTATCATGAATTCATTTATTGAATGGCTCAATAAGCATTTAGTACCAGTTGCGGCTAAAATCGGGGCAGTACGTTGGTTAGTCGCTTTACGTGACGCGTTTATTGCAATTATGCCAGCCATGATGGCTGGGTCAATCGCCACCGTTTTAAATGCCTTGGTGCGCGATATTCCAACGAAATTTGGTTGGATGGGTTTTGTTAATTCAATGCAATGGTTAATTGGCATCAATGCCATGGTTTGGACTGGGACATTAGCAATTTTAGGCTTAATTTTCTCATTCACCTTTGGTTACCAATTAGCCGTTCAATATAAAGTTGAACCAGTTACTGGTGGGATCGTCACTTTAGGGACGTTCATCATGAGCTTGCCACAAACCTTTACTGGGACTTTAACCAAGAGTTTGAGTGCTGGGGCTACCAAGATCTTAACGGATTCTGGGATGGCGGTTGCTGGCAAGAAAGTTACCGCTTGGGGCTATTTCAACTTTAATACCTACTTTGGTTCATACGGTTTCTTTACGGTTATGATCTTAGGGGCTATCGCAAGTACTTGCTATATTTATTTAATGAAGAAACATATTACGATTAAGATGCCCGATTCAGTGCCACCGGCTGTTGCCAACGCCTTTACTGGGGTTATTCCAGCCGCCGCTGCGTTCTATGTCGTTGGGATCATCAACTGGCTCTTCAGTAACTTTGGTCAAACCACCGTTATCGAATGGATCGCTAAGATTATCCAAGAACCACTTTTGAACATGAGTCAAGGTTACGGGGCCGTCTTGTTAATGACCTTATTAGTCCAAGTTTTCTGGTTCTTTGGGATTCACGGTTCCAACGTGTTAGCCCCAATCTTGGATGGGATTTGGTTGACTGCTCAATTAGCTAACGTTAATGCTTATCAAGCACATAAAGCCTTACCATACCTTTGGACTCGGAACTGTTTCGACTTATACGCTTGGATCGGTGGGGCCGGCTCAACCTTGCTCTTATTGATCGCGATCTTGATGTTCAGTAAGCGTGACGACCAACGTTCCGTCGCTAAATTAGCGATTGGACCAGGCTTCTTTAACATTAACGAACCCGTTATGTTCGGGTTACCAATTGTCTTAGACCCAATCTACTTTATTCCATTTGTTTTAGCACCAGTTGTAACCGTATCCATCGCCTATGGCGCTATCACAGCCGGTTTAGTTTCACCAATTACTAACAACATCGTTTGGTCAATGCCACCGATTATGAATGCCTTAGTTGCAACGATGGACTGGCGTTCAGTTGTCTTACAAGTTCTCAATGGTCTGATTGCCTTTGCCATTTATATTCCATTTGTCAAAGCTGCCAACAAGATCAAACCAGATTCGATTGGAGCATAGTTAACTCATGAAAACCTTAAAGCAGTGTTTACTCATCGGGATGAATCTCGCCTTATTAGCTGTCGTGTTAAGTCCCCTGGCTGGTACAACTGGCCAGTGGGTAACCCTCGGCTGCGGGTTAGTCATTTGCGCCGCCCTCTTCGGCCTGTATCGTCGGGTCGTTCACCTTGAAAGGAGCCAAGAACATGCGGATTAAACTCACCTTAAATGCACCTGTCGAGTATATTTACCAACAGTTGATTGGCTCTGCCGCCGCGGACATTCAACAACAGACCGGTAAACCGGCACCTAAGCAAAGTTTGCAAGGTTACCAGTATACCAAGAAGTGGGCCAATGGGATGCAGGGACACTTAAAGATTACTCACGCCGAACCCGGGATTCGGTATGCATATGAACTTGAAACCCCGCGTGACCATTACGGTGTTGACTATCAGTTCACCCGTAACGATACCAATCAAACCATCCCAGAATACGGCGAAACGTTTTTAGGTAAGGACAGTCGCACCCGTGCGAATAATCGGATTGGTGCCGCCTTACTTGGTTGGTTCCGCAAACGCCGCTTTAAGAAAATGATGAGTCAAATGGCCGCAACTTATTACGAGTAGGCCATTAAATTGAAGTCGCTTGGAATGGTTAATCATTCCAAGCGACTTTTTTTGCACAGTTGTGCGTAATAAAAAAATTTTTTTCGACCCTTTTTTAAGCTTTTTTTCATAATCTGGTCTATACCATAATTTGTTGGTACAAATACTGTTTGAGGGTACTGGTTGGTTATAAAACACGATAAGTATATTCATATCGCACTATTGAAAGGGTTTACAAACGTTGATATGAAGCCTATTATCAGCTTATCAAAACCAAGGAGGAGTTTGTGATGCATAAATTTATGGATTGGCTACAAAATACGTTAATGCCCCCGATGGCCAAAGTCGGCAACAATAAATATCTCGTTTCAGTTCGGAACGGATTGGTCTTGACTTTACCAGCCATCATTAGTGGGAGTGTCTTCTTAATCATCGGTAATATTCCGATCAAAGCTTGGACGAACTTCATTGCACCGTATATGAATATGATTGGGGTCGCGGTCAATGGGTCGTTTGGGATCATTTCACTGTTAGCTGTTATCGGGATTGGCTACGAGTTATCTAAAGCCTTAGAGATCGATCCCTTATCTGGGGCCGGGTTAGCCACCATGGCATTTGTGATTAGTTCTTTCAATAATAAATTCAAATTAGATACGGACAATTTTGCGTCATCTGGATTGTTTACTGCTATTATTACCGCGTTTATTGCCGTATCGATTTTCAACTTCTTCGTCAAAAAGAACATCGTCATCAAGTTACCGGCTGGGGTACCTGACGCGGTCTCAAACTCATTCGTCGCCTTATTCCCTGGCTTTGTCATCTTACTTTTATTCTGGTTTGTCCGGATGCCATTGCATATCGATATCAACCAAGTTGTGCAAACGATCTTCCATCCACTCTTGTTTGCGATGAACACCTTACCTGGGATCCTAGTTTACACGTTACTCGTTAGCCTCTTATGGGTCTGCGGGATTCACGGCGATATGACCTTGGAAGGAATTGCTGATCCAATCTTCTTACAATTCTTAGCCGATAACGGGACGGCCTTAGCACATCACCAACCATTGCCATACGTTACCGCAGCCGGCTTCTCAAGCCTTTACGTTAACGTTGGTGGGACTGGGGCAACCATTACGTTGGTCGCATTGATGTTGTTCTCTAAGAGTAAGACGTATCGTGATTTAGGGAAGGTCGCCTTTCCAAGTGCCCTCTTTGAAATCAACGAACCGGTCATCTTTGGTTTTCCAATCGTCATGAACGCCATTACGATGATTCCATTCATCGTGGTTCCATTGGTCTTAGCCACCTTGTCATACTTGTTCATCACCATTGGTTGGATCTCAGCACCAGTCGCGATGGTACCATGGACCATGCCACCAATTATCGGCCCATTGATGGCCACTGGTTGGGATTGGCGGGCAGCCGTTTGGTCAGCAATTGAATTAGTTTTAGCTGGCGCGGCTTACTACCCATTCTTCAAAGTTGCTGAAAAACAAATGTTGGCTTCTGAACAAGCTGAACCAACTGAAAATTAGCGTTAAAAAAACTATCCTGATTTTATTTTCAGGATGGTTTTTAGTCTTATTCGGCATCTAATTCATCGGGGACTAAAACGACCCGCGCTTTAGTGCCATTAGTTTCAACTAATTGATGGGCCCGACTGGCCTGGCTAAATGGCAAGACTTGAATCTCATCATCTAGCAAGCGGCCTTGGGCAAACCATTGATTCAACAACTTCCCAGCCGCTTGTAGTTGGCTGAGACTGGCATGACTAATGACAAAGCCTTCTAGGTGTTGTTGTTGCGTATAAAATTCCCGGACATTAAACGTAAATTGATTGTTAGCGGGTGCCGTAATCAACGCGATCGTCCCGCCTTGCGCTAACAGCGCCAGATTAGTCGTTAGTGCCACTTTGCCTGAGGTATCAACAATCGTTTGGACTTTCGTGTTAATTGCAGCAGCAAAGTCACGATGATAATCCAAGACTTGATCCGCGCCAAGCTTGGTTAGCCGCTCAAAGTCACGTGGATTTGCCGTGGCGATGACTGTCGCACCTTGGGCTTTAGCGACTTGAACTAATTTCGTACCGACATGCCCCGCGGCCCCTTCAATCAGTACTGTCATCCCAGCTTTCACGACACTAATGGCGGTTAACAAGATCGTCGCCGTTGCCGCTGAATGTACGGCCGCAATCAAAGGTAAATCGTCAACACCAGCCGGGGCCAAAAAGACCCGCTCAACTGGCAGTGCCGCATAGTCACTCGTCACACCCGGACGACCATCATAACCCATACTGTTGGTCCAGACGCGGTCGCCAACTTGAATGGTCGTGACCGCCGAACCAGTTTCAACGACAGTCCCAACCGCATCACGTCCAATCACAAATGGAAACGTCATCGCCGTCTTAAAGCCCCCACTGCGCACAAAAGTGTCGACGTGGTTCACCGCTACAGCGGCAACTTTGATCAACACTTCCGTAGCGTCAATTTTAGGCACGGGTTGTTGGCCCACTTGAATCATTTCAGGCCCACCCGTATGGGTAATAAAAGCTGCTTGCATATATGGTGATGATGGTTTATTCATAGATACTTTCATGACGATTAATAATCACTCCTGACAAAGTTAATAAAGCCGAAAGTCCAACTGCTAACCAAATGACAAGATTCCAGCCAAGCTGACTGCCTAACCAGCCAAATAAGACCGGTCCCACGGCAGCCAACAAGTAGCCCGCCGATTGTGCCATCCCGGAAAGATCCGCCGTTTCAAAGCCGTTAGTGGTCTTACGGGTGAAGAAAACCACGGCTAAGTTAAAGGCGGCGCCAGATCCTAGCCCTAAGATCACACATAAGCCGGTCGCAACCCCAAAAGATAACCCGGGTAATAAAATACCGGCAATCCCACCGATAAAGCCGATACCAACTGTGGCAACCATTAAAGGTACCCCATAGCGCTTATCCGCTGTCGTCGGCACTAAGTAGGCCATTGGTAACCCACCTAATTGCATGATCGTCACTAAGTTACCAGCCGCCACTACGGAAAAGCCGTGGGCGATAAAAATCGTTGGTAACCAAGTCAGCATTGAATAATAAACAAGGGCTTGTAAGCCGAAAAAGGCCGTGACGAGCCACGCAACTGGTGTCCGCCAGACACTCGGATGGGCCGTTGGCTGCCGATGTGTCACTGGTTGACTAGGTTCACGATGATTATACTTCAAATTGGGCAGCCAAACGATTAAATTTACCAAACCGATAGCTGATAATACGGCCATGACGATTGGTAGCGACCAATGCGCCGCTAAGACCCCCGAGATACCTGTCCCAAGCGAACCGATCAACAACATTGAAACAGTATATTCACTAGTGGCTAAGCCAATCTTGGTTGGAAAATTATCTTTAATGATTGCTGGAATCAAGACATTACCGCCGTCCGCACCAATCCCGACCAATAAAGTCCCCAGTAACAGTAGCAAAATCGATGGCACGACCCGTAAATAACTACCTAGTGCTAAAATCACCAACATGACATAAATCGTGACTTCATTGCCAAAGCGCCGCCCCCAATGTGCAATCAGTGGTGACATGGCCGCAAACGTCAGTAACGGGATCGTCGTCAATAAGCCCGCCATCGAACTAGGTAATCCTAAACTCCGTTTTAAACTACTGATCAAACCAGGCATCATCGTGATTGGGAGTCGCATGTTCGTGGCGACCAACATCATCCCAAGGGTCAAATACCGGCTATGTTTATGTGCATTCGTCATGTGTGTGCTAGCTTCTTTCTTTTAGTTTGTTAATTCGATATCCATCGAACTAGCAATGCAAAAATTACAGGGTTGCTAAGAACCCTGGTAAGTAACGGTCAAAAGTATCTTGTTGTAACGATAAATATTTGGTTTGCGCGACTTGGCGTGTGTTGGTCAAACCAACCAGGCGTAATGCTTTAAAATGATACGAGACCGTGGACTTGCTAATTTGCAATTGCGCCCCCACTTCACTGCAAGTCATCTCACGTTGTTCATGATAAAGCACCCGGATGATCCGGAGCCGGTTTGGCTCAGCTAATGCCTTAAAGATGGCGACCCGTTGTTGGTCAGCCGCGGCTTGGGTTAATTCGATGTTCATGAAACTAAGGTTAAGCGTTCATTGCTCAAAATGCAACCATGCGACCACAAAAAAATCGTGCGGGTCAAATCGACCCGCACGATCAAGCCGGTTATTCCGCGATAGAACCGGATTTCTTCCAGATACCGGGAACCAACCATAAAATCAAAACTAAGTTAATTAACAACATCACGGCGGTAAAAATAAAGACCGAATTATAGTCAAAGGCCCCCGCAATCACACCACCAAGTAACGCTCCCAACATATTCCCAATCGCTTGAAACGACTGATTATAACTGAAAACGGTCGACGTTAAGTGGACGGGTGTGTTTTTCGTAATTAGTGTCTGAATCTCTGGGAACAACGCCCCATCGGAGATCCCGATTGCAAAGCGTAACAACCCTAACGTAATCACGCTTGACACGATGCCTTGTGGGAAGTACATAATCACCGCAAAGATATAGCCAAACAATAGCACTTTACCAGAACCATGCTCATCACCATAACGACCCAAACGCGGTGCCGCTAGAATGTTTGACACCCCGGGCAAAGCCGCGATGATCCCCGCAACGACCGTAATGGGACCCGTATGGTGCATGAGCTCCTGAACATATAAACTAATAATGGGGGAAATGGATGCATTCCCTAATTGTACAATCATGGTAGAACATAGCATCATAATAATCAGAGTTGGGTTCTTAAACGCTGCCAATGGATTGCGACTCGCACCAGGCTCGCGATGATGCTCGACTGGTTTGAAATGTTCTTGCACGAAGAACAAGCTTAATAAAAAGGCCCCGACTAACAAGCCTGCCGTAATAAAGAACGTATTACGAATCGAGAATAATTGGGCCAAAACACCGCCAATCACTGGTCCAAACAAGTTCCCACTAACCGCACCCGTGATCAAGGTACTTAGTGCTCGACCACTATACTTGCGCGGCGTTTGTGAGGCGACCAGTGCTTGGGCATTTGAAATAAAGCCCGCAAATACGCCTTGTAACGCGCGTAAGGCCACTAGTTGCCAGACACTCGTCACAAAACCCATTAATCCCATGGCCACAGCCATCCCTAATGAAGCCCGCAACAACATGATCTTACGGCCCTTTTTATCGGCAATGATCCCCCACAGTGGCGCCGAAATCGCAGAAACGGCATAATCAGCCGCATACGCTAACCCACTATAGAAGGTCACTTGTTGTTTATTAAAATCGCCTAATTGACTAACGAATAATGAGAGGAACGGCATGATCTCACTGAACGCCATCCCAGCAACAAACGTACAAAACCACAAAACGATTAAATTCCGATGCCATGGTCCACGCTCGCGTTCTGCGTCATCCATGAAAGTCATCTCCAAATCTAAAATCAACTAACCTTATGTAAGCAGTTGTCATGTCAACTAGCTTAACACACTTTTTCGGTTAATTTGCAGTAATTTCCCGGGAAATAACCCGGATTTAATTATTTATCAGCACTTGTAAGCGGGCTTGGGTTGTTATGGAAATCGCTTACATTCCCATCATACCGAGAGTCTTCTCAATTAGCAACGACCTAGCGGCAAAAAAATAACCGCGTCACCAAGGACGCGGTTATTTCAAATACAAGGTTATTGAATTTCGATTTTATTGTCGGTTGCTTGCTTGGACTTAGGTAACGTAATCGTCAACACACCATCTGTTTGGACGGCCTTAATTTGGTCAGTGGCAACATTTGGTAACGTATATTGACGTTGCAAGCTGCCATAACGCCGTTCATTCATGACGATATTTTGATCTTGATCACCATGGTCAACAAAGCTGTCTTTTTGCACCTTAATTGATAAAACGTTATCGCGATAAGCTAACTTAACGTCCTTTTTATCAACGCCAGGCACATCGACTTTAACTTGATATTGGTCATCAGTTTCGCTAATATCCGTCTTCAATACATTTTCAGTCTCAGCCAACGGCGCCCAGAAGTTTTCTGCCAACCGTGCAAATGGATCAAACATCCCAAAGTCGTTGCGGTTCATCATTTCATTAGCCATAATCACAATCCCCTTTCAAAATTAACATGGCACCAGGTCAGTTAGTTAACCATTCGTTTGACCTTTCCTGACCTTCAATGAATACTCTAACACCATTTTGACAGGATGCAAATATTTAGCACTCAGTGCATTAGAGTGCTAAATCACGGCTTGATCTGGTTAATCCGTTGCATGAGCGTCGTGAAGCGGGCTAATTCGGTCGGGGTATAATCTGCTGCAATCGCCGCGACCTGATCCGCAATCGCCGCATCCAACTGGGTATGTAAGTCGGCAATCATTTGCCCTTTTGACGTCAGGCGCACTAAAACTTCCTTATTATTTTGTAAACTACGAAACTTTTCCGCTAAACCTAACTTCGCTAGCTTTGTCAGGCCCCTAGAAACGGTCGCTTGTGACAAACCAGTTGGTGCCGGCAACGCTTTGGCATGCGTGGCTGCGGCTTTAGCAAGCTGGGTGATGAGTTTAATATCGGCTGTTGATAGGACCCGTAGTGCCGCTTGTAGTTCCGGATCCGTCGTTTGTTGTTGGGCCCATTGCTTCTCAGCATCATTGACCCCATCTTGTGCGATAAACGCGTTTAGGACCGCCATTAATTGCGTCGTGTTTGATTCTGTCATGGTTATCATCCTTTTTAATTCACGTGAATAAATACTTGTGTTATAAAACATTTAAGCCTATAATACCATTTTGTATTCACGTGAATCAATATTTTAAATTTAATCGAGGTAATCCAATGACAACCATTGCAATTATTTTAGGCAGTACGCGCCAAACCGCGCACGGACGAGCACTATTCAACTATTTAAAACGGCTCACCGCCGACCAATCAACCACGGCGGTCGACTTCACCTTTCTTGACCTTTCAAGCTATCACTTACCCCTTTTTGATGAGGCCTTACCACCCATGGCTAATCCTGATCGACAATTACCTGCAACGCAACAACGTTGGTTGACAGACTTAGCATCAGCTGATGGCTATATTTTATTAACCCCAGAATATAACCACGCCATGCCCGGCAGCTTAAAAAATGCGCTCGACTACGTGGCTGGTGAGATGCAACGTAAACCCATCAAATTAATCTCCTATGCCGATAACGGTCGCGGTGGTCAATTCGGGGCCGCCGCCTTAGTCCCAATCCTGCAGCGGCTTGGTCTAATCGTCTTGCCAAAACCAACCCCCGTCGGCTTTATTGATCAAAACTTACAACCAAACGGTGACTTCCTACCAACGGCCCCCTTGCAAGCGCGCTATACCAAAGGCTTGACACAGACGCTAACTGAAATCACTTACTACACTAACGTTTTGACCAACCACCCCTTTAAAGCTTAAAAAAGTCTTATCGGCTAGTTAATTAGTAGACGAATCCAGTGAAACCCGCTAAACTAGGGGCATGAGGAGGGGCTTTTATGAAAATCAATATTCATCGCTCGAATCGCAATCGCGTTTTTGCTGGGGTCATCGGCGGGATTGCTGACCATTACGGCTGGAACGCGGATTTAGCGCGGGTCATCTACGTGCTGATCTCGCTAACCCCATTTCCAGGCCTGATTGGTTACTTGGTTTTATGGCTATTAATGAAAGATCCAATTGACGCATAAACATTCATCGTCCAAGCTAGTGGCCCTAGTTTGGGCTTTTTTAGACAAGATAGGCCAACTGATAGTCATCAACAAAGTGGCCATTGAGCCAAAAAGCATCCCGTAAAACGCCTTCGACTTGAAAGCCCTGTTGCGCATAAAATTGCCGGGCCGCCTGATTAGTCCCTAAAACACGCAAGCTGATGCGATGGATTCCCGCACGTTTGGCCGTCTGCTTTAATGCTGACATCAAACTTTGGCCAACACCTTGATGTTGCGCCGTCAACGCGACGCCAATGCCAATCTCCCAAGTGTAACGCCAGGCCGGCAATGCCGGTTGGGGATTCCATGAGATCATGCCCACCACTTGCCCTGCGATTTCGGCAACTAATTGGCTCCCAGCTGGGTAACGAGTCGCATATTCAGTTAAGGTCAAATCTGTTGCTGGGACTGGGGTATTTTCACTAGTCCAAATCGTTTGGTCGATCCGATATAAGATTGGTAAATCAGCTGGCTGTGACCAACGACAAGCTACTGCTGCCATTTTAAATTCCTCCGCAATCATTTTAGCGACTTTAAGGCTTAAATCTGATATCATAATGCAACTAATGTAATTTTTCGTTACAATAATGTCAAATAATTTAATAGCTATACATAATAGTATTCATTTATAATATTTATTAACTAATACATATAAACTGGAAAGGATGTGGCGAAATTGGCCTGCTTAACTCGCAATAAACGTCGAGATTTTACGGAACCGCACAGATAAATAAATTAATTTTTAGGAGTGGATTTAATGATAGATAATGACGCCCAGCGATTGGCCTCCCTCGAGGACGCTAATCAAGATAAGGACAGTATGCCCCCCGATGACACCCACTTGTGGCAGCTTGATGAACCGACTTTAGCCCACCAGTATCACACCGACCCGGAAAACGGGTTAACGGCAGCTGAAGCCGAGCAACGTCTACAACATGACGGGCGCAATGAACTGGAAACCAAACGGCAATCCCGCTTTTT
This sequence comes from Lactiplantibacillus daowaiensis, assembly GCF_005405085.1. Lineage (GTDB taxonomy): Bacteria > Bacillota > Bacilli > Lactobacillales > Lactobacillaceae > Lactiplantibacillus > Lactiplantibacillus daowaiensis. The sequence continues at coordinate 104,282 of NZ_BJDJ01000008.1, read as the reverse complement.
GCAGTTCATCAAGCAGTTTAACAACAGTATCATTTATATTTTAGCCGCCGCCGCAGTGCTGACCTTCTTCATGCACCGGTATTCAGATTCAATCGTTATCGGCCTCGTGATCATTGCCAATGCCATTATTGGTTACGTGCAAGAACGCCAAGCTGGTAACGCTTTGGAACGTATCCGCGAAATGCTGATTTCAAAAAACTTCGTCATCCGTGATGGGCAAAAGCTTGAAGTTGATGCCCGGGATTTAGTTGTCGGCGATTTGGTCAACTTAGAGGCTGGTGATGCAGTCCCAGCCGACATGCGCTTAATTGATGCCGATAACTTGAGTGTCCAAGAATCCACACTGACTGGTGAAACGAACGCGGTTGAAAAAATCGAGGTGCCAATCGATGCCCAAGACTTGCCATTGGCTGACCGGCAAAACATGGTTTACGCCTCAACAGCGGTGACTAGTGGTTCTGGTTATGGGATCGTAACGGCTACGGCTGAAGATACCGAAATCGGCCATATCCAACAATCCGTTGGTGAAGTCAAAGAAAAGCCAACCCCACTAATGCGTAACTTAAACTCATTAGGGTTTGGCTTATCGATTGCGATCGTCGTCGCAGCTGTCTTACTGTTTATCTTAGGGATGTTCATGAACACCTACAGCTTGCCAACCTTATTGATTGCCGTCATTACGATGGTAGTCGGTTCAATGCCCGAAGGTTTGCCAGCCAGTACTTCAGTCGTCTTAGCTATGGGGACCCGGCAAATGACTAAGAAAAACGTCATTGTCAAGTCGCTACCAGCCGTTGAAACGTTAGGGGCCGTTGATATCGTTAACACCGATAAGACCGGGACCTTAACCAAAAACGAAATGACAGTCACCAAAATCATGACTCACGATCACGCCTTTGACGTGACCGGGGTCGGTTATGATGATAATGGCGGTATCAACTTTGATGGCCAATTAAAGTTGAATGGGCAAGCTTTTGATTGGCAACACGATGACCACTTGGCTTGGTTGATCAAAATCGCCGGTCAAACAACGGATGCCGAATTGCATCTTGAAAACGGCAAGTGGGAGTTGACTGGGGAACCGACCGATGGGGCCTTAACGACCTTATATCGGAAAATGACTGGTCATGATCCCGAAGTCAATGAAATCGACTCCTTACCATTCGACTCGGCCTTTCGTTTTTCAGCTCGTTTAGCCGACTTAGATGGCCAACGGTTATTGATGGTCAAAGGGTCGCCCGCAACGATTCTGCGGTTAACGGATCAAGCAGCCGACGAAAAGCAATGGGATGCCAAGATGGATACGTTAACGGCTGATGGGTTACGGGTCGTCGCCCTCGCCTATCAAGTTGTGGCTGATGACGTCACAACTATTGATGCCAAAACCATTGGTGGTTTAACGTTAGCTGGGATGGTCGGTATCATTGACCCACCACGAGAAGAAGCCGCGGCCGCCATTCAAGAATTGCGTCAAGCTGGGGTCCAAGTCAAAATGATTACTGGGGACCATCCTGATACAGCGATGGCAATCGCCAATAAGCTCCAGCTCGCCCCAACGGTCAAAGCGATTACCGGACCTGAGATCGATGCGTTAGATGACGACCAATTAAAGGCGCAAATCGACGACTATAACGTCTTTGCGCGCGCAACACCCGCTAACAAATTGCGAATTGTCCGCGCCCAACAAGCCAATGACCACGTTGTGTCAATGACTGGGGATGGGGTCAATGATGCCCCTGCCTTAAAGCAAGCCGATATTGGGGTTGCCATGGGGATTAAAGGGACCGAAGTAGCCAAAGAATCCGCTAATATGGTGTTAGCCGACGATGACTTTACTGACTTAGTCGCAGCCGTTCGTGAAGGCCGCCACGTCTTTGACAATATTCGTAAGACGATTCGGTTCTTGTTACCAACGAGTTTTGCGGAAGGGTTAGTTGTTATCATTAGTATTTTAATGGGCCACGACTTACCACTTTACCCAACGCAGTTGCTCTGGATCAACATGGTTTCAGCCTTAACGATCCAGTTCGCCTTTATCTTTGAGCCGCCCGAAGCTGGCATCATGTCACGCGGGCCGCGAAACGTTAAAGCCGGGCTGTTGTCCAAACTCGATTCGTTTGAAATCGTCTACGTCTCACTCCTGATTTCAGGACTTGGGATCTTTGCCTACGATTACTTGACGGCGATTGGGTTGCCAAACGTTGTCGGTAGTACGATGTCCTTGAATATCATTATCTTTGGGAAGATTTTCTACTTGTTTAATTTACGAAATGACCATCCGGTGATTTCAAAGTACTTCTTCCAAAACAAGATGGCGTTTTATATCATTGGGTTACTGATCATCTTGCAATTGGGGATTATTTATCTCCCATTCATGCAATCAGTCTTCCATACGACTAACGTTAACTTCTGGTATGGTTGGGGGATTCCAATCATTGCCGGGGTCGTCGTCTTATTCGTCACCGAAATTGGTAAATTCATTCGTTTCCGCTTCTTAGCGGGTCGCGAAGTTACCGAATAATCTAGTTAAAAAAACGAACGCGATGCTAGCCTTCAGTGGTTAGCACCGCGTTTTTTAGTGTCGCTGGGTCAAAAATTCACCGAGATGTTTAAAGTAATCTAGCGGATTATCTATCATCTGACCATGGCCAGCGCCAGGCGTGACATGATACTGCGCATTGGGAATCGTCGCCGCCATTCGTTTCACCGCCGCTAATGGCATCGTATCATTTTCACCGACCGTTAAATAGGTGGGCACATTGATATATTGGATCTTATCCCGTAAATCCCAGTCCTTTAATGCGCCGACCATCACGAACTCATTATCACCTTGAAAATAATTATAAATATCGGTCGCTAAAGTCGATACCAAGTGATGCGGCTGCGGGGCCGTTGCGCGATGTAAGTGATGGTTCCCCAGTTCTGCGATCAACTTTTGATACCGCGGTTCACCAAATGCGTGCCGCCGTTCAACGTCTTGCATGTAAATCACTGCGCGTTTAGAGAATTGTTGCTCGCGTAGGGCGTTGATATTAGCGGTGTATTCAGCGATGTTATCAATCATGCTGGATAAGATCAGCCCTTTTAAATGTTGACCATACTTTAAGGCATATTCTTGCGCTAACACGCCACCCCACGACTGCCCAAGCAAGTAAAATTGGTCCAGCCCGAGTGCTTGCCGGACAGCTTCGACTTCATCAACATAGTAGGCCACGTTAAAATATTGATCTCGATTAGCTGGCTGCGACCAATCTGGTGATTCCGAAAAGTAAGACCCTAATTGGTCATAAAAACTCACTTGTACGTGGTAATGTTCGAGTCGCTGACTAAAGTTTTCAAACACCTCATGCGTGCCACCCGGGCCGCCATGTAAGCAAAGTAGCGGGATTGGACCGGCCCCATCAGTTCGGGTCCAAAGATGATACCCGTTTTTTAGCGTCACGATTTTGGTACCAGTTGTTGTCATAATATGTATGCCCCCTGCGCTTTGATTGGGGCTAGTATAGCGCTTGGGGAGTGGTGGGACAACTAGAATTGTTAGTCCTAGTTTTAAAAGCATCGTCACTTATCAAATCATTGGTTCAAAATATATTACTTTTTCACCCATCTAAATCCAGCCATTGTACGACCACCAAAACTCCCCTATAATAAGAATTATTATACGTTCAGGAGGTGGCAACATGCCTAAAACTGCTGCCAAACATTTACCTAAAACCATTAGAATCGTCTGGATTTGGACCAGCTTATTAGTCGCCTTAGGTGGCGTTATTCTAGCTGGTGGGAGCTGGCTACTAGGCGCCTGGTTTGCGCCAACTTTTTGGCACGTGATTGCGGTTATTTTACTTGTACTGACGCTGATCATTACCATTATTGACTTGGCCTTTGTGAACTATCGCTGGCAATTCAACACGTACCTCGTTAACCCACGCCAATTCGAACTACATGACGGCTACTTTTTCCGCAAACAAACCGTGATCCCAATCGCCCAGATTCAAAATATCAAGCTCGAACAAGGGCCGCTGTTACGGACCAAAAACTTACAAGCCATTACGTTAGTGACTGCGGCTTCTAGTCATAAGATTGCCGGGATTCCGACCGCAGAATCAGAACAATTCAAAACGCTCGTGATGACGTTAGCACAGGAGGCACGCGATGACGCCTAACGCAACGCCGCAACGGTTAAATCCATTTGCGTTAATCAGTGAATTTTATCATTTGATTCGCGAGTGGGTGATTCCGCTTATCGTATTATTAATTTCATTAATTCCAGTCTTTATGAAGCATCATCTAACCGCTTTAATCCCGGTGTTAATCATTGCCGTCATTGTTATTTTTTTGGTGCCCGCAAGCTTACGGTATTGGTACTTTAAGTTTGCACTGGAACCGGCTAGTTTGGTTATTTATTCCGGAATTTTCAATCATCAAATTAATCATATTCCGTACCAACGTATTCAATCGGTCAACCAAACCCAATGGGCCTTTTTAAAGCCATTTCACTTGGTGACGATTAGCGTTGAAACAGCCGGACATAGTGATACTGACCGACCGGAAGCCGTCTTATCAGCCGTTAAAGCGTCGATTTATGACCAATTAGTCGCGGCACAACAACAGGCTATGAGTCAGCCGACTGACACCACCCCGACGCCGCCGAATTACACGATCAATCGCCGCGATTTACGTGAATTTGCCATGACGTCACCGGCCTTTTTATCAGTCTTAGTGGTCTTGTTAGCTGGCTTTGGCAAACTCAGTGAACGCACCAAGCAACAACTGATCAATTGGGCCTTTAGTAGCGCTAAACAACTAAACGTTTTCGTTATCTTAGGTAGTGCGATCGCCATACTAGCCGTCTTTTATCTTGGGTCGATCATCACGTTGATTCTGACCTATTACGGCTTTAACTTGACCCGCCAAGGTGACCATCTGATTATTCGCCGGGGTTGGTTTAAAGAACGCCAAACTGAAATCGCCATCGACCGCATTCAAGCCATTCGCTTAAAGCAACCACTCGTTCGCCACTGGTTACACCTAGTGACCGTGCAACTCATCGTAATCAGTAATGATCACCAGGATGATGATGCCGCTAACGTCATTATTATGCCCGTTATTAAGCAAGCGGCCGTCAACGATTTTCTGGCCACATTCTTCCCACAATTACCATCACTACAGTTTACCCGCAATCATGATCGTCGTAATTTTTGGTTGAACTGGCGTAACTATCTCCTGGGTAGTGCCCTTGTGATCTTGCCGCTAACGCTCTTTTGGCGCCCATGGGGAAGTTTGAGTTTAGCGATACTCTTCATCACACTTCCCATGGCTAGCTTTCACAGTCACGCAACCACGGCGCAAGTGCTAACACCCCGTTACTTGCTTGTCAGCAACTCTGATTGGTTCACTCGTAGTGATTATCTGTTCCAAAGACATCACGTTCAAACACTACAGTTACGCACTTCGCTGTGGCTACAAAAGCGCCACTATGGCCACTTAACGTTACAATTCCGGGCGGGCCAACACGGCAAGAAAAAAGCATTCAACTATTTGCCAGCTGCCCAACTACAAGCCATACGCACGTGGTACGACCGTTAAATGTTTCACGTGAAACATCAAAAGACGCCGTTGTCAGTTTTGACAACGGCGTCTTTTGTGGCTCTTAATGCAAAATTGAGACAAAGATTTGTAATAGCACCATAAAAGCAGCTAACGCATCTAACACCCAACTGCCCCAAATGTAGTAGTTTTCCAGGGGCTTATAAGCTTGATGATTGACCGTTAAATTCTTTTCATAGAGCCGATTGAAGAAGATAAATGCCCATGCCATCAGCCATAAGGCTAAACAAAACAAGGGATAGACAAAAATATTACTGCGAATACCCCACTGTGACAGCCCTGATACCGAAGTCGGTACGAAGATTTTAGCAGGTAAGACTGGATACGCAATCACTGCTAAGAATAATGGGATTAAAGCTAACCCAGTTTGTTTCCATAAATTATAATGGCGTAATTTCAATTTAAAGTTAGACAACTTTCCATTCTCCTTTGATTAACCAGTGCAATGCGGCTGGTAATTGTTGATTCCATAGTGACCATTCATGGTGGCCTGGTTGCATCTGCCACGTGAAGTCCGAACCGAATTTAGCCGCGAGTTGCGGTCGAAAGCTTTCATCCATTCCCCGTAAAATATCGGCATCGCCCGTGGTCATTAAGACCCGTAAGTCCGGCTGGGGGGCTTGATAGTGTTGCAATAAGTAAGCTAAACTCGTTGGCCCATCCGTTAAATGCTGGGGGTCAAATGCCAAATCAAAATCGGGCATAATTGAGTCCTGTTCAGTACGAAATCGCGCTAAGTCAGTCACGGGTGATAATGCCGCGACGGCCGCAAAAGTCGTCGGCATCGTCAGTGCCCAACGCAACGCGCCGTAACCGCCCATCGAATTTCCCATGACAAAGTTCTGCGCACGATCCGTTACCAACGGAAAAGTGAACCGCATGCGCGTCATTAATTCCGTGGTCAAAAAGGTCCAATAGTTAGGTCCAGCCACCATATCGGTATAAAAGCCCCGTTCCGTTTGTGGCATGACGACCGCTACCCGATACTGCGTCGCCAATAATTCAATCGCAGTCCGCCGCAACCAAGTCGTCGCATCGCCACCTAACCCATGTAATAGCCACACCGTCGGCAACAAGTGTGACCCACTGACATAAGGCGCCGCGACTTGCCCCGCCGCGTTCATTGGCTCTGGTAAGACGACCGCCACGTTGACCTGGCGTTGTAACACATTTGAATAAAAATTATTTTGATGAATTGACATCTTCAGCCCCCCACTGCTTAACGAATATCACTAGCAATTACTGGTTGGGATTCACTCGTTAAGTGTAACCCAAAGTAATTTGGTAACAAGTAACTCAACGTATATTCTAACGGTTGCCCCGCCTGAAAGACCCAGCGTTCAATTTGGACCACCATGGCATCACGACCGACATGTAAGTAATCAGCGACCCGTTGATCCGGCACCGTCGTCACCGTATATTCTTGCTCAAACGGTTGGCGGGCTAAGTCTAATTTAGCCTGCTTGCGAATCAGGGCATAAATCGAATGTAGTTCCCGCGGGTGTTTGACACTCGCCGCAGGCACTAACGACTTTAAGTACCATGATCGTGAAAATTCAAACGGCACCGCTTGAATCTCACGCAACCGCTCGAAATACCAGGTGGCTGCAGTTGGCGCAAACTTACTGGCGGCCACGATTGGCGTCTGGTCATTCACGACCAAAATCGCGACCGCTTCATCGTCGAGATCATAAGCATGGGTATCAGTGATCTTGACCGCCGTGCCACGATTGAACTTGGATACGAAACTCCCCTTACCTTGAATGCGGTGGATATACCCTTGATCGGCCAACGTGTTCAACACCCGTACCACCGTCGTGGAACTGACTTGATACTTTTGGCGCAGTTCCTTTTCACTATAAAACGGATCATTCTTTTTAAAATGATTCGAGTTTAATTCCATAATCAGTGCATTTAAAATCGTTTTGTAGATGGGCTCCTTGCGACTCATCTGCGCCACCCCCTTTGAATAGCTGCTTACTTTCAGTTAACACATTAAATGTATATACTTAACCCTGAATTATGTTACGTCGTGGTTTTTCAGCACTTGTAAGCGTTAACTTTATTAATATCATATGCTATACTCGGTGGTGAATTCAAGTTAATGCATTAACTTAATGAGTCAGGAGGGTTGCTAATGGGGGATTTAGCGTCACTTTAAATTTTTTAAGGAGATGAGTTTTAATGGATCAATCAAGTTCATGGAAAGACAGAACTGTCGAAGTCATGGGTAAAATTGCCGCTAACCGTTACTTGCGGGCAATTCGTGATGGGATGGCCGTCATTATTCCCGTTGCGATCGTGGGATCATTCTTTACAATCGTAACGCAATTACCAATTACTGCTTGGACTAATTTTATTAAGCCTTATGCTGCTGGTTTAGCTATTCCGATTAATTTTTCAATGGGGTTCATGGCGATTTACGCGGCTTTCGCGATCGCCGGACGTTTAGCAGAAGGTTACAATTTTGACCGAATCTCAACTGGGGTCGTCTCGGTCATGGTGTTCTTGCTTTTAGCCGTTAAACCAATCGCTGCCACCACCCCGGCGGCCATGAAAGCGTTAGGTTTAAAAGCGGCGGCTACTGTGGTCCCACTAACTAACTTTGGGGCCGCTGGGCTCTTTACAGCGATGTTAGCTGGGATTGCGACTGCTGAAGTCACCCGCTTCTGTCGGACCCACAACATGGTCATTAAGATGCCTGATGGGGTACCACCAGCTGTTGCGGCATCATTTTCAGCATTAATCCCTGCAACTTTCTTAATCGTGGTTGCTTGGGTCATTCACGTTGGCTTTGGCTTTGACGTTAACGCCTTCTTACAATGGATCTTTAGCCCATTAGCTTACTTTGGGAAAGATAATTTAGCGTCAGTTATCGTGCCAATCTTATTAACGGATATTGCTTGGCTATTTGGGATTCATGGGGCCGCTTTAGCAACCCCAATCTTCTGGCCTCTCTGGTATCCAAACCTGAACGCTAATATTGCTGCCCTTTCTAAGAGTGGCGTGACTGCTGCTAACGCACCTCACTTCATGACTGAACAATTCTTCCAATGGTTCGTTTATGTCGGTGGTGCTGGGGCAACCTTGTCACTATGTATCTTGTTAGCATTCTTCTCGAAATCAAGTTATGGGAAGACCATCGGGAAAGTGACCATTATTCCTGGGATCTTTAACATCAATGAACCCGTTATCTTCGGTGTGCCAATTGTGATGAACCCATACTTTGCGATTCCATTCGTTGTCGCACCATTAGTCATGGGGATCATTACTTGGTTTGCGATGGTCACCCATATGGTCAGTCGGACCGTTGCCTTAGTCCCTTGGACCTTACCTGGACCAATTGGGGCCTTAATGACCACGGCTTGGGACTGGCGTGCGGCCGTCTTATGTACCATTAACATTGTCGTTGCCGTCTTTATTTACTACCCATTCTTCAAGATTTGGGACCGTAATCAATTAAAGAACGAACAAAAAGCTGCTGCCGAAGATGCTGCAAAAGCAGCCGCTGCTGAAGCTGCACCAGCTGAATAAGCGATTAGAGGGTTAGAAGAATATGTTAGGAATTTCAGTTTATCCAACCAAAGCACCAACGGCCGAGAGTATTGCTTATCTCAAAAAAGCCGCTAACTATGGTTTCAAACGGGTCTTTGCCAGTTTGTTAGATGTTACGCCTGAAAACAAGGACGAGATTTTAGCGCAATTCAAAAAAGTCTTCACGGTCGCTAACGACCTGGGGATGTATGTGACGATTGATGCCAATCCTCGTTTGTTTGACACTTTAGGTGTTGATTACCATCATTTAGCGCTATTTAAAGACTTAGGCGCCAGTGCCATTCGACTAGATGCCAATTTCGACGGCTTGACCGAATCCATGATGAGTTATGAGGATTCTGGTTTAGATATCGAGTTGAACCTCTCCGTCGACACTGGTAATATCGGTAATATCATGTCGTACCTACCGAATAAGCAACGTTTAAGCGGGTGTCATAATTTCTACCCACAACGCTTTACCGGTTTGGATTTAGACTTCTTCACAAAATGTACTGAAAAGTATCGCCAAATGGGGTTAAAAACGGCGGCTTTTGTCACGTCACAAGTGGCCACAACGGGACCACATCCGTTTAACGATGGCTTACCAACTTTGGAAATCCACCGCGACTTGCCGATTGCCGTTCAAGCCAAGCACTTATTTGCGACTGGTTTGATCGATGACGTTTTGATCAGTAATCAATTCGCCAGTGATGCTGAGTTGCAACAACTTAGTCAACTCAACCAAGCGCAATTAAGCTTAGCGGTCGACTTTGATGCTGCTGCGACCCCATTGGAACGTGAGATCTTACTTGACCATCAACACTTCAACCGTGGTGATGTCAACAGTTACAGTGTGCGGTCAACTTTTGTGAAACTTCAATATAAAGATCAAAGTATTCCGGTCAATCATGCCGTCGCGACCTTGCAACCCGGCGACGTGGTTATCGGTAACGATTCCTTTGGTCAATATAAAGGTGAAGTCAATATCGTCAAACAAACGATGCCTAATATCGATCAACATAAAAATGTTGTCGGCCATTTAGTTGCTGATGAACAATTCCTAATCCCGTATATTCGTCCTTGGATGAAATTCCGGTTTGAGGATGCGCACCCAACCAAGTGACAGTCAGCTGGGGGAGCTGCGGCAATTCATTGCCGTAGCTCCTCTTTTAGGTTCAGTCTAAGGAGGAAGCAATTTGAAATCAGATATCAATCAATTAACGACTGAAAGCCGCAACCCCGCCAGTGCCCATTTAGATGAAATGTCGACGGCCGCGATTGTCACTTTAATGAATCAAGAAGATGCCAAAGTCAGTCAAAGCATTCAATCTCAAATTCCAGCGATTACCAATGCCATTGATCTCATCGTCCCAGCACTCAAAGCTGGCGGTCGGTTAATCTACATGGGGGCCGGCACCAGCGGCCGACTAGGCGTTTTAGACGCTGCTGAATGTGTGCCCACGTTTGGGACCGACCCAGCCATGGTCCGTGGGATTATCGCGGGTGGTGATCAAGCGATGACCGTTGCCGTAGAAGGTGCGGAAGATTCCTTGACCCTTGGTGAACAGGACTTGACCGCTTTACATTTAACCAAAAATGATGCGGTCGTGGGACTCGCAGCTAGTGGCCGTACCCCATATGTCATTGGGGCCTTAAAATATGCCAACCAAGTCGGCGCGGCAACGATTAGCTTAGCTTGCAACCAACATGCCGCGATTAGTGACATTGCAAAAGTCGCCATTGAAGTCACCCCCGGTCCTGAAGTCTTATCCGGGTCAACTAGACTCAAAGCCGGGACCGCTGAAAAGATGGTCTTAAACATGTTATCAACGATTTCGATGGTTAAAATCGGTAAGGTTTATCATAATTTAATGGTCGACGTCAAACCAACCAACGAAAAGCTGGTCATTCGGGCTAAACACATTGTCGAACTCGCCACCGGTGTTGATGCTGATACGGCTGCGCAATTATTTGAAGCGGCCCATCAAGACGTCAAGACGGCCATTGTAATGGCCTTAGCTGATGTCGATGCAGCGACGGCACAAACCCGGCTGGTCAAGGCGTCAGGTGTCGTGCGCGATGCCTTATAACACAAAGGGGATGTCACAGATGGATTATGTCATTGGGGTTGATTGTGGCGGAACAAATACGACGGCGATTGCTTATCGGCTCACCGGCGAGCCACTCAAAACAACCGTCACCGGTCCGGCCAATTTAATGGTTGATGACTTACGCGCCTTAAACAATATTCGCAATGCACTTCAAAAACTATTAGCAAGTATCGATGGCACTTGCCAAGCCATCACGATCGGCATTGCCGGTTTGCGCGCCTATCAATTCGTTGACCGTTTTCGCCAACAACTGAATTTACCCGTTGAAAACATTCAACTGATGAACGATGCCCAGCTCGCTTTAATCGCCAAGTTACATGGTCAAGCTGGGTTAGTTACGATTGCGGGTACTGGGTCAATCGTGATTGGTACCGACGGGCAGCAACAATTCAGTGCGGGTGGCTGGGGCCATTTATTAGGTGATGAAGGTAGTGGCTATCACTTGAGTCGGATGGCGGTGCAACAAGTAACGGAAGAAGCCGATGATCGTCAACCGACGGCCTTTGGGCAAGCATTATTGGCCCATTTAGGGTTAAAGTCCGTCTTTGAACTGATCGACCACTTCTACCAATGGGATAAAGGTCACGTGGCTAAGTTAGCCCCCTTCGTCTTAGCCCAAGCTGCCGCTGGTGACCCAACCGCAACCAAGATCGTCCAAGTAGCGACCACTGGCTTAGCAACTAAAATCGTTCAAGCGCGGCACAAAGGCAAATGGGCTGACGATGATCCAGTTAAGGTGGCAGTTGCCGGTTCAGTCTTGGAAAAGAACACTTATTACCGTGAGCAATTGCAACAAGCTCTCACAGCGACTGGCTTACCATTCACCTATCTACCAATCACACCAACGATTAGTAACGCCATGGCCGCTGTCTATGCCTATCAAAATTAAGGTTTTATCTCAGCATCAAAAAAGGACCAGCTAAATTTTAGCTAGCCCTTTTTATGTTGACTAATCAGTCCACTTCGTTAAAATCTAGTGGTGTCAATTTTAGTAATCGGCGTAATAACCCTTGCATGCCCTGATCAAAATCAGCCGTTTCAAGCTTAATGGGGTCACACAAGGCGGCAACTTTAGTCCAATCAAGCCGTTGTTCTTGACTTAAACTGGCCTGTAATTGCGTGATTTGGGCCGTTTTAATTTGCTGTAACAACGTCACATCGCCACCCAAAGTCCCTAATAACCCGTTTACAGCTAATTGTTGACTCAACATATTCTGCCAAGATGCTGGCGTTAAAAGCGTCGTGAGTGTCACCCGTTCAGCCAACGGAACGGCTGGGGCTTCTTTAGTTAGAAAAGCTTGCCAAGTCGCAAACTGTTGATTGACCACGGCATAATATTGCCATGGCAATTGACAGTTCGATAATTGCAAAGTTTGCTTGGTCAAAGCCGTTACATCCCATGTTTTAGCATTATCAGTCGTTGCCAGTTGTAACCAATTACCGAAAAATTGCTGCATCGTTTTTTGAACCACGACCCGCTGGCTTTTCGCCTGGGTCAGATGGTATCGAACTAATAAGAAGTCTTTAAGCTTAGCATCATCAATGGCACGATCTTCGTGGACCGCGTGATGCTGCTTGAATCGCCGCACGACTTTCTTACGACTCGATTTGGCATAATGTCCTTGTTTTACCATGCGAATTCCTCCGTTAATGTTTGTTTTATTTTAACGCATTTATGCTCAAATCAAAAAGCCGTATCACTAGGATACGACTTTTATTTAATCATCGCTGACCGTGCGATGATGATATTTACGGAAATAGATCAAGGTCATAATTGCTAAGAAAACCACCCCGACTAAAATCGAGTAGCGGGTTTCTGGATTAATGAACATGAAGACTAACGTTAACGCTAAGAAAGCTAACGTTAAATAATTTGAAAATGGCGATAATGGCATTTTAAATGGATGATTCAACATCTTATCCGCATTTTGACGGCGGAATTCGATTTGACTCACTAAAATCACAAACCATGGCACCATCCCTGGCAACACACTCGAACTATAGACCATCACGAAGATCTCACTGGCATCTTTAAAGAAGATCGGTAAGACCACATTCAAGATGATCCCAATTAAAATCCCAACTGAGATGGAGATTACCGCGTAAAACGGTACCCCATGGCGATTGAGTAGCGTCATCTTCTTGGGCAATTGATGATTTTCAGCCAACGTGTAAGTCATCCGACTCGCACTATAGATCCCCGAATTAGTCCCTGACAAGGACGCTGTAATGACGACAAAGTTAATAATGGAAGCCGCCGCAGTGATCCCAATCTTTGCGAACGTTTGAACGAATGGTGAGCCGATTTGACTCAACTTGTCCCAAGGATAAATGCTGACGATCACAAAAATGGCACCGACATAAAAGATCAGAATCCGAGCTACCGTTGAGCGGATGGCCTTGACCAACGTGCTTTGTGGGTTTTCAGCTTCACCGGCCGTCACCCCGATCAATTCGATTCCTTGATAGGAGGCTAGCACGATGGATAAGGCAAAGACAAACCCTTTGACCCCGCCAGTAAAGAAGCCGTGGCGCCACAAGTTGCTAATCCCAATCGCATGACCACCATTCCCAAACCCAAATAAAATCAGGCCCAAGCCAGCAATGATCATTAAGATGATCGTCACCACTTTGATAAGGGAGAACCAAGTTTCCAGCGTCCCGAACATCTTGACTGAAATCAAGTTAGCGGCACATAAAAAGGCAATCGCAATTAACCCGGGGACCCAATCGGGTAAATTCGGCCACCAATACCGACAATAACCGCCTAACGCGATCATTTCACTCATGCCGACCACGACAAATTGGAACACATTGCTCCAAGCCGTTAAGTACCCAAAGACCGGGTGGATATATTCGGAAGCAAACTTCGCAAACGAACCCGTATTAGGATCAACGTACAACATTTCGCCTAATGCCCGCATAATTAGATACAAGAAAGCGCCCGATATCAGATAGGCAATCAACACCGACGGCCCGGTCCATTTGATCGTCGAACTCGATCCCATAAAGAGACCGACCCCGATCGTGCCGCCCAGTGCAATCATCTGCATCTGGCCCGTACTTAGTTTTCTTTGCATATACTTCTCTCTTTTCGTTAATAAAGAACCTACTGTTTTAAACAGCATATAGCTTCCATGGTAACTAAAAAAATGCTGATACGCAACTGGGGTTTAACTAGTCAAAGTCAGTTTAACCCTTGTCGCACTTAGCTTTACGTTTCTTAGTAAAATTTAATTTACCGCTACAATCAAGATATTCGCTATAATAGGGGTATCTTAATCAGAAGGCGGTGCTTGTATGGCAAATTATATCCAAGAAATCCGGGCATTAGTCGGCCACAAACCACTGATTCTAAACACAGCGGCCGGGATTTTAGTCAATGACCAGCAACAAGTTTTATTGAACTTACGGACTGATACGCACAATTGGAGCTTGCCAGGCGGTTATCTCGAATACGGTGAAACCTATGCCGAAGCTTGTGTGCGCGAGTATCTAGAAGATAGTGGCGTTCAAGTTAAGATCATCGCTCCCATCGGCATGTTCGATCGTGGTGAGACGACGTATCCTAATGGCGACGTGACGCAGACGATTTCACAGCTCTTTTTGGTCCAAGCCATTGGCGGCCACGTGCTCACCAAAGCCACCGATGAAACCGTCAAACTCGATTACTTTGATTTTGACAACTTGCCGCCATTAATGAATCAACAAACGGCCGATATGTTAACAGCTGCCCAAAAATTCTTACAAAAATAACCGCAACCAACCTGATTGCGGTTAACTCGCGTAGTGCTTGTTGGCTACGCTTTTTTTATGGTTTGCGTAGCCCCTTAGTCCCAAGTTTAACTTGACCATCTAGCCCATAAAACTGGCCTTTTTTCGACTGCCATAACGCCGGTTTGACGAACCGATAAAGTTTACTGTTCCAACTCGTCCAGTTGCTGTTTAATAAGCCACCAGTATCGCCGGAGTTATTATTCAAACACCAATACGTAAAGTTGAGTTTGTGCGTCATAATGAGCTTGCGTTCCGCTTTCATCCACGTCAAGTTACGACCCGTTAAATAGCCACCCCATTCGCCGATATAAAGCGGTGCTTTTTTATTAGCATGCAAATAGTACCAGTTAGGACGCCAATAATTTTTCATTAATGACTTGTATGTCAAGCTGCCTTGCAACCACGAGCTGCTTGGCGCCACACTCGGCCCGTAATCGTGCACTGAATAGACTAGTTGCGACTGCTTGACCTTCACCGGATATTTCGTGGCCCCGCGTAAATTCGCACCCCATAACGTGTAATGATACTGGGCCGTCTTTTTATAGCCAGTCGACCATTGCTTCGGCGTGCTTTGCACCCCTTCGACAAAGACCAACGCATGTGGGTTGGCTTTTAACACCTTTTTACCAGCCTGGGTGGCCACATACCGCCAATTATTGCTGGCTTTGGATCCATCCCATTTGGCATAAGCTGTATCCGTCACTAAGCCATGCGGTTCATTTTTTAAATCATAGCCAATGATCGTATCGTTGGTCTTATAGCGCTTGGCTAACCACGTTAGCGCCGCATAGTAGTCTTTCGTCGTATATTGGCCCGCTTTCCACAACGGTGCATTTTGCCCTTGTGGATCACTCTTAGCACTATGGATATCAATGATGACTTTTAAGCCATCTTTTTGACAATCTGCTAAAAAACGCTGCCAAATCTGCAAACTAGTTTTCCCTTTCAAAGCCGCATTCGTACTGAGGTTAATATTTGCGGTCGGATACTTTTTTTGCGACCACGCCTTAACCAGCTGGACTGAAAATGGCACCCGAATCGTATTAAACCCATGATTAGCAACGGCTTTGACCGTCTTATCTAGGTTAGCCGTCCATAAGCCATCAAAGGTATTGGTCCCCGTGTTATAACCAAACCAATTTAACCCCGTAATCTGGACGGTTTTCCCCCGGGCATCCACAATGCGATTCCCCTTGGTATGTAACCAGTCCGCCTTGGGCCGACTGGCGGCTTGGGCCCCGAGACCGCCCACCATTAAACTGGCAATCAAGGCTACCCAACCTACTCGCCACTTCATGTTGTCACTCCTTTTTTAATCTTGCCATTTTTGCATAAAAATTTGTAACCAATCTAACTCATCCGCTGCCCGTACCCGTTGCGGATGTTCTGGCTGATCGATCACCGCTACACTAGCGATCGATTTCAGTGGCGTTTCTTGCACGTCCATCGTCTCAAAGTTATAAAAAGCTAGCATCCCCGTTGACTGTGGATCTTTTTCTTGTAAGAAATCACTGAATAGCTGAAAGGGATAGATCGGATGATTGACCATCCCCAACTTCGGTAAGGCATAGTGTAAGGTCACGATTTCATGATAGATCGTGGCGTGAATCAACGTTTGTAACAGTGCCGCCGACACTTCGGCTTGACCGGTCGCTAAATGGACACACCGTTGATAACCGGCCAAGGCATGATAGACCTCATCGCCCAGTGTCCGCCGCAACTTCTCAACCGTAAACGGCGCAATACTTGGTTCTAGCGTCAAACCCAGTTGTTGATTCGGTAAGCCAGAGACTAAGAGCGCTGCCAATTCAGCCTGATTAAACGTCGCTTCTGTATGCGTCGCCGTGCGGGCCACGTATGGTAATTGTGCCGCTTGTTCTGGATAGGCCAACGCCAATTGTAAAGCGACTTGAGCTTGTGGATCGCCGTACGAGATCCAACTCACGACAAAACTTAGCGGTCGATGAGCGGCAACTTTGCCAACGCGATACATCGCCGCCGTCTGGGTGGTATCCGCCATCAAGTTATCATTAACGCCCGTCATCGTCTTGGCACTAATCCCGACGACATAAAAGCTGTCGATATTTGATAAGATCACCGCTTGTTCTTGCGGATTGGTCCACTGATCAACGACTTGTGCTGGCCCCGTTGGCACACAAGTCACCAACTGATCATCAGTGACCGCGTCCCAATTAGGGGTGATCAAATACCGTTTGGTGACGTACCGACGATCATCATCTGCCAACCAAGGATTCAATGCCGTCACTTGATAAGCGATTGGCCGGCCATTACTTTTCACGACCAAATCGCCCAAGGGGGTCATTAATGACGTAGTCGGCACTGCCGCCAGCGTCTGCATCGGGGTTGCCGCTAACCGCTGACGCACTTGTAGGGCAGGTAACCCGGCTTGGGTCGCTTGATTTTCAAATAACGTGATCGTCACGCGCTGACCGGCAGCATCAATTTTACGCACGACCCCGTATAATAAATGACCTTGGTCTAACAACGCCGCATACGCTTGGTTATCCGTTCGTGCCAAATAACCTAGTTTCGCATGTGCTGGCGTCCAAATCGAGACGGCCTTAGCATCATGAGCATTATTGGGTTCGCGTTGACATAACAACCAGGTGCCCACAGTCAAGCGCGCTAAAACAGCATCCCGTTGGGGAATATAGTGCGTCCCGGCTAACATTACCGTCGCTAAACGGACATCGGCTGGTTGTGCGCCCACGACCCCGTCTGCACTCACAATAGTTTGCAGCGCTGTAATCGGCAATAACTTGACCGTCGCATCAGCGGTCGCAACAACTTGCGCCAACACTTGTTGGTCATGATCAACTAGTGCTAAGATTCGGTATTCTTGCTGGTCAGTGGTACTTACGACCATCCCAACTTGAACGTTTTCCATCACCATCGCCCCCTATTCACCCTCATTATAACTTACTTGGCGCGCGAGATGAAAGCCTTATCAAGCTAGGCGACCGGTGTGTTCGTATGATTTAAGCGGCGTTCATAATACCGTAAGACCCGCGTCAACAACCAACAGATCACAAAGTAAATGACCATCGCCACACCGATGGGAGCGACACCACGATACGTGTCAGCTTGGACAATACCCAATTGATAAATTAATTCCGTGACCCCGATGATCGAGACCATCGACGTATCTTTAATTAAGTTAATAAACTGATTACCTAGTGATGGCCAGATAATTTTCACTGTTTGGGGTAAAACAACGTATTGTAAGGTTGCCTTTTTTGACATCCCCAAGCTTTCAGCGGCTTCGGTTTGCCCAGGGTCAACAGCTTGAATCCCACCACGAATAATTTCACTCAAGTAAGCAGCGCTATTTAAGACGATGGCGATCATCCCCGCAACTAGCGCGGACACATCCACGATCATCCCGATGCCAAAGTAAACAAACATGATTTGGACCATCAACGGGGTGCCCCGTACAAACTCAACATACGCAGTTGCTAACCACCGAACGGGCTTAATCACACTAAACCGTAGTAACGCTAACAACATCCCTAAAATACTCCCACCAATAATACCGACAATTGCAATCAATAAGGTGTATTGCACCCCTTTGACGAAATAATCGCGGTAATGCCACATCGACGTATCAGCGGTATTGACCTTTAAATATTTACCAGCCGTCTTTAAATATTTTTTCTGAATCCAACCATGTTTTTTCACTTTAGCTAAGGAACGATTGATCGCCAGTTTTAGACTCGTCGAACCTTTTTTTAAGGCAATGGCATTCCCGGCTTGCGCCGTACTCGTCTTAAAATGCCCATTGATGGCAATCAAGCTCGGATCATTTTTGGCATAAGCCGTCGCTGAAGCCGTCCCTTTGACCACTGCTGCCACTTTGTGGGTCTTTAATGCTAAGATCAAATTCGCCGCACTGCTCATCCCAGTTAACTTTGAGGCTGGCATTTGTTGTTTGATCAAGTTGTATTGCAGGGTCCCAGTTTCAGCCGCGACTTTTTGACCAGCTAACGACTTTTTCGTCTTATACTTGGCTTGATCGGTTCGATTGATCAAGATGGCTTCGCCTTCGGTATAGTAAATATTAGTGAAGTCCACACTCTTCCGGCGGGCTGGTGTCGGGCTCATCCCCGATAAAATCATATCGACTTTGCCCGTCGTTAAGGCCGGAAGTAAAGAATCAAAGGACAGTTTCTTAACGACCAATTTAACCCCTAGATCTTTGGCGATTTGCTTACCGAGTTCAATATCCATCCCAACAATTTTCGACTTGCCATGTTGATTGATTTGAAACTCATACGGGGGATAGTTTGGGGAAGTCCCCATCACTAACGTCCCTTTGGCTTTAACCCGTGCCAATGACTGATCACTGGTCGCGGCTTGTGCCGATGTCACTGCCCCAAAGAGCACGACAAACATTAACCCTAATAACCAACTAAACTTTCCCAACCTATTTTTCTTCATACCCGGTTGCCTCCGTCACAAAATTAACCCAAGTATAAGCGTAAATGATTATTAATACAATATTTTTCGATAAAAAGCATTTTTATGCATAAATTGCATATCATTTTGCATAATTGTCGGCGAGTTGACCAAAAAAGCCGCCTGGAATTTATCCAGACGACTATGGGTTCCTTAATAACTGTTATTTCCAATAAGCATAACGATAGAGCGCATCACGTAAGAGCGTAAAGTGCACACCACCGACTTTACTGCTGATCAAGTGCGCCGCAGCTGTTTGATACAACGGCGTGACCCCTTGTTTTTCAGCGACTAATTTTGCCGCTTGTTGCATCGTTTGATAACGAGCCGTGGTCGTTTGCGTGCCAGCGGTAATCTGGGCGATGAGTTTTTCATACTGGGCATTTTTAAACTTCCCAAAATCAACTGAGTTCGTCACTGATGCTTTATTCAAGAAATCGATTGGATCTTGGAAATCACTCGACCATGATAAGGTCGCAAAATCAAAGTCACCTTTACTCAATGTCGAGATTTCATTGGTCAATGGCACTGACTTGACCGTCACCGTGACCCCTTTTAAGTTTTTCTCAATGGCAGCTTGAATAAACTCAGCGACTGACTTATTAACATCGTTATCATTCGTCAATAATTGCAACGTCAGTTTCTTTTTACCTAAACTTGCTTGGGCTTTTTTCCAATAGGCTTTGGCTTTAGCTGGACTATACGTGTATAGATTACCCGTATCAGTGTTAAAGTCCTTACCAGTCGTTGGATTTTTCGTGTTCCCCGTTGGCACTAACGATGTCGCGGCAGTCGAGCCATCTTTTAAGACGTTCTTCACTAATGATTGCCGATTCAACGCATAACTGACTGCCCGGCGTAGATCTGCATTCTTCGTGACCGTCCGTTTTTGATTCCATGGCATGAAGTACAACTGATTCAACTTCGTGATCGTTAGGTTCTGCTTCAGCGCACCTTGTTGGGCACTGGCCACTTGCGTCCCGGTAATTTGAGTGACTTGAACGGCATTACTTTCAAATAAGTTTTGCGCCGTCGTATTCGTCTTAACGGTTTGGACTTTCACGTTTTTGATGTGGACTGATTTGGCTGCATAGTAATACTTGTTCTTAGTGTACGTCCAAGTATCACTAGTCCCATCCCAGTCTTTTAAGACATACGGCCCATTAGACAACGTTTTAGCGGCTGACGTCCCGTATTTATTGCCATACTTTTCGGTGAAGCTTTGATTCAATGGGTAAATTTCGGTAGCTAACCGGTAGTTAAAATAGGGCACTTTTTGCGTCAATGTCAGTTGTAGTTTATATTTACCTAGCGCTTTAGCACCTAAAGTCGTGACGGCTTTTTTGCCACTCGTGATGGCTGACGCATTTTTAAGTTCGGCAACGTGACCAATTTCTTGTGACTTGGTCTTGGGATTAACTTGCCGACGTAACGAATAGACAAAGTCAGCGGCCGTAACGGCTTTGCCGTTCGACCACTTGGCATTATGCCGTAATGTAAATGTGTACGTTTTGCCGCCATTCGTTGGCTTGACAATCTTAGTCGCAATCGCCGGGACGATTTTCCCCTTTTGGTTAGTCGTATAAAGGCCTTCCATAAATTGTGCAATGGCTGCCTGACTCGCAATATCGTCGGCTTTATTAGGGTCAGCCGTGGCAATCGCTTGGGTCGCGGTGACTTTTAAAGTTTTGTTGCTCGTTGTTTTCGTCTGATTTGAACTTGAATTACTGCAGCTGGCTAGTACTAGTCCTAAAGCGACTAGCCCCAGTCCAGTGACCCACTTTTTAGTTGTTTGCATGTGTTTACCCCTAACTTTTAACGTGTCGCTTGAATAAAATGACTAAATAATTGCGCCATAACTGGATTAACAGCTTGCATTTCTTCTGGATGCCATTGTACCCCTAGTTGTAGTCCACCAGCCGTCGCTTCAATGGCTTCAACAACGTGATCTGGGGCACTAGCAACGACTTGAAACCCCGGTGCAATCTGCTTGAGTGTTTGATGATGAAATGAATTAACGGCTAACTTGGTCTGCCCTAAGAACTGTGCTAACGTTGATTCCGCCTTAACTGTCACATGGTGCATCCCGTAAGTTGGCAATTGTAGCTGCATGTGCTTTAAGGTCCCCTGACCAGCTGGCATATAGCTCGTATCTTGATAAAGCGTCCCGCCATAACACGCATTCAAAAGTTGCACGCCCCGACAAATCCCTAAAATCGGTTTATGTTTGGCATGCGTGGCTTTAACGAGCGCAATTTCATACGCATCTCGTTCAGGATCGATTTGACTAAGCTTGGCCAACGGTTCTTCACCATAAGTCAGCGGATCAATATCCTCACCACCACAAAGCAATAGCCCATCGATCAAACTCACATATTGCGCAATTGTTGCGGTATCTGCGGTTACGGGCAACATCAATGGGATACCGCCATTAGCTGTAATTGACCGTAAATAGCTGCGGTTCACATAATCCCGTTGTCGCCCAGGAAAGATCTGACTATTAACTGTAATCACGCCTGGTGCAATACCAATAATGGGTTTACTCATCCTCATCAACCTCTTTCGCCTTTTTTTGCCATTAAAAATCCCTGCAAGTCAATTGACTTGCAGGGACGATTTAATTCGTGGTACCACCCTGATTTGTGACGACCGTCACCTCAGCGCCACGTGTTCACACGTGGCCAAGTGCCGTATCGGGCACCACTCGCACTAATCGAAACTAGTGATGCTCCAAGCCCATCTGTAAACCCGACCTAGCTGTCCTTGCACTATCGACAGTCGCTGTTCTAAGTCATTAGCTCTACGCTGCTCTTCATCGCATATTAAAAATAAATGGCTGTTTAATTAATTACACATTAAGTTTCTTGATTACAATTGTCAACTGAAAAGTTGCAATTCATCAAAAAGACTGGCAGCCGACGCAAAAGGACCTCCTGATAAACGATCGTCGTTCATCAGGAAGTCCTTTGCTAGCCGGTATTTATTTACCGGCAGTCCGATAATTATTAGCCGCAAAATACTGTAAGCCTGGTAAAGCTTGATTATTCAGTAGCTGACTAACGGTGACAAACCGATATCCTTTGGCCTTTAAGCGTTTGATAATCGTTGGCACCGCCGCCACCGATTGTGCATGGATATCATGCATCAAAATGATGCTGCCCGGATGGGTCGTTCGTAAAACTTCGCTAATATCTTTTTGGGTATTGAGATAAGCCCAATCACGTGAATCGACTGACCAGCGAATAATCGGATGCTGAATCTGACGCCCTTCTGCCGCGGTAATGTTGCCATATGGCGGCCGCACATATTGCGGTAACTTGCCGGTCGCCGCATAAATCGCGCGATCAGTGCGAATGACTTGTTGCACACTAGCCACCGTGCCAATGCGATTAAAATCCGGATGATTCCAAGAATGATTACCGACTTCATTGCCCGCCTTAACAACGGCACGGGTCACTTTTGGATAGCGACTAACACTTTGACCCACTTCAAAGAACGTCGCGTGCACATGATTGCGCGCAAGGGTCTTCAATAATCGTGGGGTCAACGTTGGGTCCGGGCCGTCATCAAACGTTAAGGCCACCACTTTCTTGGCCTTTAAAATCACTGGTCGATTCTTCTTCGGTAAATAACGATTTAAGATCTTGCCACTTAACTGATTGTAAGGGATTACAATTTGGCGTACGTTAAAGGCATTCGGTAATAAATTCATGCGTAGCCCCTTGGCCGTTAGTGTCGCTTTTTTCGTCATATGTGTGGGTAATTTCACTGCAAACACGGCAGGTACCCGACTGGCCTTGGCATGGGTCTTCGTTAACAAGGTTTGCCGGGCAGCAGCCCGAATCGCCGCTAACCGATGTGGATTTTGATTGGTCAACTGACCAAACGTCACTGTCTGATTGTGACTCGCCGCTTGTCCTGATAATCCCGTGCCCCCAACGCCAACCAGCAGTCCGACCATGAGTCCTAAATAATAACAACTTAACCTGCTCTTTTTCATGATAACTCCCCCTTTTTAACACCTGATTCCTACCTCTATTTTACCCTGTGATACAACAAAACACACTTAATATTCACCCAAATCACCCCATAATTTCCCGGGAAATAATCCGGCTAATTACCAAAATAAAAAACGCCGTTGCCGACGTTTTAAGCCACTGTTTTCAATGGTAGCGCTTGTCCCGATAGCCAAACCAAGCCACCAAGTCCGAGTAAAACAAGTAACGTTGTGCCACCCGGGAAATTTAGCCCTTGTAATTGATAATAACCCACAATACCAATCAGCCACCAAGTAAAGTTGGCCCAAATCGGCAAACTGGCATGGCGAATAAAATAAGTAACAAAAATAATGGCATACAACGGGGTGAAAATTGAGCCAATCAAGTAGAGAAAGTTCTCATAGTAGCGCATCGATAGCGTCAAGGCGATCACCAAACCGACAACGGTAACGACCATGGCCAAGCGATTGATCCGGCGACTCCCGGTAATATTAGCCAGACTAGTTGCCGCCGAATAAGCATCTAAAAAAGTGGTGGTGACGGTTGAAAAGACAATGATCAATAAAGCCACTAACCCAAATCCAGATTGCGTCAAAACCGTGGTAATATCAGTTTGACCCGTGCGCAAAACGACTAATAAGCCCGTCGTGAACATGGCGATACTCCCTAAGCAATAGCCGCCCGCACTCACGACTGCGATTGGCCCGGGCCGATCCACCCGTTGCGTATAATCACCGATCAACGGTAACCATGACAATGCCATCGTGACGTTTAATTCCACGGCTTGTCCAAATGACAACGCATTGCTAGTGGCGACTGGGTTAGCTGTCGCTGGCGTTTTAAAAACCAAGACTAGCATGACGCCAACACCGATAACTAATAACCCGACGATGATATTATTTAATTGAAACAATACCTTAGTATCCAAGCGCAGCCAAATCAAAATCAAGCCGGTGACGATCAGTGCCATCACAACGGGACTTTTAAATTGGAATAGCTTTTGACTGACCCCGTTCATCGCCAATTGGGCGTTGACAATCATCACGGCGGTCCAACCAATCAGTTGCAGGG
Organism: Lactiplantibacillus daowaiensis; assembly: GCF_005405085.1. Lineage (GTDB taxonomy): Bacteria > Bacillota > Bacilli > Lactobacillales > Lactobacillaceae > Lactiplantibacillus > Lactiplantibacillus daowaiensis. Next base: position 79,708 of record NZ_BJDJ01000008.1, on the reverse strand, counting down.
CATTCAATCCCGATGCCACCGTAACGCCTAATTTACCGAAGGCTAATTGAGCTGTGCCCATTGCCGATCGATGGAGCTTGGCCCCTAAGTAGCCGGCTGGTACTAAAAACAGGCCGCCTCCGATCAAATGACCCAGTAAGATAGCCATCAAGCCTTTAGTTAAACCTAAGGGTGCCATGAGCGTGCCAGTGACAATTTCAGCGATCGAAATGGCGGCCCCTAACCACAACAAGAATTGACTCCGAAATAGTTTAGTTGTCATCCGGCGCCCCCGCTAGCCGCATGGCTTGCACGGTGTGCCGATAATCGGCACTTCGCACCAACATTGAAATCACAGCGGCCCCGGCCGCCCCGGTTTGTGCAATTGCTGGTAATTGACCAACGGTAATGCCACCGATGGCCACGATTGGCACCTGGGCTGCTTGGACCAATTGCGCTAAGCCAGTCAACCCCACTACGGGGTCCGCATCGGCCTTAGACGTGGTTGGAAATATCGGGCCGCTACCAATATAAGCTAATCCGTTTAGTTGATTAGCTTGTTCAATTTCCGATAATGTTGAACAAGATAGCCCGACAAACATTGTTGACCCCACGCGCTGTAACACGTGCTCGATTTGCGCATCCTTTTGACCCACATGAATCCCATCTGCGTGTAATGCTAATGCCAGTTCGATATCATCGTCCACAATAAATGGCACCCCACTGGCTGCACATAATGCTTTTAAACGCTGACCTAAGGCTAACCGTTCTGATTGTGTTAATTTGCTTTGACCTTTGTCGCGAAATTGATAAGCGGTAATGCCGGCCGCTAAGGCTTGCGTGACGACTTGTTCTAGCGACTGTGCGCCGATATCTTGCGTCCCACATACAAAATAAGCTTTCAACTGGGCTTGATTGAATTTAATTGTCATAACGCGTCACCTCAGCACTAGGTGTCACCCAATGATTGAGCGGACCATGACCGTGACCGACTTGAATCGTCTGTTGAATTGCGGCAGCAACGTAGGCCTTGCCCGTTTGAATCGCAGTTGCCATTGCGGCGCCTTTGGCCAGTTCAGCGGTAATGCAAGCTGATAGCGTATCGCCGGTACCATGGGTGCGCACGGTATCGACCCGCGGCGCACTGAGCCAAAATGATGAGCCATCAGCCAATAAGACAAAGTCATTGGCCGTTTGCGGATCAGCTTCATGCCCGCCTTTGATAATGACATTTTTAGCTCCTAATTCTTGGAGGGCATGGCCCGCCGCCATCATCGCTTGATCATCTTCAATAGTCAAGCCTGTTAACGCCGCTGCTTCAGGTAAGTTTGGCGTGATAACGGTCGCTAATGGCACTAATTCATCGCGCACGGTCTGAATCGCATCGGCTGCTAGTAAGGCGGCCCCACCTTTAGCGATCATGACGGGGTCGACCGTCAAGGGCCCAAAGTCGACTCGTTTTAAATTCTCAACGACACAGTGAACATGCGACGCATCGGCTAACATCCCCGTTTTACAAGCCCGAATATTTAAATCCGTGACTAACGACGTAAACTGCTCGTCGATTAACTTAGTTGGCAGTGCCATAAAATCTTGCACCCCTAGCGTATTTTGCGCCGTGACTGCTACGACCACGGCAGTTCCAAACACGTGGCGTGCTTGCATGGTTTTTAAATCTGCCATGACCCCAGCACCGCCACCACTGTCGGTCCCCGCGATGGTCACAACTTGTGGAAACTCATTTACCATTTTGACATCGATCCTTTATTCATCATATTTGGCGATTTGCGCCAATTCTTTTTCCGTAACTAAATGTAATTTGTCGATCAACCCGACTGCAAAGGTCCCTGGACGCTCGGCCGTTAATTGATCCGCCACCAGTTCACCCGTGCCCGCTAAAACGACGGCCGCTACCCCTGCTGCCGTGTAACTGTCAGTTGATTCAATAGCTGCAAAAGCAGCCACCAGGCTGGATAATAAATCCCCTGATCCAACATGTAATTGGAACAATTCGGTCCCATTATGGACTTGGGTGACTCGTATACCATCGGTAATCACATCGGTCGGTCCTGATAAAACGACCACACAATGGTACTTTTGGGCACAGGCTTTAGCGATTGCAATCAAGTCACCGCCACCAGTCCCGGCATCGATACCTTTAGCCTGCCAGTCGACGCCGGCTAATGCGGCAATTTCACCTGCATTACCACGAATGACGGTCACTTGAAAGTCGGCTAATAAGTCTTGGGCGACTTGTAGGCGATACGGTACCGCCCCGACCGCGACTGGGTCAAAGACAATCGGTGTCGCCTGTTGATTGGCAATGCGACCAACCGTTTGCATTTGTGCGATTTGACGGGTGGTTAACGTCCCCAGGTTTAAACAAACCGCGCCAGCAATTGTGACTAACGACTCAGCTTCAGCGACTTCAGCAGACATGATTGGCGATGCCCCCAACGCATTTAACCCGTTGGCCACATCTTGAACTGTCACAAAGTTAGCCACATTAAAAACGATTGGATTTTGTTGCCGTAATGTCGTTAATAATTCTAAATTCATCTAAGAAGACCTCCTTTTAAAAAAGGTCATGCCACACAAAAAAGCAGCCCCGATTCAATCATCCATTGAACCCGGGGCTGCTTAAAAAAGTAGCAATGACACTTTCCCTACGCAAGTTTGAACTTACAGGTTCGAAGGGATCGGTGCGCACTTGCACCATCTCAGCCCGACTATGGACACCCCTAGTGTTGTATTGGTATTAACAAATTCAGTTTAGCGGTTGTAAGCGCTGCCGTCAACCTTATTTTCGTGTGTAGGTCAAGTTAGCATGCGCCGTAGCTAAAACGTGGCCCTCACTCGCCCGCATAAAATCAGAAAAGTAATATCCGGCTGTCAGCGGTAGCATCGTCTCCAGCGCATAGACTTCTAAGCGATAAATATGTTCACCACCACGTGGTCGCGGCCCAGTATAATGTTGGGTCAAATCATAATCAAACCCGATTGGCCGCTTAATTTGCGCTAAAATATTGCCGATACTGTTGGTCCCTTGCACGCAAAATTCCTGTCGACTTGCATCTTCAGGGATTGTCACTGTCGGACCGGTCACCGGAATATTCGCACCTAACCAATGCAGCCAAGAATAGCCGACAATCGGAATCGTATCATGATCGATCACATCAAAGGCAACGGTTTTAGTCCCAGTGGGTAAATCCGTTACGGTAAATGGAAATGAGGTCAAATTGAGCCCATCGATCAATTGATCTGCAGGTTGGTTGATGCCATATGCATCCGGTAAAGCTGGCCCCGTGAATGGAAATGCTAGTTGCATCTGAATCAAGTCCTTTGCTAAAAATGTTTCACGTGAAACATTGTATCAAAAAAGCGGGCTAACTCATTAAAGTTAACCCGCTAAATGGCTATTTTAAGCAAATGTTGCTAATTGTTTGGCCGTTAACGTCTCGTTCATCCGACCACTCCGGAAGCCACCTAAGTCTAAGGTGACATAGCGGAACCCTAAAGCTTGTAACTTGCGATTGACCCGGTCATTGAAGACCAAGAAATCACCGATTCGGGCTTCAGGTAATTCGATCCGGGCGATATCATCATGATACCGAACCCGTACGGTTGGGAACCCTAAGCCCCGTAAATAGTGTTCCGCTGCCATGACTTGCGCAATATTTTCATGCGTCAAAGTCGTATTGTATGGGAACCGGGATGAAACCGAGCAAGAAGCGACTTTATTCCAGTTGTTTAAATCTAATTCTTGGGCCAATGCACGGACGTCGACTTTATAAAAGCCAGCTTCTTGCAATAGACTACGGGCACCAGCTTCTGTCCGGGCTTTCAGACCAGGACGATAATCTTGTTCATCATTTTTGATCATCCCGTCTAATACAGCCTTGCTACCATTTTCAGCGGCCATTTCAGTTAACCGGGTATAGAACATCTTTTTCGCATAGTACCAACTGTCAGGGGTATTGTGTTCAATATGAGTGTCACTCAAGTAGTCCAACATCGTCGTTTGGACGTTCGCCCCTAATGTTTGGGCCAAACTAACGGCCTTTTCAAATTCTTCATTCGTAAATAATTCTGAATTAGCGACCACCGCGGTTACTTTGTCAGCCCCTAAAACATCCAAAGCCATTTTCAAAACGACCGTACTGTCGATACCACCTGAAAAGGCGACCGTAACGCGGTCTAAATCTTGTAATAAGGTGGTTAAAGTTGCTTTTTTCGTTGCTAAAGTTGTCATTATAATTGCCTTCTTCATTTTATTAAATTAATTGATCCCAAAAAAGCCGTGCATAAACCAGGCGGCACATGCAGCCCCTACAAATGGGGCAATCCCTGGCACGATAATGCCATATTGCCAATCGCTGTCTGCTTTATTGGCAATTGGTAAAAGCGCATGCGCAATTCGTGGTCCCATATCACGCGCTAAATTCATCGCAAATCCGGTCGGACCCCCGAGTCCCATCCCAATTGCCCAAACTAATAGTCCGACGCCAATCGGCACGACACCCGGCGTTTTTACCGTTGAGATGGCTAAAATACCCGCAATAAAAATAAATGTGTCAAAGAATTCCACAAAAAAGTTGCGTGGTAAATTCCGAACGGCCGGTGACGTGCAGAATAAGTTCCGAATCGTAATTGGTGAAATCTCGTTAGTCGAAGCCTTAAAATGGTCCGCATACATTACCCAAACGATGACTGACCCTAATATCCCGCCAAGCACTTCCGCGAGTGAATAAGGAACTAAGCTCGTCCAAGCTAAGTTGCCCAAAATGCATTGCGCCAAAACCATTGCCGGATTGAGGCAAACATTACCAAAAATAAATAAGGCGATGCTAATCCCAAAGCCCCAAGTCGTAATCGCAAAGATATGGCCGGAGCCCCGATATTTAGTCCCTTTGAGTACCGTACTACAATGCACCCCGACCCCAAAGATAATCATCAAAGCCGTGCCCATTAGTTCTGCTAATAATGCGTGTAACAATACGCTATTCCTCCGATTTTAACTGTTGTACAGCAACCAGTGCTGCTTGATAGACGGTATTGAACGGTACGTGCTGCGTTTGTGCCAGCTGCGCGCAGTCCGCATACTCTGGCATTCTTTTCGTCAAATCGCCATACGTGGCAACTTTTATTTGCACCGGACCATACGCTGTTGTGACGGTTTCAAAATGGCGTTGCATAATCGTCCGTTGCCAAGTTTGATATCGCACACCAATCGTGCTCGTTTCACTTAAGATGATTTTCGTCAAAGCTAACCGCGCTTGCGGATCACCTAAAACCGATAATTTAGTTGCGGGTCGATCTTTCTTCATTTGAATCGGGGTGAAGTAAACATCATAGGCGCCCGCAGCTAACAGTTGCGCCATCACATACCCCAGTCCTTCGCCCGTTTGATCATCTAAATTTGCATCTAATTGTAAGACGGCGTCTTTAGTGTGTGTGACTAATTGATGACTGAGTTTTTTTTTTCGAATAAAACGGCCCGTAGTGCATTGAACCCACCAGTATCTCGTTTGCCAAACCCATAACCCACTTTAATTGGGGTAATTTCAGCGGGTAGTGGGCCAAAATCATGGACTAGTGTTTTCACCAACCCCATCCCAGTTGGGGTAATTAATTCGGTGTGCACATCTAGTCGTTGGTGAATGGGAATCTGAGTGCCGACCCGCATTTGCATCACCGCTGGCACGGGTACGGGCATTTGTCCGTGGGCCACATTAATAAAACCACTACCATCACTTAACGGTGACGCTTGCACCGTATCGATATTAAGTAGTTCTAGCCCGACACAACACCCGACGATATCGACAATCGAATCTAACGCCCCAACTTCATGAAAGTGGACCTCCGTGACTGGCAGATGATGGACCGTCGCTTCGGCTTGAGCAATGGCCGTAAAAATAGCTTGCGACCGTGATTTTACCGTCGCCGAAAGGGCACTACTTTCAATCAAAGCTAAGATATCACGCAAATGCCGCGCAGCATGGTCATGATGATGATCACCATGATCGTGATGGTGGTGATGTTCAACAAAGCCATGATCTTTGCCCGTTGCTAAAACAACGTCAAAACTAGTCCCATAAATACTACTTTTGGCTAAACGTGCTTGCGTCAACTGGTAACCTGAAACGGGTAATTTGGCTAATTCTTGTTTTAAGGCGTTAAAATCTAACCCTAAATCCAATAAGGCGCCTAAAAACATATCCCCGCTAATTCCTGAAAACGCATCTAAATATAAGGTTCGCATTTCTGATTTTTGCTCCCGTTCAGTTATCTGAATAACATTATAATTGATTGATCAGGCTGGCCGAATAAGCTGCCCCAAAGCCGTTATCAATATTGACAACGGTGATACCAGACGCGCAACTATTGAGCATCGTCAATAGTGCCGTCATACCTTGGAAGTTTGTCCCATAACCGACACTCGTAGGTACCGCAATCAGTGGCTTATCAATTAGCCCACCAACGACACTGGCTAAAGCCCCTTCCATCCCAGCAATCACAATAACGACTTTCGCACCACGAATTAGGGCTAACTTGGCAAAAAGCCGATGAATCCCGGCAACGCCGACGTCATAGACCCGTTCAACGTGATTGCCAAAAGCTTGCGCCGTTAGGGCGGCTTCTTCCGCCACCGGTAAGTCAGACGTGCCCGCCGTTACCACTGCAATATAATCTGATTGCTTCGGCGTCGGTAAGGCCCCCACCGTCATGCATTGGGCGGTTTGATGGTAGACCGCTTGCGGTAGTGCTGGCTGTAACGCTGCGAACTTCTCCGCTGACAACCGCGTCGTCAAAATCGGCGTCGATTGGGTCGGCATTGCTTGAATAATACCGGCGATTTGAGTCGCGGTCTTGCCGGCCCCATAGATCACCTCAGGAAAGCCATTGCGCTTTTGCCGACTTAAATCAACATTGGCAAAACCCAAATCAGCGGTTTGGCTAACTTCTAATTGTGTACTGGCGGCTTGCGGCGTCAATTGACCAGCTGCCACCGCGTTTAAAACATCTAAGGTCGTCATCTTACTTGACGATAACGCCTAAGCCATCAGGGACAACGGTGACTTTAGCGGCCTTCCCTTCACGGGCATATGCCTTGGCCATCGCTTCATCTAAAGTCTTTGCAAGTTCCATGTGCATCCCGGTAATCAAGTCAGGATCAACCAGATCTGACACAAAAATCACGTGATGATGAACTAAGATCCGTGCAAAGATTTGTGCTGTCCATTGATCAGGAATCGTTTTTAGCCGCGGCGTGTTGACTGCTTGGTCAAGAAAGTCTTTTGGATCGTCAACATCAGCTAAGTTATGGAAGAACCCATCGCCACCATGACCATCGCGAGCCCCGGCTACCATAACGATCGTGCCGCCTTCTTTATTGGTCGCTTCAGCGGCCGTCATGCCTTTAACGGCTTGATAAATATTTTGGTCTAACGGATAGCCCCCATTAGTTGAGATGGCAATATCACAAGGTACTGCTGGCACACTAGATAAGTCTTTGACGAATTGGCACCCGACTTTATGGGCAGCTTCCATATCACCAGCAAATGACCCGATAATCTTTTTGTCTTCATCTAAAACAACGTTGACGATAAACGCAAGCTTGGCGGTCCGGGCTGCATAGACCATATCTTTATGGATTGGATTATGCATCAAGTTCCCAGTCCGGGCTTTAGGTGAGTTGATAAATTCACCAGAATGATTTGCCATGATTGTCTTATATGACGCAATCCCGGGTAACACCGACTTGCGACCACCAGAAAAACCGGCAAAGAAATGGGATTCAATAAAGCCTTCTGAAACTAATAAATCTGCTTCAGCGGCTACTTTATTAATGATGCAGTCACCACCAGATGGCAATTGGCCGATTTTAACCATCGTGTCATCATCAGTTGACACATGCATGACGATCTCTTCATTGGCAACGATGTCAGCGCCATATTTGTTAACTAACTCTTCGTGCGTTGATGGCCGATGAAAACCAGTCGCGACTAAGATCCGAATCCGGGCATCGGGCGCCACACTGCGCAATCGCCGCAATAAGATGGGCGTAATAATATGTGACGGCACTGGTCGAGTGTGATCAGAACTAATAATGACAATGTTGTGTTTTCCTTTAGCTAAGCTTTCTAAGCTATCTGAGCCAATCGGTTGGTCTAATGACCGTTCGACCGTTTCGCTTTCGGATAATTTGTTATGATATGTTGCCGCTTGTGAGACTAATTTACCAGCAAAGTTTGCTGCTGGAATCTCCGCAGTCAACGTGGTTTTGTCATAGGGTAACTTGATGGCAACCATGATATGTGGGCATCCTCTTTCGTTAATTGATTTTTTAGCACGTAGCACTGGTTATACGCGTTTGTCGGTCACTTGTCTTCAACATTTAAAGTTTTCAAAATGTGTTAACAAATGTATACTTTAAATGCGATTGTCACAATTTTAAAAACCGGTATGATGGGCAAAGTGATTAGCTGCAACTGGCAATGGCCACGCCCTAATCTCATAAATGAAAGAACTGAATCTAAAATGGTACTAACTGATATTGAATATCTACTGAGCTATTTGGAGGCGCACCACGTCCCCACCATTCAAAAAAAGCGCCACACTTATTTGACGTATCACGGCTTGGCTGAACATTATACGTACGTGTTAAAAGACGGCATCATCAAAAACAGCATCATCTTACAAGATGGGCGTGAATTTAACTTATCGTACATTGCCAAACCTGATGTGATTTCATTACTCCGTGATGAAGTCTCACGCTCGACTGATCAACCATTTAACGTGCGCATCGAGTCAGAATACGCGACCTTTTATCAAGTCAATCGAGTGGCATTTTGGAAGTATGTCAACAGCACGCCTGAATTACAGAACTACGTCAAAAATTACTACCGCAAGAAGCTCTCGGAAAACATTTTTCGCCTCCAGCGAATGGTGATGAATGGCAAAAAAGGCGCGATTTGTGCTTTTATTTATAGTTTGGTTGACTTATTTGGACGCAAAATCAAAGACGGTATTTTAATTGATTTTATCGTCACGAACGACGATATCGCCGGTTTTTGTGGTATCAGTTCCCGCAGCAGCGTGAACCGGATGCTTAAAGAACTCCGCGAAGATGGCGTCTTATCCGTCCAAAATCACAAATTCGTGATTCAAGATATCAGTTACCTCTTAGATCAAATCGCTAATTAGAAGAGGTGCTCATCCGTGCATATTCCGGATAATTATTTAAGTCCTGCAACTTGTGGGACGCTCGCTGTAGCGATGGTGCCCATCTGGACTGTTGCGGTTTTAAAAGTTAAAGTACAACTCAAACGCCAGCGCGAAACGTTACCCATGTTGGGCATTGCGGCTTCACTGGCGTTTTTAATTATGATGTTTAATCTCCCTATTCCGGGTGGCACGACTGCCCATGCCGTTGGGGGGACCTTATTAGCCGTCTTAATAGGCCCGTGGGCGGCCTGTTTGGCGTTAACCGTTACATTAGCCCTCCAAGCCTTACTCTTTGGTGACGGCGGAATTTTAGCGTTTGGTGCAAATGCCTTGAATATGGCCGTGATCATGCCATTTGTCGGTTATGCCTGTTATCGGCTCGGTCAAAAGTGGCGGCATCCCAAAATCGGGCTTGCGGTCGGTGCTTACCTGGGCATTAATACCGCAGCCCTAGTTGCTGGTATCGAGTTAGGCTTGCAGCCTTTGCTCGCGCATACGGCTAGTGGTGCCCCGCTATATTGTCCTTACGGGTTAAACATTGCCGTACCGGCGATGTTAGCGGCTCACTTACTCGTCGCCGGTTGGGTCGAAATGGGCTTCACATTATTGGTCTATCAATTCGTTCAAAAAGTCGCCCCGACCAGCCTTTACCAAACGGCCCCGCGCACGTCACAACGCCGCTGGCTTGGCTTGCTACTTGGCTTAGCCATCTTAACCCCGCTCGGACTACTCGCCAGCAATACTGCTTGGGGTGAATGGGGGCCTAGCGAGCTCAAACACTTGTTAGCGCAACAACACCTAACTGCTCAAGTACCGCAAGGGATGGCCCACGGGTTACATTTCCAAGCCCTATTTAGCGACTACGCCATTGCCGGGCTCCCGGTTAGTGTGGGTTATATTTTGTCAGCATTAACTGCGATTATGATTTTTGGTTTATTGATTCGAGGCTTACAACATGATACCCAACTTAAAAACTAAGCCCCTGCCGACTTGGCTAACAGTCCCCAACCACCCGGTCAAGTCCAAGCGCCGAGCTAGCATGCAGTTTCTCAGCCGCAACCAGCACCATTTGCGGCATTTATTGCAGCGCCTTGCCCAACCGGCACCAGTTCAACCATCAAGCTGGCCTTTGAGCCCGCAAATTAACTTATTACGCTTAGGGTTAGTCTTACTGCTGATTGCCAGTGTTCATAGCTTCGTTTGGCTATGGGGATTAGCCTTATTATTAGGCCTGCAATTGCTCTTGTTACCGCCACGGCAGTTGCGCTACTTTATCCGTCGTTGGCTACTGAGTTGTTGCATCGCCGTCATCATTGTCTTACCTAGCTATTGGTTAGCCGGACCAGCAACTGTCGTTTTCTTTGGCGTCAAAACAAGTCTGATGTTGGCCAACGCGCAATACTTTCGCCTGACAACCACGTTTCAAGATGTATTGGCTGGACTCAAAGCTTGGCATTGCCCCAATGTATTGATCATGACTTTAGCGATCGCCATGATTTATTTACGCATGTTAGGACAACATTTATTACTTACAACCGAAGCCTTAGACTTACGGTTGGTCGCACCAACTCGTCACCCTTATCGATTGATTGGCGCCTTATTTGGCAATCTCTACTTGAAAAGCTATGCGTATGCACTGGAACTTTATGCGGCCATGGAAGCGCGGGGCTTTAACGGCCACTATGCCAAACCCGTTGGCACAGCGAGTCATTGGCGCGATTACTTATCGTTAAGTCCGGTTTTAATTTTAATGGGCTTATTGTTATTTGGAGGACATTAACTTGGCATTACTCACTTTAAACACCGTTAGTTATGACTATCCCACCACACATGGGTTAGTCGATTTGACCCTCACCGTTGACGCTGGCGAGTTCATTTGCTTAATGGGACCTAATGGGTCTGGCAAGTCGACCTTACTGCGGCTGTTAAGTGGCTTAACCACGGCTAGTCACGGGACCTATCAACTTGCCGGCCACGCAATTAACGCCGCCTACTTGGCAGATGCGGTCAAACGTCAACAGCTGCATCAACAAGTCGGGATGGTCTTTCAAAATACTGACGTCCAATTGTTCAACCCTACGGTCGCCGAAGAAGTCGCCTTTGGGCCCCAACAGCTAGGGCTACCTGCAGCGGCCGTCACACAACGGGTCACTGATTGTTTAGCCTTAACTCACAGTACTGAACTACGTGATCGCGTGCCCTATCAATTATCCGGTGGCGAAAAAAAGCGCGTGGCTTTAGCCAGCGTGCTCGCGTTAAATCCTGATATTTTATTATTAGATGAACCCCTAAATGGCTTAACGATTGCCGCGCAACAAGACATGTTAGTCTTGCTGCAACAATTACAACGTGCCGGCAAAACGATTATTATGGCAAGTCACAACTTTCAACAGGTTCAAAGCGTTGGTCAGCGTTTCTTGATTTTTAATGCGGACCATCAGATTGAAGCTGACGTAACGCAAGCTGAATTAGCCACTGATACAACCTTACAAGCGCAATTAATGACATTATAAAATCAGATAACAAATCGGGTCTCCAAGTCTGGAGACCCGATTTATGTTTCTTCAATAAAATTTCCTGTTAATCTAGCACTTGATCCAATGTTTCACGTGAAACATTGCCGGCAAAAAGCCCGTCACGGGTTAGGCGTGACGGGCTAAAAGGTTGAGCAGGAATTATACTTCATTCAAGAGATTAGCGTTTATGCTAAGACCGGCGCAGCTTCATCGGTTTCAATGAAGGTTAAGAAGTTACCAAAACATTGTTTTAAGAAGGCTACGCTCCCTTGATCGGTCAATTGACCGTGGTCATCAAATTGAGTGCCGGCTTTTGGCAACATAAATTCATTACCAGGTAAAACTTTCGCGTCAACGCCGGGTGCATCTAAGATTTGACGCAAGTTCATTTGGGCCCGAACGGTGCCTTGAATCCCCAGTGACGTACCAACGATCATCACGGGTTTGTCAGTGAAAGGATGTTCTTTGCAAGATAACCATTCCAGCGCACTCTTCAACGCCGCTGGGATCGCATGATCATATTCAGGCACTGCAATCACGACACCATCAGCGTCATCGATTTTGGCACAGAGAGCCTTGACATTAGCGGGTTCATCATCGACCAAATCCTCGCTAAAGAGTGGCAAGGATTTGATTTCTTCAATGCTAAAGTTGATTTGGGCATCAAACAACTCTTGCATCGCTTGTAACAACTTGCGGTTATACGACTTAGTCGCATTCGTGCCCATCAAGGCAACGATATTTAAGTCAGTTTCACCACTCGCTTTTTGCGTATCCGCATTCGCACTAGCTGCGGCTCCCGCGACATATCCAGAAGAAATGCCCCAAGTGTTCATCATACTTGGCATCGAGTCATGCCCATTAGCCCCGCCAGCCACTTCACCGGCCGCATAATAATTTGCGACTGGCACAGCATCTTTCGTGACTAATTCTAAGTCCGGTGTCGTGACGGTATAGCCGCCCAACGTCGTGGCAAAACGCCCGCGTTGTTCAACTAAGTAGTAGGTTTCCCCCTCAAAGCCATGTAAGAATTGTGCGTCTCGCTTAAAGTCAGGATCAGTCCCAGCCTTAGCGTAGCCTTGATAGTCAGCAACGGTTTGTTGTAACCCGGCCGCATCAATTCCGGCGGCTTTAGCGACTTCCGTTAACGTCCCCTTGGTAAAGATTGGCGTCGTATCAGGATTGTCAAAGAAGTTTTGGATTTCTTTAGGCGTAAAGTCATGTAAGACTAACAAATCATAAACTTGTTTCCAAGTCCGTTCATCCATCAACATAAAGGCCACTTTATCCGGTTGCGCTAAGATGGCATCTCGGAAGTCACTATAAACTGCCGATTCGTTTACAATGCGTTGGCCTTTCGTATTGACGTATAAGGCCCCCATATCGGTCGCCTTTTTTGACGCATACGTCGTTAACTTCGCCACGCCGGGTTCAACTTCAACCCCGTGTGGATAAACTTTATACCACCCTAAATCATGTGTCTGCAGATTTAATTTGGCATTAAAGTCATAGGCATCGCCAGTCGACGTCATTGGCCCATAGTAATCCAAGCCCTTGCTTTCAGTCCCTCGCATCTTTTGGTTGGCACCATGGCCACCAGTTGCCAATACGACTGAGCGGGCTTTGATTTTAACTGGAGTAGCATGTTGGTAAGCGACCAACCCATTGACATCCCCATGACGATTAAAAGTCAAGGCTTCAACCCGTGTATCTAACAACGTCTTGCCACCGTGTTCATTGAACGCTTTCGCCACTTTTTGAATAAATTCATAGCTGCTGGCAGTTGGCAATTCGATTTGCCGGTTGATGGAATGTTCTGGCGTTTGTGTCTGCGCTTTTTGATAATGCAAATCCGCAAAATCACTAATAAAATCAATCGCTGGCCCAATATTATTGACCATCAAATCGGTCATTGCTGGATAGTTGGTATGTTTACTTTCACGGGTCACATCTTCAGCTAAGGTCGCTGGGGTATCGTGGTTATCACCGAAAATACCGGCCGCCACTTTTGACCCCGTTCCGGTGACGTTTGACCCGTTTAAAATCGTCGCACCACCAAGATAACCATTCTTTTCAACTAAGATTACCGATTGACCCTTAGTTAAGGCCCGACTACCGGCGACTAACCCAGCTTCACCGCCACCAATGACAACTACGTCAGCACTTAGATGCGTCGTGCCAGTTGCTTTAGTGGCTTTTGGTTTAGGCGTCAACTTAACATCTTCATCGGCAACGGCTTTTTTAGCTGAATCCAATAACGCTTGCGTCATGACGGTCGCACCACTGATTGTATCCACGTTAAAGGATTGTTCAGTAATCACACTCTTTTTGAGTTTGTCGATTACTTGGTTAAAAATCCCGGACGTTTCTGAATGTTTCAAAATTTTCAAATCTTCAATTTTATTGTCATCGACATCGACTTCGTAACTAATGATGCCGTTATGGCCCATTGCTTGGCCTTTAATTTGTTTTGCATTACTCATATTGGTACACTCCTTCGCTCAAATGCTGTAACCCAGCAGTCGTATGGATTTGCTGCTGGTGATCGATAAAGATTGCTTCGACTTGTGGTAATTGATTAATATAGTTAACACCAGCGGTGACGCCCTTAAAAAAGGCCACCGTTGATAATATTTCAGCGTATTCAGAATTAGTCGTCAGGATTGACACTTGTTCAATCGGGCGGGCCACTGGATAACCCGTCTGCGGGTCTAAAATATGATGATAAACGCGATTACCAATCCGGAAATAACGTTCAAAGATGCCTGAGGTGACCACTGTTTTAGCCGTGGTCACTACTTGTAAGGCAGGATAGCCGCGTGGGGCTTTGGGGGCTTGAATCCCAACGGTCCACTGACCGGTTGGCGTGGTCGGGTTGCAACCTAACAGCTTCACGTTGCCACCTAGATTGACGATTGCCTGGTCAATACCGGCTGCTTGTAATTGCCCGATCATTTGATCGGCGAAGTACCCCTTGGCAATTGCACCTAAATCTAACATCATCCCAGGATGGGTTAGATACACACTATGTTGCGCGGCATCTAGGACCACTGCATTAGGGTCAGTCAGTGCTAGGGCCTGATCGATGGCCGCTTGTTCAGGTACCGTTTGCCCACCAAACCCGATCCGCCATAACTTAACGACTGGGCCCATCAACACATTAAAACTCGTGGCCTGTTGTTGCGAAGCCGTTACCGCCCGTTGGATCAAGTCAAAGCAAATCGGACTAACCGCCACCGGGTGCTGTCCGGCGTGACGGTTAATAGCCATTAATTCTGAATCCGGTCGATTCATTGAAAAGACCCGGTCCATAGTAGCGAGATAATTATAAAGCGCTTCCACAATTGGCTGGTTGGGGGCAAACAACGTGATCGTAATAACCGTCCCCATCATGGAAAACTGTGATACATATTTCTTATGAGCACCGGTCATCGCTTGCCCCTCCTAACCTGTTCTAATTTAATTTCAGTGCTTGTAGCATTGGTCGTAACCGATCTAATGCGATTTGACCAGGTGCTGAGCCAGCACCGACCGTCGCAAATGACAGGCATGATCCAAAGACCTCCCCAGCAACCCGGGAAACTTTACCTAAATCACCCATCGACATGGTAATGACGGGTTGGTCTAAAGTTTGATGAACTTGGTTAGTCGCTGTTAACAACGTCAACACGTCTTCAACAGATTGTGGCATAACTGCGATCTTAGGCACATCGGCCCCAAATTCGGCCATACTCGTTAAGCGCGCGACGATTTCAGCGGCACTTGGTGTTGCTTGAAAATCATGATTACTCATGACGATCACCACTTTTTGTTCATGTGCAGCTTTTACCGTTTGTTTGACGGCAGCTTCATCATGATAGCGTTCAACATCTAAAGCATCGGTGAAGTGTCCGGCAATGACGGCGCGACAAATCTCAAAATAAGCCGCTTCATCAGGTAAGAGCAACGCCCCACCTTCACCTTGGGTCCGAAACGTGGTGAGTAATGCAATATCACCTAACGTTTGACGAATTTGTTGCCCAGCAGTAATTAATTTTTCCCGATCAGTGACATCGGCAAAATAATCGATCCGCCATTCAACTAAGTCTGGCTTTTCAGCAACGATTGGTTTCAATTGTCGTAGTAACGCAGTCGTCGTCCGACCAGTAATCGGGACCGCCAGTTTAGGCCGGTCGCTGCCTAATAATATATTGCGAACTTTTACAGGTTGCGTCATGTTAATGGACCCCTCTCATCTCATTAGTGCTTGTCATCAAATAAAATCTGGCGAATATAGTCAACGGGCATCTCTTTACCCGTCCAAAGCTTAAAGGCTGCGGCGCCTTGTTCTAGCATCATCCCTAAGCCGTTAAAGACATGTTCGACACCAGCTTGTTCAGCAACTTTCATTAATTTCGTGGTTCGTGGCGCGTAAACCGTGTCGAAAACCACTAAGTCTTTACGGAACCAACTTGGGTCAGTCACTAACGTTTCATCTTCAAGTGGCTTCATCCCAACTCCGGTGGCATCCGTATAAATAAAGGAATCTGCGATTTCAGCTTTCAAATCATCGCGATTTTCTAATTCATGTAAGGTTGCTTTGCAGTTGGTCTTTTCATTTAATAAGGCCACATTCCGCTTGGCATTTTCCCAAGAATCATCATGTTGATTAAAGATCGACATTTCAGTGACGCCATCTAAAGCAGCTTGAACTGCGATGGCTGTTCCGGCACCACCCGCACCCGCTAATATCATCTTATGGCCACGAATGTTGATGCCTTCATCATCTAACGACTTCATAAACCCAATCCCATCAGTCGTGTAACCGGTTAAAATTCCGTCATCATTAACAATCGTATTAACGGCACCAATCATCTCAGCGGCTGGATCTAACTTGTCCAATAATGGAATGACTTTTTGTTTGTTCGGCATTGAAATGTTGGACCCACGCATGTCCAAGGTCCGAATCGATTGAATCGCTGCTGGCAACGTATCATTCGTCACTTCAAAAGCCAAGTACGCGTAATTCAACCCCAGTTTTGCAAAGGCGTTGTTATGCATGGTTGGTGACATCGAATGTCTGATTGGGTAAGCCATCAAGCCAATTAAAATTGTATGTCCATCGATTCGTTCCGTCATTTCAAATCACTCCTAAATAAATATTGTTGTTTTTTATAAATTGTTACTTAATTCACTTGCTATGTTAGCAGTTTCAATTATTATATTAAATAGGGATACGTTGTTTAATCAATAAAATTATTCTATTAGTCAGCAAGGAGTTGAGCCCATGAATTTACGGCACCTGATTTTCTTCAAAGAACTAGCCCGCACCCAGCATATGTCCCAAGCCGCAGAAAACCTTGGTATCTCACAACCTTCACTTAGTTATGCCATTAAAAAGCTCGAAGATGAGCTTGGCGTGCCGTTATTTGAACCCGATGGCCGCAATATCAAATTGACTCAACTCGGCGAAGTCTATTTAAAGTACGTTACCGCTAGTTTAAATGATTTATCACAAGGCAATGACCTCATTAGTCAGTTAATGGATCCCAATCAAGGACACGTTAATTTTGGCTTTACCTATACTATGGGGCAGCAATTAGTGCCCGAACTCGTCACCCATTTTAAAGCTGAGCCCAATAATCATGCGATTACGTTTACGATGGGCCAGAGCAACTCAGGCCATCTATTGCAAGATTTAGATCATGAAAAATACGATGTGGTCATCACCTCATACGTCGATAAAATCGGCGATCTCGAAACTGAGAATCGCTTCCAGTTCATTCCAATCGTCCAACAAGAGATCATGGGCGCCGTGCCCGCTGACAGTGAACTTGCGCGCGTGGAAAAATTGACGGTGAAAGCTTTAGCTGATTACCCGATGATCATTTTCGCGAAAAATAGTGGCTTGCGGCCATTGATCGACCAGATTTTACAGACCGCCAAGACAGAACCCAACATCTTGTACGAAGTTGAAGAAGACCATACGATGGCCGGCTTTGTGCAGTATGGTCTAGGTGTGGCTTTGATGCCGTACTTACCATTGTTAGATCAAGAGAAGATTCGCTTACGGCATTTAGCGGACAATGAATTAAATCATCAAATGTACATGGTTGTGAAGCAAAATCGCTTTATGACCCCTTCTGTTCACCGATTCGTGGAGTTCGTCCGGAGTTATTGTTGGCAGCAGTATACTAATGTTGGGAAAATGATTTAAAGAGGCATCGATAAGTTAATTGATATGCTAAAATCGTCATGGACTTATTTTTTAGTTCATGACGATTTTATTTTCTTTGGAGGAGAAAATTATGCTTAAAAAATATTCATTTGGTTTATTAGTGATTGCGACCACAGCCTTAGGTATCGCAGCCAGCCACCCTACAACAGTCCATGCTACGAGTCACAGTACCATTCCCACATCCTTGCGTGGTACTTGGTATCAAGCTAACACGACTTACAACCAGCACGGCAAGGCAGTCCTAAAAAAGGGCTATCAGGTCATCAAATTATCTAAACACACCGTCACGACTTGGGCTAGCAACGACCGTGGTCGTCGTACCAGTAAAAAGCTCGTCATTTTAGCCAGCAAGTATCATAATGACTATCGCCATTTATATGTGACCAAAGGCCCACTATTCAACAAACAACGCTACGTTTACAACTTGCCAGATATGAATTTACAAGCTGTTCAACCAGCAGGTCGCAAAAATACGATTGGGTTTACTGACGGTTGGGGATTTTGGACCACCCATAAAACTTACAAGCATCATAACTATCACTTATTAGGCGCCTATCAACGTCAAGGTTACGTTGAATATTGGGCCAATAAACGGGTACATCATATCTTTTCATATACCACCATGTCACAACACAAGTTAAATCAATTAGGTTTTAAGAAATAGCTCCTTATAACGAGCGGACATTAAACAACCGGTTTTGAAGCCATTGTTTAATGCCCGCTCGTTGTTAATAATTGCAATTTTTTGCTAACTGGTTAATTTTGACCGATCAGTAAAATATAATCAGCTTTAGTCGCGTTGCGGTAATCCACACATGTATTTAATCTGTTTGAGGCCATTTTATTTAAAATCACGGACCAGTAGCTTGATTCGGAACACTTTTTTACTACTAACGTTCCAATTTCAATTTAGCTCAAAGTCGTTCAAAAACCCATCGAAATTATTTTCATAGTTGACAAACGTTTTCCATGCGCTGTACACTAGACCCAACTTAAATATCGTCCTTTTAAACCAATGAAGTGGAGATCAAGATTATCGTGCCCGCCCAGAGAGTCATCGTTGCTGAGAGTATGACCGAACGCAGATAATTAAATGGACCACCGAGGGCTTTTCCGAAATTTTTAGAGTACGAAAAGACGTGCGACATACGTCAGTTGTCAAGAGAATGTTGGTTCTCTATAAAGTTGGCGTGCATATTTAATCTTTTAACGGTTGAAGTGGACGCAATTCAAGGTGGCACCGCGGGTAAAACCGTCCTTACACAGCATTGGCTGGCAAAGGACGGTTTTTTTGATTTCTAAAACGGGGTGAACCACATGCAACAACGATGGCAAAGCTTAATGATGATCCAAACCAAGTCACAACACTATTTGGAGGAATTTTATCATGAGCTTATTGACACACAAAAAATCATTACTCGTCTTCGGCGGGGTTATTATTATCGGTGGGATTTTTTTCACACTCAAAGCTAACGCAACCCCTGCCAAAACAACGGTTACGCAAAGTATCAACTTATCTGAAAGCACTAACTTAACTAGTCTCGATACGTCAAAAATCACTGACGGCGTGTCCAGTGCCCAGTTGAGCCAAGTCGACGAAGGCTTGTATCGCCTGAATCAAAACAGTCAACCAGTTAATGCTTTAGCGACCAAAACAACTATTACAAACCATGGCAAAACATACACGATCGACTTGCATCACGACGGTCGCTGGAGCAATGGTCAAGCAGTTACCGCTAAAGATTTCGTTTATTCATGGAAACGGACCCTGAATCCAAAAACTAAATCAGAATTCACGTACCTATTCACCAACATTAAAAATGCCGATACCATTGCGGCTGGCAAAAAAGCCCCTAGTACGCTTGGTGTTAAAGCCACTGGCAAGTATCAATTAACCATTACGTTGAGTAAACCAGCCGCCTACTTTAAAAAACTCCTGGCCAGCACCACCTTCTATCCATTGAACCAAACTGCCGTCAAAAAATACGGTCGTCAATACGGGACCACTTCTAGTAAGACGGTCTATAATGGGCCTTTCGTGGCCACTGGCTGGAACGGCACCAATGATAGCTGGACGTTAAAGAAAAATTCTGACTATCGGGCTAAAAAAGTCGTTAAATTAAAGACCATTCATTACCAAGTCATCAAGTCTGGGACGACCGCTTATAATTTATATCAAGCCAATAAGCTTGATATGGTCACTTTAACCGGTGAACAAAATATCCAAAATCAAAACAATGCATCCCTAAAGACTTTAGCTGGCGGCCGGGTGGGTTTTATTCAATATAATCAAAAAGATAAAGTAGCCGCCAATCGAGACCTACGAACCGCCATCTCACTAGCTATCAATCGTGACCAATTAGTCAACAAGGTACTTGAAAACGGCTCCGTCACCGCCAAAAGTTTTGGTGTTAGCAATATGCTTAAAAATCCCAAGACTGGCAAAGACTTTGTGACCGATGCTTATACTAAAAACACGGTAGCTTACAATTTAGCAGCCGCTAAGCAACTTTATGCGACCGCTAAGCAGCAACTCCATCGATCCAAGTTAACTTTGACGATTACTTGTGCTGATGATGATACGAGTCATCAAGCTGCTGAATTTATTCAAGGCCAATTAACCAGCCATTTGAAAGGTTTAACGGTCAATGTTCGCGCGATGCCATTCACTTCAATGCTGTCAAAAGTTTCTCAAGGTGACTTCCAGTTAAACCTCACAAGCTGGGGCATGGATTTTGCGGACCCTACTCAAGCATTGACAATTTTGACTAGTCATAGTAATTCCAACATGGGACATTACCATAGTCAGGCATTTGATCAAGCCATGGCTAAAGCTGAAGGCACTGATGCGATGAGTGCCACCGCTCGTTACCAAGATTTATTAACAGCCGCCAAAACGGCGATGCGTGATCAAGCCGTGACGCCACTTTATGAAAGTCGCAGCCACATCCTCGTTAAAAGCAATTTAAAAGGTGTTGTTTACAATAAATTTAGCGGTGATATGGATTTCCGTACCGCCTATGTGAAGTAACTAAAAAATCAGACCCATCACTTCAAAGTGACGAGTCTGATTTTTTAGTTAAAATGCAACGTTCCTTTATCTTGACCCAAACCAGGATCAACATAAACATCGTTTAATTTCAATTCAAACACAACCAATGATGAGCCAATCATATCCCAAACCATTTGATAATTCGGTACCGTCTTCAAATATAATGGCAATAAATCATCAACCATCGTTAATTTCGAACGCTTTAACTGCACATGTTGTGCCCGCATATAGGGGTTGCCCGGAGTGCCATCATTAGGGATGGTAATAAACGCAATATCTGGATTCTGGTCATAGACCGCTAAAGTTGGGCTATTCTCAACTGATGAAAAGTACAATGTATCTGGCTGTTCCTCACGCCAAACGATATTGACGATTTTAACGTCGGCTTCGCTATTTACAGCTGTACTCAAGGCAATTTTGTTGGTGGTGGCTTTAACTTGTTTAAATCCTGCAAGATCCATATTTGATTCCATCCCTTCATTAATTAACTCATAAAACAATTATACCGCAAATCAACCGTTTATCAAACAAACGTTCCCCCAGGAATTCAAAGATAATGTTTCACGTGAAACATTATCTTTCTACCAGCCAATCCGTAATCAAGCTTTCATAATTTGTAATTAATTGCTCTTCTTCCACAAACTTGCCAAATAAGTGGATCGACTGCATTTTTGGGGCTAACAAGGGGCCGTTACGTCTAGTTGCCGTGTTCGTTGTCGATCCTGTTTTCCGTATCTAGTTAACCAATCGATGACATTATTGGGGGTTTGCAAGGCCATCAACGCGGTGCTTGGTGTTTGTGCTGATTAACTCAAGAAATGGTCAGTCTTTTGAATCCCCCGACTATCTAAATCCCCTAAAATAGGCGAATTGTAATTGCCGTTGTGCCAACTGTTGGATTAGTTGGGCATAAGCTGGATTGAAGTCATTGCCCGCCTGATTAATCAATGACCAAGCAAACACCCCATTACTTTCAATGACGCTTGTGCGTTTAGTCTCCTCGCTTTCCAATCATTATTATTAACTTTAAGTAGACGAAAAGACAGACAAGTGGTCTATACGCTTACATTGCTAGTTCCGAGAACTAACTCAAAATTCATGTTCTGTGGCCATTAAAAAACTGCCGTGAAACCCCAATCAGGTCTCACAGCAGTTCATCTTAATCATCAAATTGACTCGCATACAACTGCGCATAGAATCCGTGTTGCGCTAACAAGCTTTGGTGCGTCCCCCGTTCAATAACGTGACCGGCCTTGATCACTAAAATTTGGTCAGCACTTTGAATCGTTGATAACCGATGGGCAATCACAAAACTAGTCTTGTTTTGCATTAATGCCGTCATCGCCGCCTGTACATCAGCTTCGGTTTGACTATCAATCGAGGCCGTCGCCTCATCCAAAACCAATACTGGTGCGCCAGTAATAAAGGCGCGCGCAATACTCAATAATTGGCGTTGGCCTTGTGATAATCGATGCGCATTTTCACTTAAAACTGTCTCATACCCGGCTGGCAATTGTTCGATAAACGTCGCCGCATGGGCTTGTTTAGCAGCCTGCTCGACTTCCGCATCAGTTGCTGTTGGTCGTCCTAAACGAATATTTTCCCGAATACTCATGGTAAATAAAAATGATTCCTGTTGGACCACCGTCACTAGGCGCCGTAAGTCTTGCCGGCGCAAGGTCGTGACATCTTGGCCATCTAGTAAGACGCGACCGGCCTTTAACGGATAAAGATTCGTCAATAAATTCATAATCGTGGTTTTCCCAGCACCAGTCGGGCCAACTAGGGCGACGACTTCGCCGGGATTAGCGACCAAGTTAATATCCGTTAGAATTGGCCGTGTCTCATAAGCAAGTGACACATGCTCAAACGCGACATGGCCAGTCGTTTGGGCCACTGGTTGGGCGGTCGGTAAATCTTGTTCCGGTGATTCATCAATCAACTCAAAGACCCGCTCAGCACTGGCTAATGACAACTGCAACGTATTGATCAAATCCAGCACATTATTGATGGGTCCCGTAAAGTTACGTAAATAAATTAAAAACGTAAAAATAATGCCGACCGTAATTGCATGACCACCTGTTAAAATCGATAGGGCCCCGGCCGCTGTGATTAAGACGTAAGCTAAATTATTGGTCATGTTATTAAACGGCCCAATAATCGATGACAACGCCTGGGCCCGAAAAGCGGCGCGGGTGTATTGGGCATTGGTTTGCCCAAAAGTTTGCATCGTTGCGGCCGTATGATCAAACAACTGCACTAATTGTTTATTTGAAACCGATTCTTCAATCTGCGTGTTCAAACTCCCTAGTGCCTGTTGCTGGGTCATAAACGCTTTTTGGGTAAGTTTGGCAATGGCCTTTGAGAAAAAGTAAGTTGCCACCGTACTGAGCAACGCAATCACGGTTAAAAGCGGCGACAAAATCAACATCGCTAACCCCATCCCAATCACACTAATAATCCCAGTAAATAGTTGGACGAACGTCTGCATCAAAGCAGTATTGATATTGTCGACATCATTGGTGAGTCGACTCATCACATCACCATTATCATGCGTATCAAAATAACGCATCGGCAACCGCTGCAAGTTGGTGAACACCGCTTGGCGAATTTTGGCACTGGTCGCCTGCGCGACTTTAATGATGATGGCATTTTGAAAGTAGGTTAAAATACTGGCAATGATGTACATGACTGCCAGCACTGCACAAACAACTAATAATAAGTGCAACTTATTGTGACTAATGTATCGGTCAACCACGATGCCGTTGATTCGATTACCCGCAATCGTCACTGCCGTCGTCACGATCGTTAGTAAGAAAACGATTCCTAGACGCCAGCGATACGCCGCTAAGTAGTGCCACACACGACCAACCGTATGGCGCCAATCCGTTAACACCACTTTTTCACGATGGATATTGCGTGGGACCCGCTTATGCATGTCCATGAGCATCATCTCCTAACTGCGTTTGCACTAGTTGCCGGTAGAATGCTGATTGCTGTAACACGGCTTGGTGGGTCCCTAGCGCGGTTACTTTGCCATCCGTTAAGACCATGATTTGATCGCAGTCCATTACATTGGTAACCCGCTGTGAAATCACAATCGTAGTCCGCTTGGCCCGTGTCTGCTGCAACCGGGCTTTAATTTGGGCATTCGTCGTTTGATCGACCGCACTGGTCGCATCATCGAGTACTAAAATATCACGATCTGGCACTAATGCCCGGGCAATATTTAGTCGTTGACGTTGCCCACCGGAAAAGTTCTTCCCGCCTTGTTCAACTGGTGCCGCAAATTTCTTTGGTAGTTGCGTGACAAACGTCGCGTCGGCCGTGGTGGTTGCCGCCGTCAAAACTGCATCGGTCGCCGTTTGGTCACCATAAGTTAAATTCGACCGGACCGTGCCGGAAAACAATTGTGAGTCTTGTAAGGCAACGGCTACTTTGTGGTGCACCGCCGCTAAACTTAACTGCTGGATGTCCACCCCACCAATTTTGATCGTACCAGTATACTGGTCAAAACGACGCGTCAATAAATTGATTAGGGAACTCTTCCCGGCACCAGTTGCCCCAATGATGCCTAACCATTGGCCAGCTGGCAATTCAAAACTCACTTGATTTAAGATCGGGGCACTCTGCTGATAACCAAACGTTACCTGGTCAAAGCTCACCTGACTCCCACTAGGGACTGTATCAGTCGCGACGGGCAATTGCTCAGCCGGTTCGGCCGCCAAGACCGCATTCACACGCGTTGCACTCGTTAAGGCGCGGGCAAAGGACGTAATAATATTCACTGTTTGGACCATGGCGGTAGTGATTTGAATCATGTAATTAACGAAAGCCATGATTTGCCCAGTACTAATTGTCTGACTAATCGCCAAGCTGCCCCCATAACTCAAAGCCAGTACCACGCCCAAATTCAACATCAATTGGATAATCGGTGATAGCCAAACCGTGGCTAACGTGGCTTGTTGACTCGCCTGTTGTAGGTGTTGATTATCCGTATTAAACTGCGTCATTTGATGTGGTTCTAACACATAAGCTTTGATGGTTTTAGCACCTTGCAAATTTTCCCGCATCACGCGATTGACCGTATCAACGGACTGTTGCATCTGCGTATATAGTGGCACACTACGCCGCACGATAACGACTAAAAAGATCACTAAGATCGGCATAATCACGTATAGAATCGGGGCTAAGTCTGGACACACGATCGCCGACATCACGATCCCACCAATCAGTAGCATCGGAGATCGAACCAACCCACGCGTCACCATCATGACCAAGTTTTGCATCTGGGTCACATCATTTGTGATTCGCGTAATTAACGTGGCTGGCTCTAAGCCACCCGGTTGGCGATCACTTAACGCGACCTTCAACAGATGTTGCCGTAATGCTTCACCCATCTTTAATGACGCATAACTCCCTAAGGTGCCACAACTGGCACCAAAAATCAGACCAAGAATCGCAAACAAGACCATTAGTAATGCATGTTGAACGACAAAGTTAAAGTCCCCTTTTGCTAAGCCACTATCAATGATTTTAGCCATTAACGTCGGTTGCTGTAGATCACAAAAAACTTCGCCCAGCATGATGATTGGCGCTAAAAAGAACGCCAGTCGCGTTTTGCCGTGAATATGTTGCATCATAATTTGAAACACTGGAATCCTTCCCATCTAAAAAAGCGCCACGAATCCCCTTGGCCTAGTATGGACTAAGGATCCGTGACGCTTATGAATGTAAGTACAATCATAGTCTAGGAAAATAACTAATGCAACCATTTTGCCGGCAATGTTTCACGTGAAACTTTAAGCGGCAGTTTTGCGGGCCGTCAGCCAGTTACTGATGACTACCGCACTAATGATCAAACCCACACCCACTAACTGCCAACCACTCACTTGCTCTTTTAAAATGACCCAAGCAACGGCAATCGACGCCGGTAATTCTAATGATGATAAGATGGGACCAACGCCTAATGCTAATTGCGGCATAAACAAGGTATAACATAATAATGGCAAGATCATTGAGAAAAAGGCGGTCAATAGCCCCCACTTAATCGCCGTAATGGTGACCGGCACGGTCATTAATTGGGGTCCCCAAACAATGACGATCAAACCTAACGCTCCAATACAGAGTAGCCAGGTCTTTGTGATGGGTTGTAACTGATTTCCGAGGCTCGCTGTAAACTGTAACGTACAGGCATAAGCGACCGCTGCCAAAAAGCTTAATGCTAGACCAATCCATGAGATCGGTTCAGTAATTGGCAATAGATCTGCTGCCAATACGGTCCCCAATAACACAACGCCAATACTCAATACTTGCAGTCGCGTTGGTCGGCGATGTTGCATGATCGCCCCTAATAAGACCGACAACCAGACGGATTGCATCAACATGATAGCGGCCACGGCTACTGGAATATAATGTAGTGCGGTGATATAAAAGGTATTCGTAAAACCTGAAGCGGTCCCTGCCGCGATAACTTGACTAACTTGGCGCCAATTAGTACCCTGTTGGCGCAATCGCCGACCATGAACGAGCTGACCCACGGTTAAAAGTACGGCAGCACTCAAAAATGACCAAAATAGTAGCGGCCCATTTGCGACCCCCTCGCGATTAGCCAGCTTGAATAAGGTCGCTGGAATCCCATAACTGATGGCCCCTAAAGCGACCATCACTGGCGCTAACTTTTTCAAAATAATGTCACCCTTCCAATAACGTCTATCACGTGCTCATACATTTTACTGAGCGACCGTTAAAGCCATTGTATGTTACCCCAACTGGTGTGACAACTATCGCCATAATTAACCGGCGTTGGCGCTTCACAATAACGCAACCGACAGCGTTGTTGAAATTAGGTTCAAATAATTAACTATAAGTAATTGTTAGTCCTCAAAAAATTGCGTATACTAGGGCGTTGAGGGGGGACTAACCATGCAAAAAACAAGTCTATGGGGTTGCTTAGCTGGGGTTACTTTGTTAACTGGCCTAACTGGTCTCGCAATCGTGACCACACCAGCAAAAGCCGCCACAGTCCGTGATTTCAGTCAGGTTAAACGCAATTGGGATGAAAACAACGTCATCACTAAATTACAACTTTATAAAACCAGTCACGGTCATTACGTGACGGGTAACCAATCCCAGCATTATTTTAATATGAAGATTACGAATCGAACCAATGAAGCGTTCCGCTTCCACTTTACCAAAGTGGTCGCCGACACTTCTGGCGGCGAATTCGACGGGTTCGCTTATAAGTTAACGCAACGACACGCCGCCGTTGTGGTCCAACCACACCATACTGTTACCGTCAAAAAAGCCTTTGCCACCAGTCAAACAAACTTGGCCAAATGGCTGATGCCTAAAAGCGAAAATTATTTAAGCTATGGTAAAAAGACGTCACGTTATATCTTCTTAATTACACCTAAAAATTTCTATCGGCTTTACCAAGCTGGTTACCATACGTTCGATTAATCAAAAAGACCTGCTTTAAGTTCAGCGCTTAAAGCAGGTTTTTGATTGACTTCTAACTAGGTTCTATGCGACACTAGCTGATGGTGCCAAACCATGGTAAGGGTACGCGATCGGTGCGCAAGCATTCAGAAGGTCGCCGCACCTTATCACGACATTCCCGAATAGAACGCGGGAATGTCTTTTTTTATGCCATTTTCTAATCCCGGTCAGCAAACCATGCCGTCAACCGAGCAAAATAAGCCGCCGATTCATCAATAAATGCCATGTGCCGACTGTGGGCAAACAAGGTCCAAGTCGCATTCGGCAACTGATCGACCATTGTTTTAGCAATCAATGGGGTACATAAATCATCAACCCCACTCGTCACTAGCGTCGGTAACGTTAATTGGCTGAGCTTGGCCGTATAATCGTAGTCCTTGAGCGTGCCAGTCGGGCAATATTCATTGGGGCCCCAAGCTGTTTCATACGCCAGTTTGCCAACATGCTTGGCACGGCGTAAAAAGGCCGGCGACGAAGGTGTTATTGGCCCCGACGCATGGCGCGTCATAAAATGATCATTGGCCATCAAGTAACTCGGTTGGGTAAAGTCGCCACTAATTTCAGCCTGCGCAATCGCTAACTGGTCAGCTGCAGACAACGCTCGAATCAGCCGATGTTGTTCTTGTGCCCAAAGTTTTGCGGAAGCTAACGTACTTGCTAAAATCAAACTTTGAACCCCTTCCGGATGATCCTCACATAAATAAATGAGGGCTAACATCCCGCCCCATGATTGGCCAAGCAAATGTACTTTTGTTAACCCCAACTGTTCACGCAGATTTTTCAATTCCGCCACCCACGTTGCCGCTTGCCATAGCGTGGGGTCAGTTGGCCGGGAAGACTCACCACAACCAAGCTGATCATACATCACGATGGGCCGACCAGTTTGTTCAGCAAAGTGATCAAAGCTTTCAAAGTAATTATGCGTGGATCCAGGACCACCATGTAACAGTAATAACGGCGTGACCCCGGTGGTTAAGTCGCCGACAATTCGGTAATACGTTTGATATTGTTTAAATGGGACATAGCCCGTTTTTAGTTGTTGCATCTTACACCTCGCTTGGTCGGACTGGTGGCATGGGATCATTATCTGGTATAAATGGCGTTGGTTGGTAGTTATTTTTCACTAAGAACCGCTCCAACTTGAATCCCGACGCCAGTTTAAAACAAGTGTCTGCATCGCGCAGATCACAACCGGTAATGGCTGAAATATGTTTAAGTCGATTGCGCAACGTATTCGGATGGACGTACAATTGTTTCGCCGTTCGCGTCAAATTGCAAGTTGCCTTTAAATACGCATCTAACGTCGCTACTAGATCCGTTTGATTCTGGGCATCATAAGCCATTAAGCCTTGTAGTGCCGGATTAATAAAGAATGGTAAAATTTCTAAATGATTGACGCGGGCTAGTGATAAGTTGAAGAATTCATCTTCACAAAACACAACCCGTTGCTGAATGGTCTTTAATTGGCTCGTGCGACAGCAAACCATGTAGGCTGCAAAAGTATCCTCTGGTTGGACATAATAATTCGAAACGATTAATCGGCAATCAGCCTGGGCCGTGACGGTCGCAAGCTTCGCTTTGAATTCTGGCTGATTATAGGCCGCCAGACTGATCGTCACTAACGCCAAGCAACTCTGTTGATAGACGGAAACCAATACTTGGTCAAATTGTGGTGTCAGTAAATATCGGAGGCGCTGTTGTAGCACAGTCGGTGATTGACCTGCCAATGGGTCACATTTGATTAAGACCATCGTATGCGGTAATTTAACTTGCTGTTCTGCAAACTGAGCGGCAAAAGTGGTGCTTTGACGTTCGGTTAATAAGACATTTAATAACAAATCCCGTTGTGATTCAGATGTCGACATAATTTGATTTTTTACTAATGAGCCAGCAACGACTTGGCCTAAATCATTGATCAATAAGGCATGCTTGGCATCCAAGGGCGTGTTCAACGCCGACATCACTAAATAACCCAACGGTTCATCTTGATTAGCTAATGGTGTAATCAACATCGGAACAAAGGAAATATTATCTTGTGCCACATAGATTTGTGTCAAAAAATCTGGATTATCTGGTGCAAAGCCGTGCTCAAGCAACCATTGGCCCACTTTATTATGCTCAATTGCTTGCCGAATCCGGCCACCATTAATTGCCGTTGTATGTGACCGCGATAAAATCTGGCCATTGAGATCAATAATTGCCACCGGATTTTGTAGTAAAGCGACCACCCGGGCTAAAACCGTCTCAAAATCCGCCGTAATCGCGGCAATGGCCAATTGATTGGCCTGCGCTTGTAGCTTAGCTGGTGAGGCCACCAATTTTCCCAGACAAAAAAGTAATTTTAATAATTGATTTTGGGTATAAACGGCATTGGGACCGATTGCGCCTAAAGTGACTAAGCCTACTTCACACAATTGTCCCTGCCGATAATAACTTAATTGCACTTGCGAAGGTGCCGCTAACTTTAATATCATAATATGACTTGGCAATGGCCGTTGCGCCTGGTTCTCCAACTGTACTTGCGTAATATCGGGACGACCAATTGCTGGTGCAACATGGGTGACCGGGAAGCTTTGATTTAAGGTTCGTAATAATTGCGGTAATAACATGAGTAGACCTCCATCAATCATCGTTAGGCTCACTTCATACTCTAAAACGTTCAATCAACATTGTAAAGATACTAAAAAGCTCACCAGTACTAGCTGCTTAGTCGCTATTACTGGTGAGCTGCTCGCGTGCGTTCATTTATCGGGGAAATGATACCTAAACGTCACGCAAGTATCGCTTATTAAAGAAATTCAGTTTGGGTTTTAGCGGCATACCGTTCCGTGTGCAAAGGTGCCTCATTGGCTTTCCCAATGGCAATCCCCATTACTGGTACGTACCGTTTAGGATCGAGTCCTAATGTTGGAATCATGTGTTCAAAATCAATCCCGGAAAACGCATTGGCATCATAGCCATGCGCCCGCGCCATGAGTAACAATTGCATCCCAACGATTGAACAATCCATCGTCGCATCTAATTGTAAAAATTCTGGTGATGCCTGCTCGTAAAGTGGTAAGAAGGTCCCCAAAATCTGATCTAGCCGCTCTTTAGTAATATTGCCATCTTGATAAACTTTATTCCAGACGTCGCGATAGACTAAATGTGACTGCGTATCACCGGCAATAAAGACGATCGCTGACGCACTATCAACTTGTGGATAGTTAAAAGACATCACGGCTTTTTTGAATGTTGCTTTGGCTTCTGGTGTGTCGATCACCACAAAGTGCCAGGATTGTAGATTACATGCTGACGGTGCTTTGGCTGCCTCGGCAATCATCTCCTGAATTTCATCGCGTGAAATCTTAACGCTTGGATCAAATTGTCGCACTGAATGCCGATTAAAAACGACATCACTAAAATCATTATTAACCATTGTTGGTAATGTTGACATAATTAACCCCTCTTTTGATCTAATATTGATTTAAATATGATAGCTGGTGGCATTAGGATTAAAGAATCCCCGGTCGTAACGACCAGTCAACAATTTTGGCATCGTACTTTCAGCATCAACAGCTTCTAATTTCAAGGTATTGAACATGACTGATGTATCAAAGTGGAACCAAGCCGCGCCCAATGGCTTCAATACTTTTAATTCACCAAATGGATCATCGTCGGTTGATTGTAAGTCAATCGACAAATTGCCGGGTTCGACCCGGTCAGCAAGTGACCGCAATTGCGTTGCGACCAATTCAACGTTGGTAAAATGATTAGAGCCATCTGGATGCTGATCTAAATCATAGGTATAGAAGAAACTATTCATTTCAGCTTCTTTATTTAAGGCTAATTGGCCAGCAAATTGTTGCATAATTGATGGGTCATTCAACTCACCGGCCGTCCAATCAACTTTCAATAAAGTCTTGCCGTGACGTTCAACCGTCGCGGTCGCCGTATTGTCATTGCGTCGTAAATCAATCATATCAGCCAATTTCTTCGGAATCCCCGCGCCTTCACGACCAGCAATCATGCCGTTTTCAGCACCGGGCCCATGGAGTAATAGTGAAATTGGATAAGCACCCATCATTTTATCTTGATAACTCACCATCGCAAACAAGTTTAATTCTAAATAAGGCCCACCAAAAGTTGGCTTGCCCATATGCACGACGTAACCGCATACCACTGGTGCTAACAACTTTAGTGGTGCCGGAATCAAGCGCTTTAAGACGGCTTCATCCGTCGCATAAGCAAAGCCAATGCCTTCTTGATCATTCATACTTGGTAAATTTAAAAAGTTTTTAACGTCATCATGACTGACAACATAACTAGCCATTATAAACCCCTCCTCAAATCGTGATTAACCGCTACATAATGCCATCCATGACATGAACATCTGGCGCACCATCACTGACGATGCGATGGACGCGATCAGAAATCAATGGATTGAACTCTGGATGCGTTAAAATATAGAATCGATTCTCTGATAATGCCTCAAAAACCGTATCCGCAATCGTATCGATCGGTTTCCCATTCGTAATCACATACTTGGCAAACTGTTGCCCCTTTAAGAAAGCCTCGCTTTGATAATAAGGATCGCTTGAGTCACTATATTGGGCTGGCCGGTGGTTTTCGGTGTGATATAGATCTGTTTGCACAAACCCGGGACACATCACGTGCATATCAATATCCGCACCCGCGCGTTGCAAGTCATAGGCGGTCGCTTCTGTCATCCCGACTGACGCAAACTTGCTGGCATGGTATGACGGCATTCCGGGGGTATCAACTAAGCCCGCAATCGAAGCCACATTTAAAATATCAGCATGAGTCTTTTGCTTCATCATAATTGGAATAACTTGTTGCATCGCATAGACTTGACTCATCAAGTTAACATGCATAATCCATTCCCAATCACGTGTTGGTAGTTCCCAAATACGTCCTGGTAAAGCAATCCCAGCATTATTGATCAACACATCGATCCGACCAAACTTCGCCATGGCTTGAGCGACGGCTGCATCAACATCTGCTTCCTTTGTCACATCGGCCACGATCATCATTGCTTGCGCACCGGTATCGATAATACTTTGATAGCTTACTTTCAAAGCCGCTTCGTCAATATCGACTAACACTAAGCGCATCCCGCGCTTGGCAGCCCCGGCCGCAATCACTTGACCAAAACCATGGGCGGCCCCAGTAATGAACATCACTTGATTTTTAAAATCACGCATCGTTTTAATGCTCCTTTGGAAAATTATTGTGATACATGTCACTAGTAAGAATGTATCACGGGCTGGTTGACAACCTTTCTTGTTTACAGGTCAATTGTAGCGCTTACATTACGGTGGTTAAATAGGGATAAGCTACACATTTTTACCCCCATCACTGTAGCTTTGTCACAATCAGGTATCTGCATTTATTTCACAAGATAAGTGATCTAGGTCAACTCAGTGTTAAAATAAACATCTAATATCTGATGAAAGCTGGTGTTTTGGCAATGAAACTCATCATCGCCCCCGCCAAAAAAATGTTGGTCGATACCGATTCTTTAACTTATATCGATCTGCCCCAATATTTGACCCAAACAAGCCAATTACTCACACAACTGCGACAACTCAGCTATCCTGAAGCTAAAGCGTTGTGGCATTGTAGCGATAAGCTAGCCCAGCCGAACTATGCTTGGTTGCAAACGCTCGACTTGCATCATCAATTGACGCCCGCTATCTTAAGCTACAGTGGTATTCAGTATCAGTACATGGCGCCTGATATTTTTACCGAACCCGCATTAGCGTACATCCAAAACAACTTGCGAATTTTATCTGGCTTCTATGGTATCTTGCGTCCCTTTGATGGCATTGTGCCGTACCGCTTAGAAATGCAAGCCAAACTAGCCGTCGCTGACCACCCCAATCTCTATGCGTTTTGGGGTGATCGTCTCTACCGTGCTTTAGCAACACCGACTGAACCCATTATTAACTTAGCTTCACAAGAATACGCTAAGGCCATTACGCCCTATTTAGCCCCAGACCAACCTTTTATCACGATTGTTTTTGGTAGTTTGGTTAATGGTCAGTTAAAGACCAAAGCCACTTTAGCGAAAATGGCCCGTGGGGCGATGGTCCGCTATTTAGCAGAAAATCAGGTTTCTGAACCATCACAGATCAAGGATTTTGATCACCCTGATTATCGCTTCGATCCTGAACGTTCAAGCGCAACTGAATTTGTCTTTATTTATCAAAAATAAAACGCAGCTAGTCTTAATGGGCTAGCTGCGTTTGACGTTAATCCGTCGTAATATAGTCTAAAATTTTAAATAAGGTTCCTTGATTTGCGGTGGGCACTGGCGTCGCTAAGATATCAGCCGCGCTTTGCCCTAAGGCTGAACCAGCGATATACGGGTAGTCATTAACGACCATCTCCCGCACATTGTTCGCGCGGGGTTCGAAATGGAATTGTAAGCCCACGATATGATGATTCATCACAAAACCTTGATTTTGAACCCGCTCACTGGAAAACAACAATTCCGCGGCGGCGGGCACTTCAAACATCTCTTCATGCCAATGCAACACGTTTAGTTGGGCAGGTAAATCAGGAATCGTCTCGGTTTGTAAGGTCACTGGCGCCCAGCCCACTTCTTTGGCTGGGGCTTTAGTGACTGCATAACCTAACGCCTTAACGATTTGTTGGGCCCCATAACAAGCACCGAAGATCGGCTTGTTCGCCGCTAACAACTCCCGAATCAAGTCCCGTTCTTGCTTGATCCAGCCTAAATCATCATTAGGACTCATCGGACCACCGAGAATGACTAATAGATCCGTTTCTGCCGCCGTGGGTAACGTGCCAAATTGATACGGATGGTACGTATATATGGTATGGCCATGTATATCCGCCCAATCTTCAATCATTCCTGGTCCTTCATTTGGAGTATGTTGTAATACATTAATACGCATGAAAAATCCTTTCCATCGACGGCAATGTTTATCATGGGGATCGCCTGCAACTGCCCAGAATGACGTTATTATAGCGTAATTAGCACAACGATGCTAGTGCGTTAACTTGGCTAAGTCTGCGGCAGTATAGCGATAGTCACAATGCGCCATTTGTGGCACTTGATCCCACGGTACTGGATAGCCAGCGCCATGCGCACAAAAGACCGAATCAGGCGTATTTTCTAAATCACTGACCGGTTGATAAGCCGCCGCGGCGATCACGTCAGCCGCATTATGACAAGGCCGATAGCCATCAATTAAGCATTCTAACTGCCCTTGACCATGCGTATACGCATTGACCGCTTGCGAATAATCTTGCATTTCCGCTACCGGTGCCGTTCCGGTCAACATCGTCAGTCCAGTCGCCGCATTCGTCACCGGCGCCTCAAACGTGCCGTTCATGCGTTGAATGTCCGTCATCGCGCGGCCGACTTGATCTTGACCCACTTCCAAGCGGAACTGGTACCATGGTTCAAGTAACTGACAGTGTTGTTGCTGCTTTAACATCATCAAGCCTTGGCGCACTGACCGCCACGTGGCTTCCCGGAAGTCACCACCAACCGAATGCACGTTACTAGCCCGACCACCGACTAAGGTCAGCTTGACGTCGGTCAATGGTGCACCAATCAAAACACCGCGTTGTGGTTTGGCTTGTAAATTAGACAAGACTTGATGTTGCCAATTGCGGCCTAAGACGTCCAAATCACAATCGGCCGCCACGGTTAGCCCACTGCCAGGCGCTGTTGGTTGTAGCAAGACATGCACTTCCGCGTAATGCCGTAACGGTTCAAAGTGACCGACCCCTTCGACAGCTTCGGTAATCGTTTCTTGATATAAAATACTGCCCTCACCAAAGCCAATATCTAGCTGGAACTGATCTTGCAACCGTTGCTGCAAAATCTCCAATTGGACTTGTCCCATAATTTGAATGCGAATTTCTTGTAATTCCGCCGACCAGACCACATGCAACTGCGGATCTTCATCTTCTAATTGCCGTAAAATCGTTAGACATTGATGGATGTCTTGGCCTTTAGGATCAACCGTGTACGTTAACACCGGTTGCATCACTGGCTTGGCGGCATCTGGTAATGCCCCTAGCCCTTGTCCTGGATACGTGCCCGTCAAATTCGGAATTGCCCCCACTTCACCAGCTGTTAGCGTTGATTGCAACGTATACTTAGCGCCATTATAGACTCGAATCTGATTGATCTTTTGTTCTGGCAATAACATCGCCTTAGTCGCGAGTTCACCACCCGTTAATCGTAGCCAAGTCAAGCGTTCACCAGCATCATAGGAAATTTTAAAGACGCGCGACCCAAAGTCAGGCGCTGGTTGCTTGGTCCGGGTCCACTGTTGCAGACCAGCTAACAACGTATCGACACCATCAACTTTTAGCGCCGACCCAAAGTAACATGGAAAAACCGTCCGCTGTTGAATCATAGTGGCAATAGTGGCATCGCTTAACGTCTCAGTCTCTAAGTATTGGGTTAACACTGAATCGTCTTGCATCGCAATTTCTTCAATTGCCGCTGGAGTCAACGGTTGCTCAAAAGCAAGACAACCCGCTGATAGACTCGTTTGTAAGTCAGTTAAAAGCTTAGCCTGGTCAGTATCAGCAACGTCCATCTTATTAACAAAAATCACCGTTGGAATATGATAGTGGGCCAACAACCGCCATAGTGTCCGAGTGTAACCCTGCACCCCGTCTGTCGCCGAAACAACTAGGATGGCGTAATCCAACACGCTCAACACTTGTTCGGTTTGGGACGCAAAATCAACGTGACCTGGGGTATCAAGTAACGTTAGCTTCAAATCTTGGACTTGTAAATTTGCTTGATGGGAAAAAATTGTAATCCCCCGTTGTTTTTCTAAATCATCGGGATCTAAAAAGGCATCCCCTTTATCGACCCGACCAAGTTCACGTAACGTGCCGGCCCGATATAATAAGGCTTCCGATAACGTGGTCTTACCAGCATCAACGTGCGCGACGATTCCCGCAGTAATTGCTGTCATTACGGTCACTCCTTTCAAAATAAACTGATTACTTCTATGGTATCAAATAACCCCGCAATCACACCAAATAATGTCGGCAGTCTGGCATTTCCATTAAAAAAGCGCTTCCTTTGTGACCAGTATCTGTTATAGTGAAAATAGTAACAAAAGGGGGAGTTCTCATGCACACCATCGAACAACTTGATGATGGCCGCGCCGTTTATTTAAATGGCCACCGCATCAAAGTTTCTGAAATACCAATTTTTCGTAAAACACTCGCATTAAATAATGAATACTATCACTTACAACAGACCCATCCAGTGGTCCATACGTATACCGAAAACGGTCGGACTTATGATATTGCCTTTAAAGTCCCACGCAATATTGATGACTTACGACAAAAACACCAGGCTTACCAAGAGATAGCCCAAAGTAACAATGGGATGCTTGGTCGGACACCAGACTTCCTTGATAGCGGCATGGCCGTGTTAGCCGAACGCAGTGCCTTTTTAGGCCACAATAAATGGACTGATTTTGCCGCTAATGCCAAGCATTACGCCGAATGGATCAAAGAAAATGACATTTTTATTAGTCACGCCTTACAAAATCCACAACTTGACCGCACTAAACCGATCAATGGCATTCCAAGTGGCTATGCCGGCGTGCATACGATTGAACGCCGCGCCGATGGCATCGTGGTCTCTGGGGCCAAGATGGTGAACACGATGGCGCCGATTGCCGATGACTTATTAGTCTTCAATCCACCAGAATTGTTATTAGAAAAAGGCGATACGAGTTATGCGGTCGCTTTTGCCACGCC
Organism: Lactiplantibacillus daowaiensis; assembly: GCF_005405085.1. GTDB lineage: Bacteria > Bacillota > Bacilli > Lactobacillales > Lactobacillaceae > Lactiplantibacillus > Lactiplantibacillus daowaiensis. Next base: position 42,441 of record NZ_BJDJ01000008.1, on the reverse strand, counting down.
ATTGAACACGCCCGGCGTCAAAATTATTTGCCGCAAATTACTCGACCATCCCGGCTATACCGAAGACGACTATCCGTTGAGTAACGCGCTTGATGAAATCGATGCTTACGTCGTCTTTGACCATGCCTTCATTCCGTGGGAAAAAGTCTTTGTCGAAAACGATTATCAAATGAGCAATCGTTTCTTTATCGAATCAGGCGTCTTTATCCATACGTCCCATCAAGATGAAGTCCGCGGGATCACCAAATTGGAATTTGCCACGAGTCTGGCGATTCGCGTGGCGCATGTGCTTGGTTTAGATGGCTTTTTAGGGGTACAAGAAAAGCTCGGTCGCTTAACAGCTAACCTCGAACTCATCAAAGGTACGATTACGCGTTCTGAAGAAGCCGGCCACCTTGATGAATTTGGTATCTATACGCCGAGTCAGCAAGCCTTATTAGCGGTCCGTGCTAGTTTACCGGGATTCTTTGAAGAAGCCTTAAAAGTCACACAACATCTCGCTGCCGGTTCCATGGTCGGCGTTCCCGGCTTTGCTGAATTTGACGGTGATAATGGGGCGATTTTGAAACAAGCCTTAACGACTGACCGCGCCAGTGCCGCTGACCGATCGAAGCTGTTAAATCTAGCTTTTGACTTGAGTAGCTCTGGTTTTGGGCAACGTCAATTAATGTATGAATATTATCATGGTGGCGATCCAATGCGGATCCGCTCGAAACATTATTTAGACGAAGACTTACGAGCTGGCAATGCGATGCTAGACCAATTGTTGAAGTAGTGAGGCCTAAAGTAAAATAGCGTTGTTTAACAACTTTTTAATAGGTTGTTAAACAGCGCTATTTATCATTTAAAACGTTTGATGCCGGTCGCCTTTAAACCACCGATATCCATTTGCTTTAGCTGCCTTTTTAGAATGGTAACCATAGCCGTCTGTCCAGATACCGGCACCACCAGCCATTTGAAGTGTCGCATACTTTTTACCATTAATACGATGATCAATCTTCCGATAATACTCACCGTCTCCCGCGCTTTGGTACCAGCCATAGGTTTGGGTCCATTTTTCACCTTTATACGTAAAATTGTAACCAATAATCCAGCTTGGATGTTTCATCTTAGCCCCTTGCTTTGGGTAGCTCGTCACTTTACGACTATGTAATCGTGACGTATAGCCATCAGAAACCAGCTTTTTAGCAGTAATCCTTACTTTAACTATCTTGTGGTTATATGTATCGTACGTGTACCAAGTACCCCGTAACCGCTTTGGAAAGGCCTTAATCGTATACTTAGTCGCAGCCTGAGCTGTCTGAGCTGCTGTTGGTGCCGTAACACCAACTGTTGCCATCACCGTTATCATCCCTAGCGTTACTAATAATCGTCTATTCATCATGCTTGACTCCTCCTGAAATAAAGTTAAACGTCCCCTGTTCACTATTATCGTAAGTCTATTACCGCCTTGTTTCAATTGCATTTACTAATATGTTTCACGTGAAACATTGATGGCCAGTTGATAATCCCATGATTTTTGCGTATACTGCTATTACTTTGGTCATCATGACCAACAATGAGGAGATGATAAATGATGATGGCATCATTGTCTGTACAGAAAAGTGCTGCTTGTTAGCGACGCTTTTCTGTAAAACCTTTCAGCGAAGTGTCTGATTTGAATCTGAAAGGACTATCAATTATGCAACCAACTATTACTGCCTACGAATACAGCACCATTACCCAACAAGTCAATCATTTAGTCAGTGTCAATCGGTCCGTTAACGACCGGCAAGTTCGGGCAGCCATTTTAGCGCAAACCTTAGACTGCATTACACCACTATTGCCTAGTGCGGCACCAGCGACTGAAGCTTTCTTAACTGGTCTGCAAGTTGATTGGTTGACCCGTGCCGATGCGGCTCAACTCTTGGAAACTTTGGTGCCAATGGTCGTGCCGTTTCCACAACTAACTGCAAAGCAACTGGCAAAACTATTCCGTAAAGTAAAGAAACTCAAGCAACCCACCTGGGCCGACTTAAAACGGTACGAATTGACTTATTTGGGCTGGAATGACGGTGGTAATCAAAAGAAATACCTCGTAGCCCCCTATCATGATCAATTGATTGGCATTCAAGGCGAGCTGTCACCCAAAACGGTGAAGGGCGTCTGTGCGATTTGCCAAACGATTGGTAACGTCGCACTTTTCATGGCGACTACTAAAGCATCTGGTTTAGGCACATACACAAAAAAAGGCAATTACATTTGCCGTGACAGTAATCAATGCAATCGTCAGTTGACAGATCCACAAGCATTGACTGATTTTTTGACTGTCGTGCAGCCAAAACGACATTAATTTAACTGCTGAGGTGTGCCAGTAAGCCCCTTTAAGCTGCTTGTGTTCTCCCAATCCTAGCGCTATAATTCAATCAATTATGGGGGAGATGTTTCAATGTTGAAAAATCAAAAGGCTGAAAAATTATTATCACAAATCAGTGCTGTTTTTAATGATACTGAAGCGGCACAAGATCAAGAATTGCAAACTAAGTTATTAGCTTGTGCCCAAGAACTTGAAAAGACTGAGAACTACCTGGTAGTCGCAACTAAGGTCAACGCAGTCGCGCGTTCAGCGGCCCGGCGGCATTTAAAACAGCCCATTAAAGCAATCAACACGCTTTACGAACAAACCGCTCGGACGGCCGGCTATTATGATGGTTTAGCTACCGTTATTATGACCTCTGGCTTAAATTAAGAATCTGCAAAATAAAATCGTTACGTTTAGCCCGATTGAGGTTAAGCGTAACGATTTTTTAGTGCTTATTTTTAAGTTTGGCGCCGTTTGCACATATCTTGGCGCCGTTGGTCATGTCTTTTAATTCAGTCGGCCTGTACAATAACATCATCAATTGAAAACGAGAGGATGTTAGCTTTATGAAAACAATTTTAATTACCGGGGCCAGCAGTGGTATTGGTCGCCAAACTGCCATCGCACTAGCCAAACAAGGCCATACGGTTTATGGCGCTGCCAGACGGCTAGATAAACTACAAGATTTAGTCCAATTTAATATCAAACCGATTCAGCTAGACGTCACTGACCCGGACTCATGCCAAGTCGCTGTTAAAACCATTATTGCAGCTGCTGGCCGAATAGATGTCTTAATCAATAATGCTGGCTACGGTTCGTATGGCGCCGTGGAAGATGTGCCGTTAGCTGAAGCAAAACAACAATTTGACGTCAACCTCTTTGGTTTAGCAAGTCTGACCAAACTGGTTCTCCCCTACATGCGCCAACAGCATGCTGGAACAATCATCAATACTTCTTCAATGGGTGGGCGATTAACAAGTTTTATGGGCGCTTGGTATCATGCCACCAAGTACGCCATCGAAGGATTCAGTGATGCACTACGGATGGAAACTCGGCCGTTTGGCATCCACGTGGTCTTGATCGAGCCAGGTGCGATTAAAACCAACTGGGGATCCATCGCGGCCGATCACTTGGCCGCTTCAGCTAAAGATGGTGCCTACGCCGAAATGGCGACTAGCGCCGCTGCCGGAATGCGCCGACTATATGGCTCAAAGCTATTATCACGACCAGAAATCGTCTCACGTGCTATGCTAAAAGCAGTGAACCACCGGCATCCTCGACCCCGTTACTTAATCGGTATGGGTGCCAAACCACTGGTCTTCTTACACACTATTTTGCCAACGCGCTGGTTTGATACGTTGATGATCCATGCCAGCTAGAAATGAGGTCTCTTTAAATGAAACTAACCCTTACGACGCAATTTCAACAATTTTTGCTAGCTCATGGTCTAGATTTGCAGCAGATATTAGCTAAAACTCAATTGACCTACCATCTTCAAGATGAAACTTTGACCATGACCCCGCTAGAATACTACCGGCTAACAGCCGCAATCGATGCGCAGATCACCGATGAACAACTGTTGGCAATTAGTGACGTTAGTCAGATTCAACTCTTCTTGCCGCCAATGTTTGCGGCGTTGTCTGCCAGTGACGGTCTAACCGCTTTGAAGCGCTTTGCGCATTTTAAACAACTTATTGGCCCCGTCACCGCAGAAGTCCAGGAACTTGATCAAACTATCAGTGTTCATTTTGCTTTTCTCTACCCCAATCAGGCCCAAACAAGGTTTGCATTGTTGATGGAACAGTATTTATTGGTCAGCTTATTGCGAACCGGTAGCGGGCAACGAATTCAGCCACTAGTGACAGCTGGACCGTTTGCGTATCATACCGCAGGCGTGGCCTTTCTCGGCGGCATTCAGTCACCAAGCAGCCGGAACCAATTAATTTTCTCAAAAGCAGCGCTACAACAACCATTTCTAACTGAAAATAACGTCATGTGGGACTTTATGGCCCCGACATTACAACAACGATTAGCCGAAGTAACGACAACCACGACTTTCGTTGGCAGCTTGCAAAAGATTCTATTTACTGCAATTCCAGCAGGCGATTTTACACTCGAAACCGTCGCACAAACGATTGGCATGAGTACGCGCAGTTTACAACGCAGCTTAACTGCCGAACAAACCAGTTTTAAACAACAAGTTCAGACTGTACAACGACTGCTAGCCATTAATTATTTAGCTTTGGATAATGTAACACCGACTGAGATTGCTTATCTAGTTGGCTACAATACCCCAAGTTCATTTTCACGAGCGTTTAAACAGTGGACTGGGCAGACGGTGTCGCAGTATCGTGCGGCGATGCGGGTGGAGTAGGTTTGTCGTCCCTACTTGCGTGGGGAATACGGTGATCCAGTAGCATAGAGTAATGTACAGGTGGGATCATCCCTACATATGTGGGGAATACTAAATTAGGTTATTACATCATTGGAGGTTTTTAGGATCATCCCTCTATACATGGGGAATACACTAAATGATTGTTGCTATGCCGCAGTTATTAAATTTTCAAAACCTTGTTTTCAATTAGTTTGGTCGCCAATTCAAAAGTTGTTTTAGCATCCGATAACGCCCGATGCGGAGTTTCATTTTCAAGTCCATAATCGTCTAAAACAGTCTGTAATCGATAGTTATTCAGAAATGGATTATCTTTTTTCACCAGCGGCATTAAATCCACCATTTTGTTTTCCAGTTGTGGCTATTCTAGTTTCTTAGCACCGACTTATTTTGCCATCGCTAATCCTCTGGAATCACCGTCATCAGTCCCATACCAAACGCCTTTTCACGGCCAATGCCCTGCGTCAGCGTCTGTTTAAAAGTTGCCACATCACTGACACGCAGTAGGCCTTCAAAAGTGACCCGACTGAGACGGACACCACGACCAACTTTTCGGTGAAGCATTGGCCAATCGCGATTAACTACACTAAAAGCTGGGGTCGCTGTTTGTTCAGGATTCGCTACGTCGACTTGATCAACCAAGTTAAAACCTGACTTTTCCGCCCGATCAATTAACCATTGGCATTGTTGAGTCATCGTAATATGTGGCACAACGCGGCCTTGCTTCTTGCCTGGTTGAGTCACGGTACGGGTTGGATTAGCGGTTAATCTAAAGCGCATTAACTGACCCGTTTTAATCTGATTCAGAAATTTATCATACGATTTCGTAATAACTGTTCCCGGCACCGCATACATGGCCAGTTTTTTCGGGTCAGGCTCAACTTCACTTAAGACTACTAAATACTGCTTACCCGCTAAGACATCAATCCGCCATAAATGGCGGGTTCGTTTTTCAGCAGCGATTTCATCCGGGAAGCTTTGTTCAACCCAATTATGATAAGCACCAAGATGAGTTAAATCCTTTGTTTTATATCGATTTTTAACATCGATTTCAGCTCTTGATAAATACATCGCATGTCCTTTCTAGATAGCACCCATAATGTCATGGTCAGTTGAGACGTTTAAATCAGCTGACTTCACTGTAGTTCTAGCAATCGCCCGAAATTTATGATAACGATTTCGTTGATCAAACGAGCCTACATTGTCTTTAACTATTGTGCTATCCCCATCTGGAATCAGATTAGCATCTGCAATAATATCTAATATTGGGGTCTTTTTTTGACATTCAGCCTTCCGTTGATACCATGACGATGCCCGCCAATCCACAATTTTAAGTACTGCCACTGGTTGCATATCTGAAAATTGTTGGGTCTTCAACACACCTGCTGGTGGATTTGAACGCCGACCGAAGAACAACGGGAACCGTGGCTGATGCAATGCTTGTTCGATTGTTTCAATTAGTGTTACATCTTCACTGCCCAATGCCACCATAAATACAGCATCCTGAATGTAATCTCGATACGTAACTTTACGGGAATTTGCTTTCCATTCAACTACCTGATAGTCCGTTAGAATCGATCCAACTTGATCGATTCTAACGGCAAAACTTAACTCATTAAGTTGTAAAATCCGTTGATCCGTTCGTTGATAACCTAAGGCCGCCGCAACCATCCCAATCACTGCACTCTTAGTGGGATATGGATTGGTAGTACGATAGTTAAAACTGGCCTCATTACCATATGATTGCAAAGGCGCAGCGAATCTAATCGTTAATGTTTTCATTCTGCGTCACCTCTGATAAAACCGTTGTGATTTTATTTAAGAGTTCTGATAAATTTGCCACGTTGTCCCCAACTTTTGATGCTTGTTTACTCAATACCCAATTTTGAAGCGGCCGTTCTACTAGTTTCAAAGTCGTTTCGTATTCATCTTCAAATCTTACAATCGATGGTTTAATATAGCCATTGTTGGGGGCAACTGGCTCTTCAAAAGCCGAGACAAGATTAACTGGCGTATCCGTTCGAATTGTAATCATCACATAGCTCGGTAATGTCTTATTTGCAAAGGTATTTTGCTTACCCGTTGGCATTGAAAGTATGAAATCTTTAATAAATGCCACTGCACCCTTAATAGCGTTCTCACTATTTAAATTTTTAACCAATTCATTCATATTCAAGTTAGCATACCGATATAAAGTTGCCGAGTTAAACGCAATACTCCCCAACATAGCAGCACCATTCGTGTCTTCTGGTTTTCGATCATCCAATGCCGTAAAATAGTCAAACTCGGGAATCACCTCGTGTGTTGAAATCGCATGTGCTACTTGTGCTGATGCATCCACATTAAGTTCTGGATTGTTAGCTACCATTCGGCCAAACAAGGCTAAGTCTAAAGATTGATCATGTTTCCAGATATCTTTGAGTTCCTTATCATTTAATTTTTCATTATCTGTTGCATATTGTGCCACTTTAGCAATCTGTCCAGGGCTAGTAAATAGCAATGCGTCCAGTTGTTTGTCTTTATTTTTGTTCTTACTATTATTCTTGTTCTTAATTTTTGCATCAATAAGGATCTCGTCGGCCTTACTCATAGCATCCTCATCATTTAAAGCTGGATTCAACCGCTTCAATGCTGTTACTAACATCGCTACAACATCTTTAGTACGTACACCAGTTGAAATATCATCTTGTTTGAAAGCTTCACGTATTGCACGTTTCCAACTTTGCGACGAAACTCGGGCCCGGTTAACACTACCATACAACGCTGTCTTTGGTGCACCAGTATCATCACGATTTAAATTTGACGATGGAACGGTTTGTAAAACGTTCAAATCAATATATAAATTTTTATCAGCCATTATGCCTTTTCTCCTTCAACTTGATTGTCTGCATAACTTTCCCAAAAATATTGTTCGCCCCAAAGAAACCGAATCTGATTTGCTTGTCTATAACTTCCTTGCAGTTTAAATAGGTCACGTGCTAAAAGACCATAATCCAGCTTTCTTAATTTCTCATCAGATTTTAAAATTCCAATCAGGTGAGAAAGTTCATTAATAATACTTTTGACGTTTGAAGACGCCAATAATGATTTCACTCTATTATCAAGGGCCTGACTGTTGCCACTATCTTGCTTTCTTTGCTGTCTCAAATCTGCTAGCGCTTCAAACAGCGGCATACCCTCTTCGTTAATATATGATTCATAAACAAATTGAGAATTTCCTTGCTGATAAATTGCATAAAATTGGATTGCTGTAAAAACTGCAACCTCAGCTGCAGTTGGCTCTAGGTTACCTTCCGTACTGAGCATATCTCTTTGCATATTTGCCATCATGACATGCCAGACAGCTTGCGCCTGTAAACTTGTAATATCTCTTGCATTCTTCAACCCATATAAGGCCTTTTTATCCAGGGAACCATCTCGATAGAGTGCTTTAATAATCCGGGTAGTAGCTCGCTCAATTTCACTAACCATGTTTTTCATTCCTTTTTAAGACGGCGATTGACACTTACCATTAATTGATTCTTTTCCGTAAAAATATTAATTTCTTTCTTTCCAACGACTTTGCCCTTATCTTTACGATCAATCATGATGCCTCTGATATCTTTTGATGTACTCGTATTCATCACATCATTAGTGGCCTCAGCTACAATCTCTTTAAGCTGTCGTTTCCAAAGATTAACTTTCTCATCTCGATCGTCTTGATCTGTTAATCCTGCTAACCATTTCTTAAACGGCTCATTTAATTGCTCATAAAATTTTCCACTCATTTGATTGCCAAACGCCTTAGGATTACTAACCCTACGAATTCGGCCAATATTTTCTATAAAGTGAAAATAGTATTTTCCAATGGTTTGAGTCATTTGAATCACATCTTCAATACGTACAAGCCAGTATCTTCTAGTTGTATCTTCTTCAGCAAATAAAACTGCAACTTGTAACTGCATATCATCGACCACTTCAGCAACTGGCAATTGCGAGGCCGATGTCTTGTCTTTAATCAAACTGATTGAATTTAAAACTATGGCATCATCTTTTGAAATTAACTTTTCTCTTTTAAGAATCCGCAACCAAGCGACAATTCCTGGTTCTGGTTGGCTATCTTTTTGCCAAATTTTAACGTATTGACCAAAGTTACGCCACATAGCAATGCCCAATGAGCTTAGTTTTTGCCTATCTGGCAAATAGTCACTAGTTTTAGGGGAGACTTTCCAAGTTGTCATCGGCTCAATAAACAAATTCGCAGCTTCAAAAATCGGAATCTTTGCGCTAAATATACTTGGCTGCTTATCCTCATCCCACTGGATACATAAAATTCTTGACCACTCTGTATACAATTCAGCCAAATTATCTGGTCGAATTCGTTTCTTTCGTTCTTTAATATAATCGAGGACTGAGTCATACTCCCACACAGGCTTCTGAATGTTATACTTATTACTACCATTTTGCGTCGTAACCAGCACTAAATTTAACAGCAGCGTCTCAAATAGCGAGTGCCCTTTAGCAAAAACTGGCCTAATGCCATAAAGCCAGCCACCTAGATTATAAACACCACCCGCTCTAAGCTTGCTTGTTTGATTGTCTACTTTTATTGCAGTTTTATCTGTGGTACCTGTGAAGTTTTGATAACTAATAATCCAACGAATTAATTCGTCCAATTGAATTTTATTTTTCATATCAGGTGACCGAGGTGAAAATATCGCCCGTGAATTGGCACTTTCGGAGACACGTCGATTAATCTGTTGTACCGCGACCTGTCCGTTACCCGTAGCAATCTTTTTCTTTTCATCATCAACTAAAACATCATAGTCTTTAGCAACAATCTGATAGAATGGTCGCTGACCAAAAAAATCAAACCGTGATTCATATTGCTTCAAATACTGAATAACAGCTCCAGAAAAGTGACCAGATTGATACAGTTTTTCCCAAGTAGCTAAGAGCTGCTGTCGACTACTTTTTCGATTAAACTTTCCTTTGTCAATCTTAAATGACATCGAACTTGCATCCATGTTTACCCAAGGATAGCGCTTATCGTCTGCGTTAAACCGTGAATAAACTGTCGTTAAAATCGCCAGTAACAGTCGAAAAATCGCTAAATCTTGGGTACGCATTTCCCCCGCTAACTGACGATATTCTTGTGCATTCTCAAAAATATCAATCAGTGAAACTGTTCGCTCCTGGTTAGTCTGCATTTCAATTACTTTTATCCACGGCTCCGTTGTCAAATTAAAACTATTATTATTCACAGCCATCATCCTTTACATAATCCAAACCAAATTTGCTAGAATATGAAAACTGCCAACCTTCAAAAGTCGCCTTTAAATTTTGATCCAATGGAAATGCTAATGCATCTTTAAGCCAAGGATTCGTCCTCCAATCGTCAAATGAATCATTGGTTAACTGCTGTAATGTCTTGATTGCATCGCCCAGTTGCTGATCATCTGGTGTCACGGCAACTGGAATTCTTATTGTCTGCTGTGCAATATCTCTGGCTGCAACTCTACTCAATGGCCGACCATCCAACAAATAATCTCCTTCGTCAGTACACTTAACTAAAATCACTTCAAGCGTATCTTTAATATCTCGTACGGCAGCATTCATTTTTTGCTCGCTTGTCGATTTAAGATCAAATCCCAGCCAATCATGAATTGTCCCATCAGTACTATAATCAGGATCGCCTATTTGAAAATCATTCGCTCGACTTTCCTTACGCTCCTTTTTTATCATGAAGTCGTCTCGTGCTTGACTTATATTAGCTACCTGATCATCCGTTTTAGGGTCATAAACTTGCTGTACCAACGAAGATATCTCTCCTGGTAAATTAATCTTAGCCGGTATAAAGTAATCCGTCTTCATGAGTAAATATTTCTCATAAATAGCCTCATTGCCACTACCATAATCTTGTGGCCCTTTTATACCCATCAAGAACACTTGCGGAACTTGTAATAAGGTCGGTCGAAAAATTTGATGACGATGAAGTCGACCTATTCTTTGAAGAATCAGATCCATTGGTGCGATATCTGTATAAAGTACATCAAAGTCAATATCTAACGATTGTTCTAATACTTGGGTCCCGATGACAATCAACTTATCTGGTCGACTACCGTTCTTCCCAATGGTTGCCTGGAGTACTTCTGTCTGCCGTGCTCGATCAGTTGCCAAAAATGCAGCGTGAAGTACCATTACTTTAATATCTGGTGGTACTAAATGTGCCAATTTTTGAGCACGTTTTACGGTATTCACAATAACACCAGCAACACCCCCACCCCTGATATTGCTTATAATATGGGAAATAAGGGCATCATCCGATATATCCAAACGACTGATCTGAACTTCCATCGATTTTTGATGATTATCTTGAGAAAATCTGTCAATTTGCTTCAGTTGATTGCCATCTAGAATACTTAGTAATGGATACGCCTGTGTTTTCTCCCAATTGGCTGGTGCAACTAATTGTTTTTGAGTAAGTTCTCCATATTTTCCTTCCCAGTATGCGTACACTAACTCTCGACGTTTATCAGCCGGTAACGTTGCTGACAAAATGACCACTGGTACATGATAAGCACCAAGCCATGTTATTACTTTATATAAAAAGGCGTTCATAAAGACGTCGTACGAATGAGCCTCATCAATAACAACCACCTTACCAGTAATGCCTAGATGGCGTAAAAAGAGATGTTTTTGTTTCAAGCCCATCAATAATAACTGATCAATGGTTGCTACAGTAAATTCCGATAAAATAGACTTTTTGCCTGAAAACCAGCTATTAAGCGCTACCTCGGCCAACTTATCTTGATCGTCACAAATATTAGTCGCATTAGGCAACTTTTGATAAGTTTGATTAAGTGAGCCCTTACCAGACATTATATTGATTTGGAAGTGGCTATTTTGCTGCTTTGCCAAGACGTCTAGCCATTTAGTCACACGGCTAAACATCGCACTCGTTGTCGCCTGAGTTGGTAAAGCCATAAACAGCCCATTTCTACCGGTACTATAGGCTAATTGCTCAGTTGCCAGTAGCGCCGTTTCAGTCTTTCCTATTCCCATTGGGGCTTCAGCAATCACTATTCCCGGATCAATTGTCTGACTGATAGCTTTCGTTATCACTTGCTGAATTAGATGCGGGGCAAATCCCCAACGGTCTTGATAGGCACACTTAATGTCAACCGGTTGTGGCTTCCAAATATCAGTTCGTTTCCAAGTCTCAATCGCACGCTGACAACGCGCATCCATATCGGTTTCTTGCCAAGGCTGATCAATTGGAAGTAATGGAAAGATCGGTCTATTCTGGTCCCCATCTAAGTATTCACTTGAAGCTAGCCAGTCCGCCATAATTAACAGTCCTTCTAGCATAACGGCTTGTGGAAGCTCAATATCTGGAATCTCTGAAATAGATTGATAACCAGATGTTTTTAATCCATACTGTAACAGCTCTGCTTGCACTTGTTTCCATGGTTTTTGCAACTCGACATTCTTGTTGTCTTGATAGTAGTTTGCGATATACTCTTCCAACTGTTCATCTGGACTATCACTTGCTGGCTTACCATGATGACCACCGATAATAGCCCCTATTGATTCTGGCACCTTTGCGGCTTCAAGAAGTGCCTCTCCAGCTAAAGCATGTGGCGATTTACCAGCTGAGGATAACGCCTTTTCATCAAAGCCATGAAAACCAGCATCTATTATTCTTTGTTTCAACTTTTTATCTAATTCGTTCTCATATTTTCCTAAATGCTTCGACTCGAACGATGGTGTAATTTTACCCAAGTCGTGAGTAAACCCTACAAACTTAACCAACTTATAGACGTCACCTGCTGCTAATCCTTCACCTAAAAAATCTTTTTGCCCCTCACTCAACCAATTTTTAAACAACCAATCAATTGTATTTTGTGTATCAATCAAATGCATAATCAATGGAAGCCAATACTGTTTTCCGTTGACTGATTTCTTCTTTGCCCAAAGGCTAGCAGCCTGCTTGGATACTTTCATTCCCATAAATAGCCTCCTTAACGTATTATGATTAACAAATCGCCTGTGTTCACCTCTTCAAATTTATTGGTCAACCTTTTATTCAATACACCGCCTTCACAAGATCCTCTATATATTAAATTACTGATACTAAGGCAACGCACTATTTATGTAAGCGCATACATAATTAATCTGCCTAATAGCTTAACAGAATCGTATTGCTCCCCTTCTATACCCAATACAATAGAACCGTTCACATTCATAAATTGATAATTTTGCTGAACCAGCATCGATTCCATTCTGTTCAAATAGCCGGCTTTTTGTTCCGCGTTGTATCTAATTTTCCTATTTTTGACTTTCAAATTTTAGAATTCATTATGTTATGCAGGGAATATACTAAATATATCACAGCAGTTCAATTCAAAAATTTCATTTACAAAAACTATACAAATCTATACACGCTTTTAACACTCTAATTTAGCCAATATATACCGGCATTCTAATTTTGAGAAGTTACCTTTTTCAATTAATTTGCTACCGTGCATCACAAGTTTAATATATCATAATAACACCATCAATTATTACTTATTGATAATAAAAACGGCTACTCACCAATAACAGCGAGTAGCCGAATCCAACTCATTCTAAAATATTAACATCGACGCTTCTTATTTTTTAGCAGTTTTCGCGCTTGCTTCATCGACATCACTTTACCGGTAACCTTCTTAGGTTTATCAATGACCGGAATCTCATCACCATTGAAAGCGGCCGGCAACTGACCAGCTTGCTTCTTTGTCAATACACCCGTTTGATGCAAAATATCGCTAATACCAGCCACGACTGGCTGCATGTCACGATAATCGATATCAGATTGTGTCTCGCGGAACCATTGCCCAATCTCCTTGAATGCCGATACCGACCATTGTTCCGGTGTCACCAAGTTTTGCGCATATAAAACGTCCATAAAGTCCGCTACTGCTGCTAATAAATCCGCTGCTTCCCAAGCTATTGAGATAGCATAGGCTTTGCGCTGTATCCATAATCGAAGGCCAGTTTCAACGGCCAAGGTGTGTGTTTCAATAGCTTTAGCTTGACGCCATCCTGCTGAAACTGGATGATGAGCGTCTTTCAAGTATTGCTGATTTATATCAGGATCATATAGCTTAGCAACTGAAGCTAACTGATCTGGATGATTTAGCAACGTCGTTAAATCATCCGGAGCCTCATCATCATCGTCTGCAAATACTTGATTATCTTCATACAGACTGTCAATACCACCATTGGCATTAACTTGGTCAATAAACTTTGCCACTGCATCCCGATCACTAATATCAATCCCTTGCTTCTGCATCTCAGCACCGATTAGTTTCCCAGGTCCAGCACTTTGTGGGTCCTGGGCACGAGTAAGCATTTCCAGCGCCGCTGCATTGATAAACCGTTGATAGTCACTCGCCCGCTTGGCATTTAGCCAGCCTTGCTCAGCAACGAACTCTAAAAATCCAGTCAATGCGGGCGCCACTTGCTGGAGTTCAGCTTCGGTTAGATCCGCGTTAGAAACAAAAAAGCCCGTTAGCACGCCCGTAATCGCCTTTTTCGTCCAGCTCTTAGGTGTTTTACGGTAATTGTCATAAGCCTTATCAGTTAACGTTGTCACCATGAATGTCAGTAAATCGCTTGAAATAGGCGTTGTTTTATGTTGCCAAGCCACACTCTCGAAATAGGCTTGTAACCAATCGTTAGTATAGACCTTAATATCACGTGCCACATAATCTCGCCATTGTGGCAAATCATCAGCAGTAGCCTGTGTTGCTTGTGGTTTTAAGATTAAATCAGGCGCCAATACAGGTCCCTGCAAGTCATATCGAATCTCAAAATTAATCAAATCGGTCTCTAAGTCATCAAAGTTCACCTTAATGATTTGATTATCTACTAAACAACGCAAATAAGCTGACACTACATCAAAAGTTAAAATCAGAATATCTGACGCATCGTTATCAGGATCTGATTCAGCCGTATCCGTAATCTCAGTTAACCCTTGTAACATGGATGCTCGCGTCCATTTGGAGATTGGTTGTTGCGTAATACCAGCCATCACACCGTCGAAATAACGTAGGGTTTCTTTTTAATCCATCGTCGGATAACCTTCAAAGTTAGCATATTCATCATATTTTTTAAAAATTGGCCGGTAGCTTAGTAGCTCATCATTTGAATTAGTCACTAATTAGCCCTCCATATCCTTATTTTGAGTACTCATTAGAAAAAGTTTTATCATTTATATAACAAGTCGACACTGTGTACCAAGAATCTACCCCTACATACGTGGGGAATACGCGGTACGTGATTTACCATGTCTTGGCGGCTCAGGATCATCCCTACATACGTGGGGAATACACTTAAAAAATGCTGTTATACCGGCATTCTATTTTTTAAAAATAGCCTATTTACATTAACTTGAATCTCAAAAGAACGATTTACATTTTAATTATGGCCTACATGTTATTCTCCCAAAGTCGTATCCCAATTATATCATCATTCTTTGCCGGCATGTCCACTCCCAAAAAGGCCTATAACAAAACATCACCTGTAGTACGACAATCATGTACCGCTTAATATTTCCAAATAAAAAACACTCTGTGCAAGACAAAGTGCTTAAACTAACTTAATACTCGTCTAGCTTCATCGACGTTGACAGTATCATAATCAGCCAAATAATTTTTCACTGCAGACAATTACCAGCTTGCTAGTAAATTAGCCTTGTTTCTTTCCCATTTCTTCTACTCTCAAAGAAGGCACTTCAGTCCAATGTTCAATGATACTCATCAGATTTGGTAAGCCATCAGAAAGACTCGCATCACCAGTCAGAAAACCATCCGCATGGGCGAAGACTTTACCAATCAAAGCTTGCATTTCTTTAGTTTCTGGACGCTGAGCCGCGGCTTTTAGCGATGCCATATAAGCCGCATAATCATAGGAAGAATCGATAAACATCCAATACTCTTCTTCAGGATTTTCAGGAACCGGTCTGGTGTAGTAACGCGTCGAACTGTATTGATAAAGATCAGGATGTGCTTCTTCAAAATCTAAAACCGCCCGGAATCCATGTTCGATTTCATCATGGTCCGCTTTCTTTGCTTTGAAACCAGAAATTCCTAATTGTTCAGTTTTCATAAAATCAAATCCTCTCTAGAAATAATAATTTGGTTTAGGTGAGTGTATACTCACTCACTCGATGTAATGGGTATAACACCTCAGATAAAAAAAGCAACTATTACTTAGATTTTAATCTTTCAATAAAAATACGGCTTATTGGGCCTTAATATCCAGTATTGCGAACATTAATAACACTTTCAATAACTACTCCAACATCGCTTTATATGAATTTACTACCGTGTCCAACCACCCAAAATACAAGCCCATCCAATTCCAGCCAGAAACATGCTAAACTAATCCTCAGGGAGGGACTTCACATGAATAAAAAACAGGGACAACTTATCGCTATGGCTTTAATACTAACAGGGTTAAGCTTTGCGACAATTCCCGCTCAAGCAAAAACAACCTATAGCGTTGTCAAAACCACCAAACTCGCCAAGGCACCTTACCATGTGACTAATACCAAAAAAGTCACCTATACGTGGAACTTAGCGCATACCCAAAAGTTGCAACTCATTAGTGGTAACGAGGATGCTGCCACATACGCTAATCAGACCACTTGGTATGTTGACAAGAAGGTTACCCTTAAGCATGCTAACAAAACCACAACCTATTTCCATATCACTAACGATAATGGCAATGACAGTGGTTATGTCTATCATCAGGCCCTAGCTAAGGGCTATGCGCCAAAATATAGTGCCACGCTCAATGATGGTAAGTACTATCGCTTAAACGCTGCGACTACAGTCACCTCATACAACAAAGTGCTCACTTTACCTAAAGATACGGTGGTTCGTGCCGCTACTAACATTAACGACCTAAAAGAAACATTTTCCATCTCACTTAATGCACTGAGCTATAAACTCAAAAAACAACTCGGCATTTCAAAATCAATGTTATCCGCAACCATCGCGGCTGGTCCTAAGCTAAATTGGACCAAGATTAGTACGCCCGCCTATATGTTGCCATATACTGGCACCGATAAAACTGAAGTTTGGGGAAACGATTTGTTCCCTGGTAGTGATGAGTCACGGACAAATACACAACGGCTGCGGATCACAACTGACGGCTACTTGGAATTCTACAATAATGCTTCATATCAATCGATGGGCACCGTCTATCCAATTGGTACTCCGACTAGCCGACAGATTTTAACGTCCAACGTTGATGGCAATACCATTACTGTGACTTATCATCAGGCGATTCCTGGATTAACCGACACAGCGATAACTGTCGCTGGCAAAACTGAATATCAATTAACCATAGAGATACAAAAGCAACTAACCGATAAAAGCGGCTACGCTTTAGCACATTATGTCGTCGGCGGTAAGCCGTTCTACAGTTGGGCATCAGCGTTCTTATTGCCAGATTATGATACGCCCAACCCAGCAACCGCACTAAGTGAAACTAACTTTAAAAAGCTTGATAAAGAATTCTTCAACACGGACACATTCTACAAAACAACCAAAAAAGTCAAAATCAAAGCACCATTTACCGGTTATGAAGGTGGTTTAAGTCAATTAAAGACAGTGACCTTACCTAAGGGTACCGTCGTTGCTGGCAATAAGCCGTACCGAACTAAGGTTAATAGGAAGTATGTGACCGTATTTGATTTACGCACCAACATTCTCAGTTCACGACTACTGAAAGTTGGCTATCAGACTGGGCTTGTCGCTGGTACTTATAGTACGGAAGCGACCTCAACGAGTGGCTTTAAACAGGTCAAACGGCCAAATTACATGCCAACTTATAGCTATGGTGATCTCTATTTAGGTAGTAACACCGCGATTACCAATCGATCAAGTCAATTAGCCACGCAAAGTGTTCAAATTACAGCGGATGGTTACGTCGAAGTGCACAAGAATTCGGCTAAAGCTAATAGCGCGACCTATTACAGCAAACCGGTGGCTGCTGCAAAGATTCAACGCGTCGTCATTAAGAACAAGACCCGCCAGCTTTTCCTAAACAAACGCCTTAGCGGTCTTAAAACCACTAAAGTTAAGTACCAAGGCAAGACGCAATATCAGCTAAATTTGACTAATCAACATAAGTATCGTGTCGTCGAACCACTCGGCGACAGTGATGATGGCCCAGCTTATTATAATCTCTACACACTGGCCGGCAAAACATTCTATACGCCATTAGGTTCAATTAACGGCTAACTAAATAACCTCGGTCACGACAACTTATAATGAGTTGTCGTGATCGAGGTTGTTTTTTGGAATAAGTTACATATTAGGGCTAGTAATCTTACTGACGGTACAGACCTTCTTATCAATACAAGTAGCCATAAACGTCGAAATATCAACTAACTTTAATCTGCATGCATCCCTAGCGCTTAGCATATGAAATGCTTTTTTTCTTCATTTATGATAAGAACTTCCATATCATATCTAGTCGTTATGAATACGACCATCAAAGATACGTTGCGAATCCATCCACCCGATATTCCCGTAAAGTTATAACTACCCTTAACTTACCAGAATAATTTTCTTGTACATCTCTTACCCAATTCCCCAATTCTTTATTTTCTGTTCAAATTCATGCCATTTTTCTTCAGGCACCATCGCTTTCACATGCATCTTGTCTTTTTTATACAACATCCAAACCATTACCCGTGCAGCATTTTGAATTTCTGCAGCTGATATTCCTGACACAAAGTCCCAAGTATATGATATACCGTGTGACAAAGCATTTATTACATCTAACATTCTTACTATAGTCTCTTCATTTTCGCTTTGTACAGAGTAGCACTCCATAATTTTTTTTAGACTATTATTAGTGACATTACTAATATTATAATTCGAGCGTGCATGCGTTTCTAATATAAATCGACACTGGTTTCCATATCTTAAATAGTGATGTGTTTCTGGTAACCCCCTCCTATTAATTGTACAAAAATCAATAATTTCACAAAAAGTAGTTCGATAATCATCACTATAATTGCTCATTTGTTCCTCTGGCACAGGCTCAATAACACTTTCAGAAAGTGAGTTTTTTGTAATTTGGTAATGATCCAATTGTTGCTTTCCTATACGAAATGCAAAATTATGAAAATCATATATAGAATGCGTAAAGATTGCAACTTCCATTTTTTGTCGATTATAAACATGTAATACCTGACTTAATAATTTATTTATCAAGGTTGTCATAAAGTAACGATTATTGGAATCAATACTTGTTATTGGATCGTCTAAAATAATCTTTCTTACATCTGCACTAAATTCCCAAGATGGTGCCCTTTGCCCTTTAGCTTTCTTATAATTCGAAAATAGACTAAGATAAAATTTAACAAAAGCTATTAGCCTTAGTTCCCCTTCACTCAAGTCTTTAACACCAATTGATTGCTCCACACTTTCTGTAAGTACTACATCAAATGAATCAGAATTATCAATTGAAAATTGCAAACGAAAACTCATGCCTAACGATTCCAACATTTGATTCATCAGTTCCTTAAACCCCTCCAAGCTACTCGAAGAGTTATTCAGACTCACTAAATATGCATTAGTAAGTTCATTAGATCTTTCATCATTATATTTACACTTTTCTAGTCTCTTCAATTCTTCAATTTCATTATTAATATTTGGGTCCATTGCGATAGCCTGCCCAATTGATTGTTTGGCAATATCTTCAATTTTAGATTGTTCCAATATCAACCGTTTTTCTTTTTTCTTTAAACCCTTTTTCCTATCAGAAATAGCCGCATTTAAATCTTCAATCCTCAAAAAATATTTCTCATCTATCTCAATAGCCGTGTCAGTATGATTTAATTTAGTATTCAGGACATCTAAAATATCATCAACATTATTTTCTGCCTTTTGTTGCAACTCTCCTGAAATTAAATCACCAAGCTTGACTATTTGCTCTCTCTCGTTGACAACTTGAGTCTTTAATCGCTCTATCGCTTTAGTCAAAGAAACATACTCCGAACTAATACGTTCGTGAATAGAATTTTTAACATCTGAAATAACAAAGTCATTACCACAAAATAAACATTTTGCTATATCTTCGGATCTATCATCATCCACATCGATATTATGTAACTGTAATCCCTGTTCAAGCCAGCCCGCTATAACTGCCTCTACACTCGTTCCTGGCTTTAAGACTATATCTTTCATGGCTGAAATAAAGCCTTCTTTTTTGTAAATCAAAAAGTCTTGAAGAACCTCTTTTAAAACATCTAGTTTACTTCTTGTAAGAACTAAATCTGCATTTAATTCACTAGCAGACTTATATTCGTGAAAGCTATCTACACTGTGAGACATCTCACTTTTCCATAACTTAAAAGCATTTTCTGGATTTCTATTTGCATTTGCCTTTTGATGTATTCTTGTCGTACCAAACTTTGCTTTTCTATCATTGATGATTGCCATCATCAGTGTATTTATACTCTTCCTTTTATTATCTATACGATCATTATCATCATTTAGCTCTTTCGTTATATTACTAATAATTGTTTTTGCTTGTTGTATGGCGTCTGTTCTATCTATATTCTCAGCTCCAATAATCAGGTTAGTGCCATCAATCGTTGCTCTACTCCTTACGTTACGCTCCACAAAATTAGTATCGAAAACATACATACCTTCTTCATAGTTTTTTTGAAGGTATGTAGACACTGCGGACTTTCCAGAACCATTTCTACCAAAAAAAACACTAATCGGTTTCAAATCATTGCCTTCACCCAATGTAAATTTATTAAAGGATTTTTCAGATATATTCACTATCTTCATTACATCTATCTCCCATCAAAATTCATTATTCGTTTTGCATAGCATTTATAAAATAATTGCTTCTCAAAAAACGTATTTCAAAACTGAACTATTGATTAAATGTGCTATATCGGGTATCGTTTGATTTTATAGTAAAAATTACTTCCGTGACACAGAGCTATTTCTACCAAATAATAGCATCACTTATGATAAGGACTTCCAATATTAATCATAAACGCCCGATAAACCTGCTCCGACAACACCAACCGCATCAACTGATGTGGTAGTGTAAACTTCCCAAACGAAATCTGGGTGTCCGCGCGCTGTAAGACTTCTGGCGCCAAGCCCAATGAACCCCCGATCACGAAATCAATATCGCTGTGCCCATAGGTCGTCAACTTATCGATTTCGGCGGCGAATTCCTCACTTGTCCGTTCTTTACCTTTAATCGCTAGCGCATACACATAGTCGCGATCTTTGATTTTATCTAAGATGCGTTGGCCTTCCTTATCCATGACGTTAGCCATCTCTGCGTTACTTAACGACTCAGGGGCCTTTTCATCAGGCACCTCGACAATTTGGAATTTAGCGAATTTACTCATGCGTTTCGCATATTCCGCAATCCCTTGTTTAAAATATTTTTCCTTCAACTTACCGACACAGATAATTTTGATGTTCATAATTAACCACCTTTACACAAGTTATTAACAAAGTTATCCACAGGTGTATAACTCAATCAGCTATATATTGTGTTGAACGTATGTTTGCCACAACATTTATTTGGACCTAATTTGTCAATAGGTCGCCGACTTATCCACAGTTATACACAGCAACATTTGTTCGTAGTGTCCGGTTACAAAAGCTATTATATCAGCAATCCAACTCGAACAAAAACTTTTTCAAAATTTTAGTCCACAGGTTTTCAGTCGCCCTGTGGATAACTTTTAAACAGCATGAATTGCCGTTCTGCCGCCACTATTTAATTTTACCTAACGATGCGTGAAAGTTATCCCCGAAGTTATCCACACTTTTGCACCGCACACCATCCTGGTAAAAAATGGTTCCCGGACCTTTAACTGAGTTCGTTCGGATTATTTCATAATTATACCGGTTCCATCCGCATAATCGGCATTTTTGAAAGACGAACTTTCGGCTTTTTCAATTTTACCCTAAAAAACACCAAAAAGCGCGCGTCGCGGACAAATCCACGACGCGCGCTTATGAAATTCTCATTTATTAGTTCGATTGTTTGGACAACGTTTTGGTAGTTTCGGTTAACTTCATCGTGGTGCTCTTGAGCTTCCCATTATGATAATATTTCACACTAACCGTATCGTTGACCTTGTGTTCATACAAGGCCGTCCGCAACGTTGCCAAGCTGGTGATCTTCTTGCCACCTAATTCCGTAATCACATCATACTTGGTCAAACCGGCTTTCTTCGCTGGTGACCCTGAGTAGGTCTTCATAATAACGACCCCTTTAGTGACGCTGGTTGGTAACTTCAAGATTGACTTACGATCACTGGCTTGAATGCTGGATAAGTTATACGTTGCCACCCCTAAGGCTGGTCGAACGACTTCCCCGTTTTTAACAAGTTCATTGATGATCTTCACGACTTCATTACTTGGAATCGCAAAGCCCATCCCTTCAACACTAGTCCCGGAACTGTCAGAAGACAACTTCATTGAGTTGATCCCAACAACTTGGCCAGCTAAGTTAAAGAGTGGCCCCCCAGAGTTCCCAGGGTTGATGGCCGCATCGGTTTGAATAACAGTCGCATACCCGGTTTGTTGGCCGGACGTGTTCGTTGTGGCGATCGTCCGCTTCTTAGCCGAAATGATCCCTTCCGTTAAGGTCGTCGCATAATTAGACCCTAATGGTGACCCGATCGCTAAGGCTGTTTCACCAACTTCGATATTATCGGAGTTACCGAAACTAGCGGTCTTAGTGACCTTAGCTGAATTGATCTTCAAGACAGCTAAGTCGGTCACCGAATCAGTCCCAACGAGCTTAGCCGTTAACTTCGTCCCGTTACTCATAATCACGCGGATCGCGTTGGAACCACTAACCACGTGGTTATTAGTGACGATATAAGCCGCATTACCGCTCTTCTTATAGATCAGCCCAGAACCTTCACTGTATTCCTGCAGCTTGCTACTACTACTGCTAGATGAACTTGAACTTGAGCCATCGGAATCTGATGAGCCATCGTCGCCACCTAAAATACCACTCCACGTGCTCGAAGAACTTTGCTTTTGCAGGTTGATCACGGAAACTACCGCGGCTTTGTTGTTCTTAAAGACTTTCGTCGCTTGCGAGCTCACATTAACTTTCACATTGGTCGTTGAAGTTGAACCCGACTTGTTTGAACCGGTTGGTACACTGGTTGAAGACGTGGTGACATTATTGTTGCTAAAGTAAGTAATCCCACCATAAGCAATCCCGCCACCGAGTAAACCGGCTACTAATGCCGTCACAGCGACTTTAACTAATGAATTATTTGCCATAATTTCGCGTCGAAACGCGATCCCTCCCAACTAAGTACTATGTTTTAAAGACTATTCTAGCTAAAAAATGTGATTTTTTTATGACTGAATGATTGTGGAATTATAAAACCGCTATCATAAGGTAATCAATTTCGTCGCTTGTTCTGGTTCGGTATCATAAAGTTGGAAATCATGTTCGACCCCAAAGTCATGTTCCTTCATCATCGAGGCTACCGTTAAATGCGCCAACGTCTTCATATTATTATCTTGGCTTCGATGCCCTAAATAAATCCGTTTAGTTCGCTGACCAATCACATCCATCAACGCATTCGCGCCATCTTCATTGGATAAATGACCTTCATCACCCAAGATCCGTTGTTTCAATGGCCATGGATAACGGCCCATCCGTAACATCTCGAGATCATGGTTACATTCAAACAAGTAGCCATCAGCGTTTTTGATGACCCCTTCAACGTGTTCAGAAACATAGCCAGTATCCGTTATAATCACAAATGACTTGCCCGCGTGATGTAATTCATAAAACTGTGGTTCGGCCGCATCGTGAGAAACACTGAAGGATTCGACATCTAAATCGCCTAGTCCCAGCGTCGTATTGGGGTCAAATACATGACACAAGTCCGTTGGCACATTGCCAATTTTATGTGCCATCGCATCCCAAGTGCCTTGATTGGCATACACGTCTAACCCATATTTCCGTGCCAAGATCCCCGCGGCTTTACAGTGATCCGTATGTTCATGGGTCACAAACAAACTATCGACTTCATTAATGTCACGACCAATCGAGGTCATGAGATTGGCGATTTTTTTACCACTTAAGCCGGCATCGACCAAAACTTTATGTTCTGGCGTTTCAATATACGTGACGTTCCCGGTACTCCCAGACGCCAAAACACTCACTTGCATTTGATCTGTTGCTAATTTCAATACCATATTTACGGTTCTTCCTATCTCTGAAAAAATCAGCCTATTACTTGGTCAATGATACACGCTTTTGACAGCCTTGAAAAGCAACCGCCTCGCGGCCGAATGGTACAAAAAACGAGCGAGAAAAAGTCTCGCTCGTTAATTAACCATCTATTCAGCATTCCAAATCATTCCAGCCGCAGCAGCATCGGCACTGGACGTATCGTCCGTGCTGCCGGTACTACTGCTGGTCTTCATGGCTGCCCCGGTAAACGCATTGATCCGGTGCAAGCTGATATTGGAACTATTTTTACTCCGCACCGCAAAGACCCAGGTTGGCACATACACACTACTGTCTTTTAACTTCAACAGGCGTGAATAGCCCAACTTGCTCCAAACGATCCGTGAATTATTCGACACTTGGTTATATTGATATAACGCCACTAAGGCTTTCTTTTCACTAATCGTGACCGCTTTTTCACGCAACGTTTTGACATTGTTCAAATAACCTTGCGTGTAGCCAATCAATTGGTGGTTTTTATTGACGGTGAAGTGAATCTGACCGGTCCCGGTCAAGATTTTCCCATCGGCAACCTTTTGCACGTAGACGTAATCACCACTTGATGATAACGCACTACTATACACGTATTGATCCCCGTGAATCACATTGGTCGTTTGCGCAATAAATTGATCTAACGACTTTTCCGGATGATCTGCATCAATGGCGACGGTGGTCCGTAGCGTACTCGTCAACTTACCGCTCGTCAAAATGCGCGTCGATTGATTAGCCAACTGACTGACATGTGCTTTTAGCCCACTGTCGTTATTGCCAGCAATATAATACCCGGTATTTTCTTTGCCACTAGGGGTGCTAAAGCTAATATTGTCATCATGCATCTCGCGAATGATCGTCGTCGTGGTATCACTACTCGACTTCGTATTCGACGCACTCGAACTCGTTTGGACAAACATATACACTAAGAAGACATCCAAGACCACGAAGGCCACTAAAAAAATCCATTCAATTCTACGAAAGTTCATCTGGCGGCCCCCCTTTACGATCCACTGAGCATTGACGTATAAGTTCGCCAAGTCCCATTGTAATAAACGTAGTAAGTTGGATTCAGGTCAATAACCAACTTCGAGGAGGTATTGCGCGACCAGTGGTAGCCCAGTTCAATACTGCCTAACTTACTCTGCTTGTAGCCCGCCGCCAACAATTGTTTCAAGACCGACGTTGAACTTGGTAACGTGACGGATTGTTGCTTGCCCGTCGTTGGCACCGGCACTTGTAAGCTTTCAAGTGAGAAGTAATACCGCTCTAAGCTATTTGACGTCATTTGAATGCGGACATCGCCATTTTCCGTTTGATTAAAAATGGGGAACCCTTCGACATAACTTCGATAAATTACACTATTACTCGTCGTATCGTAGCCATAGTAGCGAATGTTATCCATCGGCACCCCGATACTAACTAAGTGGTTATAGCTCTTTTGCAGTTGTTCCGTAAACGATAACTTGCGTTGCGTTCCCGCATCACTATAATCTTCATATTTGACGGTGCTCGACTTCGTATTAACGGTCATCCGCTTATACGACCCGGTCGTATACTCTTGGTCATGCTTATGATTGCGGACCGTCACTGAAGACGTGCCATCTGCATCTAACAATCGGTTAGCCAACTGACTCGCCGACAATTTATTGAGCAAATAACTATATTGTTGCATCTTTACCCGGTGGGTATAGTCCAAGTAAGTTGAGCCATTGCGATAAACCATTTCAACTGGAATCGACTTCACACTTGCCGTACTCAAGACTTTCCGCATCGCCGTTAATGACTTTTTCTTCAAACTCACACTGTAAATTTGATGCTTACTGTCATTCAATAAATACAGATGATCGGTATCATTAACGGGAATCACGATCCGACTGAATTCAGCCGAACGGTAATTCTTCAAATTCTGATTAAAAATCGTATTGAACATACTAATCGTGACACTATCAGGGAAATTCAACACATATGAATCTTGCCCATTTAATAACGCCGTGTAACTTTTAGCCGATGTAATGCGGACCTTGGCGATACTGCGCGCCTGCCATTTACTGATTTGTTCTTTAAATTGGCTGACCAGGCTGACATTTTTATTGATTAGTAACGTCTGATTACCTTGCGTATCGGTATGCACGAGTTGGGTCGGCAAATAAATGTCATCAATCGTTCTGGTGGCAATCGTTGAATTAGAACTAGCCGTGCTGACCTTGCTTTCCCGTTCATAGCGCGACGGGTTCGTCCAAATATAAATCGACAACCCAACACTCAACAAAATCAAGATGGCCAACACCGTCGGCAAGATCATTCGCCTAAGCTTGCGAGTCATCATCCCAAAGATCCTCCTCTTCATAAGGTTCATATGGTAAGGAAATGTAGAATGTCGACCCATGCCCTTCCACACTATCGACCCAGATGCGACCGCCTAACATTTGCACGACTTCTTTAGAAATCGCCAATCCTAAACCAGTCCCACCTTGAGCCCGCGACCGCGCTTTATCCACTCGGAAGAAGCGATCAAAGACGTGGGTTAAATCAGCCCGAGGAATTCCTAACCCTTGGTCACTAATACTAATGATCACTTGGTTATGCGTCTCCAGTAACCGACACGTAATGACCCCACCATCTGGGGAATACTTGATCGCATTGTTCATAATATTATCGAGCACTTGGGTGAACTTATCCGTATCGATTTCGACCCATAAGTCACGTTTGGTAAATTCGCGCTTGATCGTATAATATTTCGCTGGATTATCATCTTTTTTCAAGATCATATCAAAGCGGTTCAACACATAGTTGAACATCTCATTGATATTAACAAGTTCCATATCGACCCGGGTCGTCCCGGAATCCATTCGCGATAAACTCAACAGTTCATTGATCATGCGAATCATCCGGTCGGTTTCTTCTTGGGTCACTTTTAAAAAGCCTGGCGCGACTTCTGGATCTTTCCAGGCCCCATCGCTCAAAGCTTCAATATAACTCCGTAAGCTCGTTAACGGCGTCCGCAATTCATGCGACACGTTTGAAACGAATTGTTTCCGGTCGTTATCGATCTTTTGTTGTTCTGTGACATCATGTAAGACACAGACTAAACCACTAATAAACCCAGATTCTCGTTGGATCAATGAGAAATAGGCATTTAAAATCAGATCACGTTCATTTGATGAAAAGTCCAACGTTAATTCATCTTGATTTTCGATCAAATCACGTAAGGAATAGTCATCCCGGATTTGTAACATGTCTAGAATTGAATTACCGATGGCCTTTTCTGCCGACACATCCATAAAGTCTGAGGCAGTTTCGTTAATAATCGTGATATTGCCCCGTCGATCGGTCGCAATCACGCCATCACTCATGTGCGCTAAGACGCTATCTAGCCGCCGGCGTTCGGCTTCCGTTGATTCCTGGGCTTCTTCCACTCGAATCGACAAGTTATTAATGGCACTCGCCAATTGACCTAATTCATCATCACTATAAACGCGCACTTGCCCCGCGTAATCGCCACGCGCAATTCGTTGCGTCTGTTGCTTCATTTCTTCAATCGGTTTCGTAATTGCCCGGGCAATCACGATCGCAATGGCCAAACCGAGAATAATCGCAATCAGCGACGCCCCCGCAAAGATGACCATGATGTTATTGATCGTGTTATAGACCGACTTCATATTGGCCCGCACGTATAAAACCCCCACTAACTGACTGTTGTTGCCAGTTGAGCTGGAGTTATATAGTGGCACGATCGAAATATAGTACCGACTATTATTTTGGGTATCATACGTATTTTTAGTGTACGACCGGTTATTATAGATGGCATTTTTAACGTTGCGGTCGGTCGTCTTTTGACCAATGATCGACTGATCGTTAATATCGTTTGTGCCACGAATAATCCCTTTGTTATCAATGACTTGAACCTCATCGATATTGGAGTTATTGATATCCGATAAAATCGACTTGATTTGCGAATTGGCCTTACTCGTACTACTCGTCGCTAATTGCTCAGCAATCGAGTTATCAACGTACGATTGAATCTGCACTTGACTCTTGAATTGTCGCAAGTTGGTATCTTCCAGTTGTCGCACAAAGATGGCCCCGACGATTTCCAAGGTAATCAATAGTAACAACGCAAACACTAACGCAATTTTAAAATTAATCGACTTTAAAAAATTTCTCCGTTTAAATCTAAACACGGTTCAATGCCCTCTACTCGTTTTCTGGATTGCGGAGATAGTACCCAACGCCCCGCCGCGTTACTAACCATTTTGGATGGCTGGGATTATCTTCAACTTTTTCACGCAAGCGCCGGACCGTGACGTCGACCGTCCGGACATCACCGAAGTAGTCGTAGCCCCAAACCGTTTGGAGTAAATGTTCTCGCGTCATGACTTGGCCAATATGTTGGGCCAAATAGTGTAGCAATTCAAATTCCCGGTGGGTCAATTCGATATTATCGCCCCGTTTAGAAACCATATAAGCATCGGGATGAATGACCAAATCACCAATTTCGATATCAGAATTAGTTTCTTCTTCCGTTGCTTGCGCTGCTGGTGCGCCTTGACGCCGCAAATTCGCCTTGACCCGCGCAACTAGTTCGCGGTTAGAAAATGGCTTCGTGACGTAATCATCAGCCCCTAATTCCAACCCAAGGACTTTATCCAGTTCAGAATCCTTTGCAGTAACCATAATAATCGGCATGTCATAATTCTTCCGAATTTGACGGGCAACTTCTAAGCCGTCCATTTTTGGCAACATTAAATCAAGTAAGATTAAATCTGGATGGACTTCGTCGACCTTTTGGATGGCTTCTTCACCATCAGCGGCAACGTGGACTTCATAACCTTCTTTGGTTAAATTAAACTTCATAATATCTGAGATTGGTTTTTCGTCATCAACGACTAAAATTTTCTTCATACGATTCTTCCTCCTTAGGGGAAAACAAACAGTCTATTTTTAAAGATTTCGAGTAATTACAGGCTAATTGGGCGGTTTTAACCGCTAA
Organism: Lactiplantibacillus daowaiensis; assembly: GCF_005405085.1. Lineage (GTDB taxonomy): Bacteria > Bacillota > Bacilli > Lactobacillales > Lactobacillaceae > Lactiplantibacillus > Lactiplantibacillus daowaiensis. Next base: position 13,428 of record NZ_BJDJ01000008.1, on the reverse strand, counting down.
CCTGTGTCAGGTGGTCAAAAAAGTTTCTTTTGACACTGGTTTTAGTATATCACAAATATTCCGTGCTTTCTTTGTTTGCTAATCCGCGCGCTAACAGTATTTCCCGGGAAATGATTTTTGCAAATCAGCCCCCTATTTGCACCCGGTTTTCGAAAAGTGACGGTTTTTTTGAAAAAAGTTTCGAAAAACTATTGTCAGTATCCTAAATTCATGATATTATATTTTTTGTTGAGTTATGGGCAGTTAGCTCAGCTGGCAGAGCAACGGACTCTTAATCCGTGGGTCCAGGGTTCGATCCCCTGACTGCCCATCATATAACCACTAATCAGTTTTCACGCCGTGATAATCCACCGTGAGAGCTGATTTTTTTATGCGCTAATTTTATTAGTTTATCAATGACGCCTGAGCAAATCAAATGACAAGTTCGGTTGACCCGCGCATACTGAATAGAAACGAGGTGAGCTGCATGCAACATACGACGCAAGCCGACGCCAACCACTTGCTGCAAGCCGCCACGGTCTTTACGGTCGCGACGGTGGACACCAGTGGCTTTCCGACCACCGTGGCCTTAAGTGCCTTAAAAACGCCCCGCTCGTTAACTGAAGTCTTCTTCTATACGAGTCGGCAAACGGCCACCGTTCAAAACAGTCGCCGTCATCATCGTGCGACGATTTTTTGTTATGATCAAACGACCTATGCCTCTTTAATGTTAAAAGGCACGTTGACTGAGGTTGGCGAACCCCAATTACCAGCCAACTGGCGCCAACAATTAACCCCTTTTCAACACCATCTAGCTTATAAAGAACCAATTATCTTACGCTTTCAAACCTTAGCCATCAAAGTCCGCCCCATGATGACGATCGACCATTTAGAGTTACGGCCCCACCCCACGAACTAGCCGCCATTACTGGCCACGTTCGCGGGGCTTTTTTAGTTCACCGAACGGTTCGACTGTTTATTCACTTTCATAATTAATTTCATAAAAAAGCCGGTTTTGGCTGGTTTTAACTGGCCATTATTTGCAGCCCATTCGGTTTAAGCTTAACCTAGAGTTGTAATCCATATTTTTCTTTCCTATATAGGACTCATTTTTGATAATTAGATAAGGGGTGGACCAATCAATGCAACTGATTAGATTAAGAATTGAAAACGATGCGATGGAAGTCGCTTATTATCCCGTCGATGATCAAGCCGCAACCGCGCATTTTTTAATCGCCTATAATCCCAAGCAAGGGATTGGTGAAAATCTAGAAAACATTAAAGTGCGTCTGGCGGGCCTGAAGTTTGAAGCCGCCATCTTGGAAAATGGCTTAGATTACAGCTTTTCCGATACCATCGTCGGGGTTAACTATGACCGGATCGACGTTGGCTTAGCGTTAACAAACATGCTAAACATTCCGGTCGTGAGTCAAACAGCCGTTGACCGTGATGGCTTGATCAAAGCTGTTAAAACCAAGACCGCTTATTTAAAGTGGCACTTGGACTATTACGGCCAATACCAAGGCGTCCGCAATAATGGTCAAGAAGCGATGCTGACGGTCGGGAATGGTTACTTTGGGCTGCGGGGGGCCTATTTAGAAAGCCATGCCGACGATAACAATTATCCTGGAACTTATGTTGCCGGCATTTTCGACCAAGAAACCACTAAAATCAAAGACCATGACGTCGTCAACGAAGACCTCGTTAACTTACCAAACGGTCAATTCATGACGTTTGGGGTCGATCACCAAAAACCATTTACCATCACGCCACATAATGTCCAAGACGTTTATCGGAGTCTGGATCTAAAAACCGGGATTTTAACCGTGACCATGCTCATCCAACTTGCCTCGGGCCACATCTTACAAGTCAAATCACAAAAACTGGCCAACATGCACGACTGGCACCGTTATGCCATTCGCTATCAAATTACGCCACTGAACTTCTCCGGGACCGTCCAAGTGTACTCTGAACTTGATGGAAGCGTTGTCAACGGCAATGTAAGTCGGTATAATGTTTTTGACCAGCAACATTTACAAACTTTAGGACTGGAATCACAAACCAACGAAATGTACTTGTCCGGTCAAACGAAAACGTCACACATCGATTACACGTTTGGCGCTAATTTGACCAGTCCGGATGTGGATACGACTAAGGCCGTTAAACTCACGACCGAGCCACAAAAGACCAAGCAAGTCGTTTCATTACCAGTTCAGGCCAATCAAACCTATACCTTTGATAAAAACGTCGTCATTACCACCAGTAATGTCAAAGGCGCTAAAGCAACGCCAGTGACGGCCAGTGCCGAACTAAAGCAAGCTAGCTTTGACGATACAGTCAAAAGCAGCCTGACTTATTGGCACCAATGTTGGCACGACGCTGATATCAAGGTCAAAGGTGACATCACGAGTCAACGACTCTTACGGGTCAATGTTTTTCAAAGTTTTGTTTCTGCGGCCGCCATTGAAAGTGGTCAACTCGATGCGTCAGTTGGCGCACGGGGGCTTCACGGTGAAGCTTACCGGGGCCACGTTTTCTGGGATGAAATGTTTATCCTGCCATTTTACACGCTCCACCGACCGGCACTAGCCAAGCAACTCTTGCTTTACCGGTACCGCCGCCTACCTGCCGCACGCCAAAATGCCAAGGAAGCGGGTTATGCTGGGGCAATGTATCCATGGCAGTCGGCACAAACCGGGGATGAGCAAGCCCAATTTGTTCATTTAAACCCCATCACCGATACCTGGGATCCAGACAACAGTCGTTTACAACGCCACGTCTCACTAGACATCGCGTATAACGTCTGGGCTTACTACCATGCGACTCATGACACCGACTTTTTAGCCCAATACGGGATGGAACTGTTATTGTCGATCGCCGCATTTTGGATCAGTAAAGCCGAATATAATCCAGATACTGACCGTTATGACATTAGTGGTGTGATGGGCCCCGATGAATTCCATGAAAACTACCCGAATAGCAAAAAACCGGGCTTAAAGAACAATGCGTATACCAATCTCATGGTCGCTTGGCTCTTTAATACCATCGCGCATTTGCGGTCTAAAATCAGCAACGCTGATTATCAAAAAGCCGCTAGTGCCGCAGAATTTAACAGTGACTTGACGAACCAGATGAACACGATTAGCCACAAGCTCACGCTAGAGATCAATCGTAGTGGGATCATTGCGCAATTTGAAGGCTACTTTGACTTACCGACCTTGGACTTCCGCGCTTACCGTCAAAAATACGGTGACATTGCCCGGATGGACCGGATCTTAAAAGCAGAAGGGAAAACACCTGATGCTTATCAAGTCGCCAAGCAAGCCGATGCACTGATGGCCTTTTACAACTTCGACGTGCCAACCGTTCAAAAACTCATTGAAAAGTTAGGTTACCAGTTGCCAAAGGAATACTTGACCCATAACATTCAATATTATTTGGAACGCACGACCCATGGTTCGACACTATCACGAATTGTGTACGCCGTTTTGAACCAATTGGATGACAACTATGATCAAGCTTGGACCCTCTTTTCTGAAGCCTTGTTCTCGGATTATTACGATATCCAAGGCGGGACCACGGCCGAAGGGATCCACTTAGGGGTCATGTGTGCCACCTTATTACTGGCAACCCGTAATTTCGGCGGGGTCAGTGTCTTAGGGGATCATTTACAGATCGCCCCTAAGCTCCCTGATCAATGGACGATGATCAAGTTCAAGCACACGTTCCGACAGACCCACTACACCTTTGTGATTGACCATACTAAAGTAACGGTGACCGCCGATAAGGCCCAACCGTTAAGCATTGCTGGCAAAGATTATCAATTAAAAGCCGATAAACCACTTACTGTGGTCTACCATCATTAGGGGGTTACATGCAATGGCACAATTTGCAGCAATTAAAGGATTTGTTTTTGATTTAGACGGGGTAATTACCGATACCTCGATTTTCCACAGCCAAGCTTGGCATCAAGTGGCTGACAAAGTTGGGGTTAAGTGGGATGATGATTTGGCCGATGCCTTAAAGGGCATTAGCCGGATGGATTCATTAAACTTGATTTTAGCGCGGGACCACAAGGAAGATGCCTTCAGTGACGCTGAAAAAGCAGCCCTAGCAACTGAAAAAAATGATAACTATTTGAAATTAGTCAATCAAATGACCCCTGCTAATATCTTGCCTGGCATCCAAGTCTTCTTGGATGACTTGAAGGCGCAAGGTTACTTACTTTCATTAGCGTCCGCTTCTAAGAATTCACCATTAGTCTTGAAGCACTTAGGCTTAGGCGACTACTTCACCAAGTCAGTCGACCCAGCCAGCTTAAAGCACGGTAAGCCGGATCCTGAAATTTTCCGCCGGGGTGCCGAAATCTTAGACCTCGACCCAGCGCAATGTATCGGGGTTGAAGATGCCGCTGCCGGGGTTCAATCGATCAACGGCGCTGGTGAAACATCGATTGGGATCGGTGATCCAAAGGTGTTAGCTGCCGCTGATATCAACTTTACAGATACAACGCAATTGACCTTAGCCAACATCGAAAAAGCCATGACAGATGCGACTTTAGCTTAAAGACACCTCGCTATTTTCGACTAGGGTACACCAGATAGTCAAAAACGCGTCACGACAAGTAACTTTGTCGTGGCGCGTTTTTGCGTGATTGGTTTTATCTCACCTGCACAGTAAACTCAAATTAAGGCAAACTGTTTTAAGCCTTGTTCAATCCCTTGATGCATATTATCAGCAGTCACATAGGCGGCTAACTGTTTAACTAACGGATGACCATTGCCCATTGCAATTGGGGTTTGCACCGTTTTAAACATCTCAATATCATTTAATTGATCGCCAAACGCATACGTTGGCACGTGCGTTAACCCGGCCTTGGTCAAAATATCATGGATCCCTGTTGCTTTCGTCACACCCCACGCCATCGTATCCAACGCCCGCGGATTATTACGCACAAAATTCAAGTGCCCTTGATACCGCTGCTGATAGGCAGCTGCACTTTGTGGCTCAAAGGTCAGTATAAAATTAACTTGATGGTTGCGGTAGTAAGCTGGCGCAACGGCAGCGGTCTGCTTTAATGCTGCAAAGTTCGCGACAGTCAACGCATTTTGATGGCTTAACGCAAAACCGGCGTTATTATAATAAGCCAAGGCTTGACCGCGTTGATTCGCAAAATGTGTCACATCATGCAATAAGCCTTTATCTAATTCGTGCGCTGCTAAGAACTGACCTTGATATTGCACGTAGCTCCCATTAGCGCTCACGATGGAATCAATCCCCGTCCGCTTGAGCAACGGTGCCACTTCAAAGACATTGCGACCCGTAGCTACTACCGGTAAAACTTGATTGTGTTTAAGTTGCTGAATCGCCCGAATACTACTAGGTGCGATGGTTTTGTCATCTTGCATTAACGTGCCATCTAAATCAAAAAATACGACCGCTTGATACAACTAATTACCCCCTAAAGCTAATCATGATCACTTATTAAAGTTATCGAACTAACTTCATTATAACGCGTGCGCGCAATGCGTTTTGAAAATTAGCTTGCACCTATTTTCAATAAAAAAAGCCATAGAAAAAGGTCGCAGCCAATCAAGGAAAGCCACGACCTCTTCTACGTCTCTTAAGGATCGACGGGGATACTTCTTAATGACATAATCGCGGGGTGCTGATTAAGAAGTACAGTTATAATATAACGATAACCCCGACGAGCCACTATCGCATTTCTGTAAATTTCATGTAAATTTTTCAAAAAGTTGTAACTGATTGACTTTTACCGTTTGTCCCACCAATTTAGTGGTTACCGCTGCTGCGACTGCGGTTGGTAGCCCTGATAGTTGCAACGCCGCTGATGTGACAACGTGTTCCATCGTCGTCACATTTAACACAACGAGTAGTTGCGGCTGGTCCGCTTGCCAATAAACATAGCCAATCGCATAATCCCCGAGATAAAACGGCGCAAACGCCAAGGTATTGAGCTGTGGCCGCGCTTGTCGCCAGTGCACCCACGCCGTGACATCGTGTTGTAACGCTTGGTCTGCTTGATTCCACGGGTAAAAGGCACGGTTATCAGGATCTTTACCGCCCGCCATTTTAGCTTCATCCCCATAGTACAAACACGGCACACCAGGTAGCGTCATCAATAAGCCAATCGCTAACCGCAACCGTTTGACATCATCTTGTAGCATCGTCAAGATCCGCGGCGTATCATGCGACCCGATATTATTGAAGTTGTAGGCAAACGTCGTTGCCGGGTAATTTTCTTTCAACGTCATTAACTCACGCCACCATTCCGCCGGGAGCATCGTACCCGTCAAAACGTGAATAATCAATCGCCGTAACGGATAATTCATGACTGCCTGCAAGCCACCGCCTTCTAGGTAGTGCCGGCGTTGACCATAAGCCAGTTTATGGGACGCATCTTCCCAAACCTCACCGATCAATACTTTATCTGGATAACGATCTAACGCGCGTCGAATGCCGGCAATAAAGTCATCAGGTAGTTCATCGGCCACATCTAAGCGCCAACCATCGACACCGCGGGCCGTCCAGTAATCGATCACCGAGCTCGGTTGATCGTAAATAAAGTCACGGTAGTCTTGATTCTCCTTATCAACGGTCGGTAAGTCCCCGATCCCCCACCAGCTGTCATATTCAGTGGGGTAATTGATAAACGTGAACCAGTTATAATAACGACTCGTCCGCGATTGGGCAGCTCCAACAGTGTCATAATGCCCACTACGATTGAAGTACCGCGACTCGACCCCCACGTGATTGAAGACCCCGTCTAAAATCAACCGCATCCCCGCACGGTGTAAGGCGGTGACCAAATGGTCAAAATCACTTAAATCACCTAAAACGGGATCAATTTCATAGTAATCCCCAGTATCATAACGGTGATTGCTGGCCGCTTGAAAGATTGGCGTCAAATAAATGATCGTCACCCCTAAGCGCTTTAAATATGGAATCTTGGCTTCGATCCCGCGCAGATTACCCCCAAAAAAGTCCCACCGTAAAATCTCTTGTTGCGCATTGCGGATATACATCGGCCGATCACTCATCCGGCCGTATAAAAAGCTGTTTGGTTTAGGGGCATTAACGTGCTCATCCGGATTGCCATTATAAAACCGATCCACAAAGATCTGATAGGCCACCCCTTCGCGATACCATTGCGGTAACGTCTCTTTGGCCGCTAGTGTCGTCAGTTGATACATCTGGACTTGATCACGCCGTGCATATTGCATGCCAGGGCCGCCATACCCACCATCGACACAGCCGTAATAGACCGTGTCATTGGTCAGTTGAACCTCAAAGTAATAAAAGTATAGGCCCGATTGTGTCGGCGTAAACGTCGTCGTATATAATGGTCCCGGTCCGGTCATCGTCTGCGCAACTTCAGCGTCCCACTGCCCATCATGAGCCACACAAAAGCTCACTTGTTGAATCGGCTCACTCGCTTGTACTTTGAGGGTAAAGTGAACGGAGGTCTGTGGCATGACTGCCCCAAAAGGCGAGCGATAGGCCGTTTGAAACGAATTATAATCAATTTGCATCGGCCACACCTCGCTTAATCTTGTAATAACGTATGCGGCACTTGCCAAATATCATCCGCATACCGTGCAACAGCTAGGTCCGCTGAAAAGATGCCCGCGGCGGCAATGTTGGCCAAGGCCTTTTGTTGCCACTTCGTTTGATCTTGGAAGTCCTGGCTAATTTGGCGTTGCTGTTGCACATAGCTTTCATAATCTGCTAGAACAAAGAATTCATCGTTATAACGTAACAGTGAATCATAGATTTCGCGGCCTTCTGTCGTAATCCCTGGAATCGTCCCATCAACTAGCGCATCTAAGACCCGTTTTAATTCAGGATCAGCTTGATAAAAGTCGACTGAGCGATAATCCCCGCGTTCGTAATACCCATAAACGGCTTTGGCGGTTAACCCAAAGGGATATTCGTTGGCTTCGCCCGCCGCTTGAATAATGTCGATGTTGGCGCCATCAAGCGTCGCTAGCGATACCGCACCATTGGCCATGAGTTTCATATTACTGGTCCCAGAAGCTTCTTTAGAGGCCGTTGAGATCTGTTCGCTAATATCGGCCGCCGGAATGATCAATTCGCCTAGTGAGACACCATAGTTGGGAATAAAGACGACTTTCAAGCGATCACCAATATCAGGATCATGATTGACTAAATCAGCCAACGCGTTGATCAATTTAATAATCGCTTTGGCATAGTGGTAACTTGGGGCTGCTTTGGCACCAAAGATATGCACATGGGCTGGCGCTTTAGTCGCTGGATGGGCTTTTAAGTCCAAGTATTCCCGAATAATCTCGAGGACATGTAAGAGTTGGCGTTTATAAGCATGTAGCCGTTTAATCTGCACATCAAAAATCGCATCAGTGCGGACCTCAATTCCCAGGTTCTGCTTAATATACGCCGCTAGTGCCTGCTTATTGGTCTGTTTGACCGTCGTTAATTGTTTCAAAAACTTAGCATCTTTTTGATAGGCCATTAACGTCTTCAATTGACTTGGCTGTTGGCGCCATTCGGGGCTGATCTTACTGTCGATCAGTTGTGACAATGGCTCATTGGCCAGTTGGACCCACCGCCGCGTCGCAATCCCATTCGTCTTGTTGTTGAAGCGTTCTGGATAAACTTGATACAAGTCGCGTAGCACATCATTTTTCAACAATTCGGTATGCAACGGTGCGACGCCGTTGACACTGTGACTCCCAATCACGGCTAAGTAGGCCATCCGCACTTGCCCGTTGCCAAGTGGCGCCGTCCGATTGACTAAATCCTCACCAAAGATCGGTGTCTTGGCTGCTCGATAACGGCGGTCGATTTCAACGACGATTTGATAGATCCGTGGCAATAGCCCTTTGAACATATCGATTGGCCAAGTTTCTAGCGCTTCTTGTAGAATCGTGTGGTTCGTATAACTCATCACTTGCGTCGTTAGGGCCCAAGCCACATCCCAGCTACAATGATGGTCATCCATTAATAAGCGCATCAGCTCTGGAATAACTAAAGTCGGATGTGTGTCATTAATATGGATCGCAATCTTCTTACCAAGTTCCCGCATGCCTTGATGTCTTAACCCATAGTGCCGAATGATACTTTGGACGCCAGCCGATGAGAAGAAGTATTCTTGGCGTAACCGTAATGCTTGGCCTTCTGAATTAGAATCATCAGGATACAGAACTTTCGTAATATCATCGATCCGATCACGTTGTTCTTGCGAGTAATACGCGTTATCCGCACTTGGTGGTAATTCTGCTGACCACAGCCGTAACGTATTCGTGACATCATTGCGGTAGCCGATCATTCCAACATCATACGGCACTGCCAAGACATCATCAGTCTGTTCATACACCGGTTGTAATTGCCCATCGGCTTGCGGCTGCATCCAAACATTGCCACCAAACCGCACGAGACACGCTTTATTTTCCCGCCGAATTTCCCAAACATTGCCATTACGCAGCCAATCATCGGGTAACTCGACTTGGTAGCCATCCATAAAGACTTGTTTGAATAATCCGTAGCGATAACGAATCCCGTTCCCATTGCCCGCAATCCCCAAACTCGCCATTGAATCCATATAACAAGCTGCTAGCCGGCCTAAGCCACCATTTCCTAATCCAGGATCAGGTTCGGCGGCACTAATGGTCTCAAAATCCAATTCAAGTTCTTTCAAACCGGCTCGGACCGTATCTAATAACCCCAAATTGAGTAAGTTCGATTTCAATAGTCGCCCGGGCAAGAACTCGATTGAAAAGTAATAGACTTGTTTACGATCTTTTTTGCGATACTTTTCAGATGTCTTCGTCCATTGCGACCCGTCATAGCGCCGGACCAAGTGACCCAACGCAATAAATTGACCGAGTGCTGACGTATCATTTAGATCCGTCGCATATAACGTCTTGATTTCATTTAAGAAATCCGTTTTAAATTGTGCTGTTGTTAATTTCAAAAAAGGCACCCCCCCGTCTTAACCGATAATCTGTTGATAGCATTGTTGATATTGTTGTGCTGATTTCGCCCACCCAAAATCTTGGGCCATCGCCTGTTGTTGTAGACTTTGCCAAACCTCAGGCTGCTGTTCGTAGACTGTCACCGCGTTAAACATGATCTGCCGTAAAACGGCTGGTTGATAGTCATCAAATCCAAACCCAGTCCCCACTTGGGTATATTGATTATATGGGGTCACCGTATCTTTGAGTCCGCCGACTAAATGCACCAATGGTAACGTCCCATAGCGCATCGCCATCATTTGTGATAAGCCTGACGGTTCAAACGCCGATGGCATCAAGAAGACATCACTGCCCGCATAAATTTGTTGTGCCAATTCAACATCAAACTTGATTTGCGCGGCGACTTGATCCGGATAAGCGGCTTGATACGTCTGAAAGGCATGCTCTAATTCTGGTTCGCCGGTCCCCAGTACGATGACTTGCGCATCACTGGTCATCAAGAAGTCATTTAGGGCATCGAGTAACAGATCCATCCCTTTTTGCTTCGTTAAACGTGAGACGACCGCAAATACGGGGACGTTGGCGACTGGTAAGCCGACTGCTTGTTGCAAGGCCGCTTTATCAACTGCTTTAGGGGTCAAATCTTGGGCCTCATAGTGCGCTGCTAGCGCTGGATCCGTCGCCGGATCATATAGTGTCGTATCAATCCCGTTCATAATGCCACTTAACTTACCGGCATTGGCCCGTAAAACGCCGTCTAAGCGCTCGCCAAAGGCTGGTGTCTGAATCTCTTGCGCATAGCTTGGCGAGACGGTATTCACCGCATTAGCAAAGTTGATACCACCTTTTAAGAAGTTAACCTGGTCATAAAAAGCGATGCCGGTGTCGGTAAAGGTCTGCGTGCCAATATGAAACAGGCTATCTAAAATAATCGGATTATAGATGCCTTGAAATTGTAAATTATGAATCGTTAGTAAGGTCTTGATGTTGCGGTACGCTTCGATCCAATAATACTTTTCTGCTAGTAGTACTGGGATAAACGCCGTGTGCCAATCATTTAGATGGATGACATCGGGGACATAATCGATGCGTTCTAGCATTTCACAAATCGCCATTTGGAAAAAGGCAAAACGTTCACCGTCATCCCAGTAGCCGTATAAACCTTCACGCCCAAAGTAATCGCGATTATCAATCAGATAATATTGCATGCCATCCAGCGTCAAGGTCTTAATGCCACAATACTGCCAGCGATCACCAACTTGGACATCAAAGTGGCAAAGATCTTGTAATTGGTCGCGGTATTTTTCTGGGAAAAGCTGTTCGTAATATGGCACCACGATCCGGATCGTCGTCTTCGCCGCTTGCAACGCCCGTGGTAAGGCATAGCTCACATCGCCCAAGCCGCCAGTTTTGTAAAATGGCGCCGCTTCTGCGGCAGCAAACAGCACCTTAGTCACTGGAGACCACCTCCGCTTGTTTAAAAATATGCTGACCTTTACTGATGACTAATGGTTTATCGGGCTGGCCTTTTAAGACCAAGTTCGGGCCAATCACCACGTTTTTATCAATGACCGCATTTTCGATCCGCGTCCCTGCACCAATGCGCGTGCCTTGCATGATCACCGCATCTTTAATTTGGCTACCGCGATTGATCAAGACATTGCGAAAAATCACGGAATGATCAACTTGACCTTCAATATAGCCCCCAGTCCCACATAGACTGGCTCGGAATTGTGAGCCTTGGGCAAAGAACGTCGGAATTTCATTTTTAACTTTCGTATAGATCCGCCGCGAACTGTAAAATAAGGCCCGGAAGTTAGCTTCGTCTAAGACTGCCATATTAGCCGCATAATAACTCTGAATATCGTGAATGTTGGCGTAAAAACCGGTATACTCAAACGCATTCGCATTATGCTGCATGACCGCTTGTTTCATCAGTTCTTCTAAACTGATCAACACGCCCCGCCGATTGGCATCTTGTAAAATATCGATCAAATCAACCGTGCTCATTAAATAGATATCCATATTCTTAGCCGCTTTTTTGGTCGTGGCTTTGAGCTTAGCCTTGGCCGTTGGCATAACTGCGGTGGCCATGCCTTTATCGGTCAATTGTAAGATGGTATTTGCCGGTGTTAATGTGGCGGGATCAACGCTCTTATAGACCGTGGTAATCGGATTATCCCGTTCTTCGTGATACCGGATCAACGCTTTTAAATCAATATTGCCGACATTGCGGGTACTCATGACCACGGTATATTCACTGTAACTCCGTTTTAAGAATAAAATCGAGTTATCATAATAGTGATGCAGTAGTTCGGCCTTTTTTTCAGGTGAGACTAGTTTTAAATCGTTATATGGATACGTGAAGATGCCCCCACGAATCGTATCTAAGTTCCAGTCACGGCCACTGCGTAAGTGGTCCATCACTGACCGCCCAGACCGTGGCGTGGTCACCATCACATTTTGAATACCGGCATTAATCGCACTGGACAACGGAAAATCCACTAGCCGGTAACGACCGCCAAACGGCAACGTGCCCACTGGCCGTTGGGTGGTCAATGGTTCGATAGCGGCCCACGGTTCAACTAAATTAATTACTGCACTAACACTCCCTCGTTTCATGGTTGTTGCACCCCCACAACTTCGTTATAACCCACAACGGCAATTTCATCTGGTGTTCCTTGGACGGTGGCATCGTCACCAATCACGGCTTCTTCACCAATCAACGCATGGTCGATCACCACATTCTTACCAATCGTAGCGCCTGGCATGATCATACTGTCGACCACGCGGCTGCCCATACCGATTGAAACGCGCTGAGATAAGATCGAATGATCCACTTCACCAGCCACGTAACAACTATCGACAATCATCGAGTTATTGACCTGACTCGTATCTGTCAAAAACATCGGTGGTAAGACTTGGGCTTTTGAATAGATGCGCCAGTTTTGATCGCCAATATTTAAGCGATTATGTGGCGACAAAAATTCCATATTGGCTTGCCATAAACTTTGAATCGTCCCGACATCACGCCAGTACCCTTCAAAAGCATAGGCATACACGGATTCGTTATGTGATAAGTAAGCCGGAATCACGTTTTTACCGAAATCTTCTAATGATTTGTCCGTCGCGTAACTCTTCATCAAGTAATCCCGTAGGGTCGGCCAGTTAAAGATATAGATGCCCATCGAAGCCTTATCACTCTTAGGCTGTTCGGGCTTTTCTTCAAATTCAATGATTCGATCGGTTTCATCGGTGTTCATCATCCCAAACCGTTTAGCTTCTTCTTTGGTGACTGGAATGACCCCAACGGTCAGCGATGCCTTTTTGGCTTTGTGGTAAGCCAACATCGCATCGTAATCCATCTTGTAAATATGGTCGCCCGATAACACTAATAAGGGCTCTTTGTCAACGGGTGTTGATGGAGGGTTTATGTGGAACTTCGTTCACTTGCGAACGGGGTTCCTTTTCTTTA
>NZ_BJDJ01000007.1 GCF_005405085.1 Lactiplantibacillus daowaiensis | reverse complement strand
TGTGATGTTTTCTGTGGTTACTAAATATCATAAGGGAAGGCATTCCCTATTTCTATACAATTCAGAAATCTTTTATGCATTTACACAAGATATTTTACGCTCTCCTTTTGAATAGCCTTTTGGCTTTTCCATTATCTGAACATTAATATTATTCATGAAGTTAATAATAGGACCATTTGTTTGAACAGCTATTACAGGAGCCAAATAAAGGGGATCATTTCCCATTGCATGTCCAATTGTGTAAAAAATAGTATTTTTCTGCTGTGAATTTCCCAATCCATATCCAAATAGCAAGGTAAAAAGTACAATAATAACCTTGAAATACCATTTAAAATTGAATTTTATTTCTTTTAAAAGATAATAGCAAGCAAAGAATATAATTACAATCGTAATCATACTAGCAATAATAAGTATCGGGCTAACCATACCAATTATCTTATTCCATGAACCTAACATTAACAAATCGGAAGGCAAAAATCCTTCATTTCTTAGTTGGACCTTTTCATAGTTAACAATAGCTATTATGCCAGAAAAAGTTAAAAAGATTGATGTTGATATCCAATAAGAATTAATAAGTATATTAAACGATTCAAAAATTAAAGATAGGAATATTATCGTTAGGATTTGAACCTTTTTATCATAATACATATATGTCAACGTCTCAATAAACGACGTATTACTAGAACGCATTAACATAAGATACGCAACAAGTATAATTACTACAAAACTACCATATCTGACCCATTTCTTCTCTTTCACTGACTTACTACCCCTTAAAAATATTTAAGCTAAAAAGCAAATATAAATTTAATTATACATCATTTCATTTAGAAAAACTTAAGCGGTAAGTTTATTTTTTTCAAAACTGTATTAATGAATTATCTTATGTCACATATAAATCTTTCCTCTACAAAAGGCATACCGAAATTCAACATGAATTTCGATATGCCTTTTATAGAAGTATTATCATTATTATCGATATACGATTTGCGGAGTCGCCGATAGTATAACATCCTGATTAGCAACTCTTATTGTATGTGTAGAATCCATAGTCCAACAAACATATCTATCTTTTTTGTTTTTTTTCGAATACCGCAATATAAAATCACGTTTTGAATTTTGAGAGATTCGCTTATTAAAACTGTATCCATCTAGATTACTCAACAATTGCATAATAAGTCGACCACTTTCTTTTGAGAGATAAGCAGAATCGGTCCCCTTATACAACCCCCACTGCTCAGTATTTCCAACATCTACTAAGCTAAAAAGGCTAATGATTGGCTGGTGCATCATATCTAAAATAAACATACCTCTAGCAAGATAATCAGCCTGTTCTCTTTCTGACCACTGTCCTTGGTGTGTCTTTCCCATAGAATATCCAAACTCTGTCGTCACCAGTGGAATGCTTTTAAGACTTTTCTTTATTTTCTTATTATTTGTCAAACTCTCTAAATAAGATCTAGAGTTTACCCTCAGTAAATTTTCTGGCGCTCCATTATCCGATTCATTTTCAGAAACATATGGATGATTTGCGATTGCATCAACATGCTTAAGCATTCCCTTACTCAAAGCAATGCTCATAACTTTGCTTGCATCTCTATAATTTCCCCCAAAAGCCCCACCTAGAAAGACGGATTTAGGATCGTATTTTCGAACCCAACCAAAAATTCTTTTTTCAAACTTAAGCCAATCCATCACCAAAGCTGCATTATTACCATCTGTGCTCTGATTGAACCAGAATAAACCATTTGGTTCATTCCACATCTGCCAGACAACCCCGCAATTCTTATATCGTTTAATAGCACTCAGAACCAAGTTGCCATATTTTTTTAAAATAATTTGCTTTTTTGTTTTATACATATGATCATCTTTACTACTGACAGCACTAAAAACTATGATTGGCTTCAACTTATACTTTTTCACCAGCTTCATTACTTTATCAAATTCCTTAAAATCAAACTTTCCATTTTTTACATATGTCCCCTTAAAAACCATGGGAAGTACCACATATTTTAAATCAGTCTTTTTCGCAAGTTGAATTTGAGATTTGAAGTAATCATAATTAGCTGACGAATTCTTTTTATAGCCGTATAGCCAAACAAAATTTCCAATCTTTGATGTAATAGGTTTATGACCATCTAAAACTTTTTCTCGTGCTTCTCTTTCAGCAATCTTTTTCGAATTAATTTTCTCTCTATTATAGACACTAATTACTATTACAAATAGAAAAAATATGCCTATCAATAGAAATAGTCTTCTCTTCACTTTAGTATTCACTATACTCACCAATTAGAAGCATAATCTAAACTTCATTTGCAAGATTAATTAGGTACTGACCATATCGATTTTTTGATAATGGCTTAGCCAAGTCTATTAAGTCTTGACGACTGATATAATGCATCCGATAGGCAACCTCTTCGATACTTGCAATTATCAGATTTTGTCTTTTTTCAACAGTTTGTATAAATCCAGAAGCATCCTGTAGCGACTCATGTGTCCCCGTATCAAGCCAAGCAAACCCTCTACTTAATAATTTAACATGCAACTTTTTTCGCATTAAATACTCATTATTGACATCCGTTATCTCAAGTTCACCTCGTGCAGACGGTTTTATTTTTTTTGCAATAGAGACAACAGAGTTATCATAAAAATATATTCCAGTTACAGCATAGTTACTTTTGGGGTTATGTGGCTTTTCTTCAATAGTTGTAACTTCCTTTTTGTCGTTAAAACTAACCACTCCAAATCGTTCCGGATCACTAACTTGGTATCCAAAAACCGTAGCACCATCCTGCAACTTAGCAGCATCTTGTACTAATGTCGATAACCCATTACCATAAAATATATTATCCCCAAGAATCAAACAAACTGAATCTTTTCCAATAAAAGTTTCACCAATAATAAAAGCTTCTGCTAAACCATTGGGTTTATCTTGGACTGCATATTCAAAATCCATACCTAACTGTGATCCATCTCCCAGAAGTTCCTTAAATCGGGTTATATCTCTTGGAGTTGAAATTATCAAAACCTCTGTTATACCAGCCAACATCAGCGTAGATAATGGATAATATATCATTGGCTTATCATATACTGGTATTAACTGCTTCGAAGTAACTTTTGTTATAGGATATAATCTAGTTCCAGATCCTCCAGCTAATATAATTCCTTTCATTTCTTTTCCCCTCCTGACTCTAAACTTTTCACCGGTGATAAATTAGTAAAGACCATCATTATCGTAAAATTAATACTTGCCATAAAGAAAGTTGATTCAATTAGACCAAAAAGCATTAATGTTATTAATAACCAAACAAAAGCAATATTATTTTTTACAAAGGCATTCTTACATAAGATGTAATAAAAAACTGCGAAAACAATTAAAATGAGTAACCCATATTGTATTGCCAATGTTGCATATACATTATCCATTACAATTATCCCAGCTGACCGATAATCGCTAACCTTTTGTGGCAGTAATGAGATTCCAAACTCATTAAAGTACTGATTCAATATATTAATTCTATCCGAGCTTAATTTATTAATTACTTGCCAAGTAGAATTATCATACTTAAAGAATACGACAGCAGCCATAGATAATACAGATAATAGTACAAATAAGTATTTTGCATATTCACAAAGGCGTGTCATTATACCATTATAGTATTTCTCTTGTTTTTGCTTCATCCAACAAATAACCAGATATAAAACAATGGCTAACATAGGTCCTCTAGAATTAGTTAAGTAAAACATAATTCCTGTGATCATGACTATAATAACATACGTATTATTTGAAATATTTCCGAAATTCAAATAGAGATATTCCAAAATACAAATCATAATCAAAGCGCCAGTAACATTAAACTGATTAAACCCTAAAGAGTCTCGCACAACAGTACTACCACCACCGCGCAAAGCAATCCTACTGGGAATCCAGCCAACTCTGTTAGCAATTAATATTATACCCAACAGTACAGTTCTTAATGTAAAATCTTTCCTAATGAACCTATTCAGGTTAATATTTTTTGCCGCGATAGCAAACATCAAGCCCATCAATAAAACATTTTTCCCAACTATAAAGAAAGCAAAAAGGCCAAGTATTAAACTCGAAATAACAAGTAAAAATTGGTCAAATGTGTATCGATTAGTAATAGAGAACATAAATAGGCCAACCATTACACATAGATTGATTATCATCGTTACTCGTGTTGTGTTAAAGAACGTATTAATATTACTGGTTCCTAGAAAATAGTAACAGGTTTCATAAATTGCATATAACCAGAAAAAAAGCTTTTCGCGAAGTGACTCACGTTTTTCAGCTTTTAATATATTAAAACTTTCTATCACTACATCAACCTCCAATTTTCCTTAAATTATTCATCATTAATGCGATGTTTAACGCAAGTGAGCCAAATTTTGTATGTTTTCTAAAACCTGCTTTCACAACAACTGCCAACCTCGCTATTGTTTTAGTATCTTTCATTGAAAGAAACATACGTCCTTTATCAGTCGTCTTAAAGTGAGTACGCTGAACAGATAAATTTCCTTGAATTATTTGCAATTCTGTTTGCATTCTAAATTTGTTGAATCTTCTAATTTTAGCAAACTTATGCCATAAGTTCGTATTGATTCCCACCTGATTGTCTCCATGTTGCCGATATAATATCGTCGCCTGATTTACAAAATTAATTTGTCCAGACTGTGATGCGATTTGTGCGAACCACCAATCATGCATCACAATGCTGTCAGTGTTAACAGGCAAGACTATATCTTTTAATGCTTGATTTATCATGACTGTACAGCCAGTAACGATATTATCGAACAAGAGGTTATCTGGACAAATCCAGTAATTAATATCAACACTTGATAGTACCGACTGATCAAGTGTTTTTAAATCACTATCAACCAATTTTAAATCTGTAAAAACTAATTGTGGTATTAAGGAATTCTCCTTCATAGCGGCCAAAGTTACTTCGATTTTTCTAGGTAACCACACATCGTCCTGATCACAAAACATATAGTAATTAGCCTTGGTTTCTTTAAGTAATATAATGAAGGACTCTTTTACACCAACATTTTTGACCTTTTGTCTATTTATCCATTGAACCCTATCATCTTTTCCAATAAGCTCCTGTATAATATTTGTTGTTTCATCAGTTGAACCATCATCTCGTATAAAAAGTTGCCAATTTTTATACGTTTGTCGACGAATTGACTCAATTTGATCTTTCAAATACTTTTCACCATTATATGTTGACAACAAGATCGCCACTTCTACTTTAGCCAATTAATTAATTCCCCCTAGATAAATTTCACTAATGCATTCAGATGCGGAACTCAAATCATAATTTCTCTTTTTCATTGCCTCTAAATGTGATGTTCTACGGTAACTCCCCATCTTGTCGTTAATAACTGTAGCCCACTCTTTATTTGATTTTTTTAGTGAAATAGGAAAAACAAGAGAGTCTAAATAATTTCCTAATGGCATTTCTTTAGATGGAAAAATTTTTAATCCTATGGTCTGTGCCTCAAGTAGTACTGTGCTCAATCCTTCATTGTAAGACGGCATAACCAACGCATCCATTGCTTGATAATAATCCCTAACATTGCTGATCTTTCCCGTCATGATAACTTTTTCAGACAAGTCTAATTCAATTATCTTATCTTGAATTTTATTTAAAAGGGGACCGTCGCCTATCAATACTAATCTTGCACTTGGTGTCTTACTTAAAATATCCTTAAAAATATCCAATAGTCTTAATTGATTTTTTCGTTGATTCAAGATACCAACATTACCAAATAGGATCTCATCATCTTTTACTTTTAACTTTTTCCTGTAAACACTTCTCGATTTTTGATTAAAGGTAAACTCTTTTAAGTCAATACCATTTGAAATAACCTTATAATTATTTAGTCTAATAGTCTTTTTTTCAAACATCCAAGTAGCAGCCTCCTCAGAAACTGCTATATTTATTGGCCTCGTTTTTGAAACTACTTTCTTTCCAATCGCATGCAATACCTCCAGCACCTTAAATACAATCCATTTACCATCAGATGCAAAATAAGTATTGTGAGAATTTATAACTATCTTTCCTGAACAAAAGTAGTTAGCGAAAACAATTGGGAGAAAGTTCCAAAGGGCGGTTTCGTTGAAATGAATTACGTCATATTTCGATGCATTTTTTTTAAAAAAGCTAAAAGCCTGCAAGTTATGTTTTATTAACGAGCCGTTTGCGGGAGCAATAACATGGAATTTCCATCCTAAATTTTCTACTCTTTCTTTACATTCTTCAGAACCAGAAACTGCCAACGCTTCAAACTTTAAATCAGAGCTTGATATATTTCCAATTACATTAAAAATATAATTAGTCATTCCGCTAGACTTAAGAAAATCTCCAACCACTAAAACTCGCATAGCAGCTCAACTCCCATTTCTAATTTTTAGCTTTTTGTTGTCTCTTACGACTGCTATTTTTTCTTTGCTTATAATACAAAAATAGACAAACAAGATATGCCAATACTCCACCAATTAAAGCACCGTTCTTAATATATTGAGCATATGGTGTTTTGCTAACAATTGCAGTAGAAGGCCTAGCTTTGGATAACTGATTTACCACTAACTTCTTATCTTTTTTTGTATATTTTGTTTTATAGCTACTAATTACACTATCTACAATTACACTAGATTTCTTTGCGCTATCAGTAGTGGCCGAAACACTCAGGATAGTGCTAGTTGGCTTAGTAACCACGCTCACCTTGTTCTGTAAGGCCTTGACCGAAATACTGATATTATTTTTATCTTTAATTGAACTACTTACTGATGCATAAATTCCAGGATCACTCATTTCACTCTGAACAACACCTAGGCGATTTACATCAGTATTTAATTGATCAAGATTACTCTCATTACTCTTAGTTTTATGATGGACATCCACACTTGATGCAACCATATAAGTTGGTGTATATGTTTTACGCATAACATAATAGCCAACACCTGAACCAATTAATGCAAAGACGATAATCCATACTAATCGATACCACAATACCTTAAAAAATGGTAAAAAAGAAAACTTTGAATTCATAATTCCTCCATAAATGTTTTAACTATAATATACCCAGTAAACAGTAATCAGTTTTTAAAGCCACGAAACTTTCTTAAAACAAAATTTCCACCCTTTTTTAACCAATTCTGTTTCTCCATAAAAACATAATTCACTTCTTTATATGAATAACCGTTTTTAACTAACCATACATCCAAAAGTAGCTCACTCACAAAGCCAATTACTCTTGATTCATATGCATCATATTCGGTTGTGTCAATTCTTCTTTCTAAGCTGGCAAGAATATCAAACATCCATTTACAATATTCGTCAAAATATTCTCGTTTCATTATAAATATGTTAAACATATGTGCTGATGTCTTTTTCATAACTTGATCATAAGCAGATAAATAATCCGGATAAAGTTTTTTTATGACATCTCTACACGCATCAAGTGGCTCTTTATGATGCGCATGAATATAATGCGAATAATTAGTTTCAATATAGTATTTTCGCTTTTTGGGCAGAATTATACTATTATCTTTCAACAAACTAATTACTTGATCTTTTGACAATACTTTTGAAAAGCTTTTTTCATGATTCAAGCTCAACAATCTCCTATAGTGAACGAGACCAATTGCATCAGCATCCAAATTTTTCCAGGCCCAGTATATTGCCGTTAACTCATTGTACGATCCATTTTTTAAAGAAATATTATCCCCCGTATCATCAGGCTGATATGGTAGATTCAAATCTGGATGTAGAGCTTTTCCAACCTGTACGGGTAGATAAAGCTCCTTATCATCCGGCATTCTTGCATTTTTATGTGCTGCCACCAAAACTTTTACTTTCAATTAATTACTCTCCTAAATTATATTTTTTGATAAACGCCTACTTAGAAAATTTTTTTAGAAGCATATCTTTACCTTCTAAAACAAGATTTGGTTGTAAAATAAGTAATATCCCAGAATAAATTAATACGCCTTCCGTTATTTGAGCCAATAAACTTAATACGGAAATATTCATTGTTATATTCAAAAAATATACGCCAAAAAACATTACTACACCTGCTATTAAATACTTTCCCAAGTCTGTAAACAAGTATTTAATAGTCAATTGTTTACGAACGCTGACAAGCTGATAAATTGTAACTGCAAGCTCCGCTGCTACCGTGGCAATTGGGGCACCCACGGCTCCCAACCACATAATCAAAGGAATATTAAAAACAATATTCACTATGGCCCCCAAAATGACTGATTTAGTATATGCTGGAATTTGCTTTGTTGGCATCATGTATTGTTGACCAATCACATTACTCCAACCAATCAAAATAATAACAGGTGACTCAATAATTAAAAGTAAGCCTGAAACCGTGAAGTCCCGCCCAAAATACCATGGTGCTAATGCTGTTGCAATACCTGAAATACCAAACATTAAAGGAATTGCAATAAATGATACAAATTCAAACGACTTATACAGATAATGTCTGATTTCTTCTAATTTTCCTTTAACATACAAATTAGCCATATGGGGCAACATAACTATTCCTGTAGCCGTCACAACGGCCAAAACAGTCTTTATTAATTTATCTGCATAATCAAAGTATGCTACTGAACTCACTGAATCAAGATTTCCGAGCATTGTCTTGTTAACTTGTTGATACACTAGATTAGCTGCCTGTGGCACAAAAAGCATCAACGCTGGAACATAATGTTTCCACACGTTCAACTTTCGTGGTTTAACAAACACAACGTTATTTTTTAAATACGGCCATAATGTAAAATTACCGAGCAATTGTGACAAAGCCAGAATCAGAATATATAATCCCAAATCACTTCTACTTTTCACAAAAATAAAAATAGATGCTAATGTTGCCAGTTTAACTAAAGTATTTCGAAAGACCGTTTTTTTAAAATCTTCTATTCCCATAAAAAACCAAGAAACATCAAACGCCCCCGCTAATAACTGAAATGCCTGAAAAATCATAAATAGTCTATATCTATGATCCAGTACCATAAAACCACCAAAGAACAAAAATACAATTGCTACGTTAACCGCCTGGAGTATTTCTATTTCCCAAAATGTTTTAGATCTTTCAAAGATATCATCTCTATGAAATGCCACTTGCTGATTTCCATACACTGTAATTCCAAGTGTTCCTATCAAAACAAAGTAGGTTATTATTGAATTAGTATATGAATATATTCCTACACCATTTGGCCCTAAAACACGTGCTACATATGGAACTGTTATTAATGGCGTTATTAAGATCAAGACTTGATAACTAGCATTATACAAATAGTTTCGTATTAATTTCATGTTGCCTCCCAGCACCTATTTATTAAAGTAACCCCAGAGCCTTTTCAAACAGGTGACCAGAATTTTCTAAAGTTAATTTTTTTACACTACGTTGCCCATTTTGAGCAAGCTTTACTCGTAATTGATCATCATCGAGCAATTTTTTTAAATTTAAATACAATTTCTGTGGTGAATGTACAGGCGAAATAAGAGCTGTCTCATTATTTATACCAAAATCATCTACACCACCATTATCTGTTGAACAAAGTGCGGCTCCACAGGCCATTGCTTCAGTAGCAGTTAGTCCCCATCCTTCTGAAACACTGGGAAACAAATAAATAGTTGATTCGTTATAAATCTTTTCACGAAGATATTTTCTACTAGGATTCTTAATGTACTCACAATACTCGGGTAAATTTTTAGGCTTATCAAACACACCAAAAATTTTAATTCGTACCTTTTTATTTTTTTCTCTAATCATCTTTAATGCATTAATCCCATCTTCTGAACCCTTTACAGCGTGCTCACTATATAACATTGAAATAGTTGGCACTCTTGCCTCGAAATCTTTGACCATGTAGAAATTATCTTGCTGAATGAAATTTGGAACTAAACATGCTTTTTCTCCGAAATTTTCTGCAATTTTCTTAAGCCACGTGGCAATTACTATTTTGTGTAAAGGCAAATGCCATGTCGCATCAACACGTTCCTTGCCTCCCCAGATTTCATAGTGTTGAATAAAGTAGTATTTAGTACCGCAACTATCTGGCAATTGTGCGACAAATTCTGCTGTTTCCCAAGCTGTCGCAATCACTTTGTCAGCATCTCTAACATCTTCATTTCTAACTTTACCAATATCCCTTACTTTTATCCTCTTATCCAGAATAAACCAAGGTTTTAAGATTCCCAGTTTTCTTAATGCTTTTTTTAATCTATACTTCAAAAGAGAGATTACCGATGCTTTTCCCTGTGTTGGTAAAAACATTGCGTGAAGGATTTCAATATCATATCCTTTTTTTACCAAGTAGTTAGCATAGTCATAAACTACTTGAAAGCCACCAACTGGGAAACGTGCAATTCCTGGTAATATAAACGTTATTTTCATGATTGTCCACCAATGTTATACTTTTGAAAAAAACTATGATCCAATAATAACTTGTAATTTGACTCTCTATTGGACTTTTGCGAATATTTAATCTTATAACTTAGTTTAAAGAAGAAAGTATCACTTTTTAATAATGAAATTGTATTTTCATCTGGGAATGTAGCATTAAGTCTGTTAATCAAATCTTCCTTGTATACATTACTTTCCGGAATACCGTTCATCACATTTCGAATCTTTGGTGAACGCCGACAAGCATATTCTATTACATAATCAAGAAGTAAGTAATCAATCAGAGCAGGTTCTTTACTATTATAATCAATCAAAACATCTCTAATAAAGGAAAAAAGTGGATTGCCAGCTTTGCCTCCAAAAACATAAGTAGTCCACCGCAAATGAGCAACACTAATATAATATAAGGGACTATTTTTATCTAAATCATTTCTAATAGTAAACACAGGCAACTCAAAAATTCTCTCCGGAATTAATCGAGTAACTAGTACCGTAGCATCAATCCAAAGTCCACCGTAATCAAACAACAACCAAAAACGGATAATATCACTATATTCAGTTATAGTAATTTTTCCCTCAGACACTCTTTCTTTTATAATATTTGGAATTTTTAAATATGTCTCCAAATTATCTTTAGTAATCAGAATAACTTTGTGCCCATTTGCATTATTTTTAACACTTGTAAACGTTTCTTTTACTATTTCTGGCATAGCCTGTTCACCCTGATACCAAAATACCCAGATATTATCACTCTTATTTTTTTTAGGAGTGACTGTTGTAAAATTCACGTTCGAATACTTTGCATCTAAATAATCTAAAATCAATTGATCTTTCCTTAACCATGCTTTTTCTTTCATTTTATATGGTGTATATCGAGACATCGTTTCTTTAAGATGTAAGGTTGCTAATTCAAATGAAAAGTATCTGGAATCGGTATAAAACTTTTTTGTAATCTTTATTATTTTATTCAATTTGCACCCCAGCTATCTTATTGATAGACTTCAAATTTCAGAATTAACCAGGACAAGAGCTGCGTGGATAACTTGATGCATATCGTAATAACGATATTGGCCCAACCGTCCACCAAAAATAACATTGCCTTCTTGTTTGGCCAAGGCAGCATATTGCTTATAAAGTGAATTATTTCGTGAATTATTAACTGGATAGTAAGGTTCGTCCCCACGTTTCCAATCAGCAGGATATTCACGTGTTATAACACTCTTACCTTTATCCCCTTTGCCAAATTCAAAATGTTTATGTTCAATAATTCGTGTAAATGGCGTCTCTGCATCTGTATAGTTAATAACTGCATTCCCTTGGTAATTATCAACATCCAATTCTTCTGTTTCAAATCGTAGTGAACGATACTCTAATTCACCCAATTGGTAATCAAAATATTGGTCAATCATCCCAGTGAAAATGACCTTTGGATAGTCTTTAAGGTATTGATCTTTATGAGCAAAAAAGTCCACACCAGTTTCAACATCAATTTCTGGATGATCCAACATTTTTTCGACAATTTGGGTATAACCGCCAATCGGAATTCCCTGATAAGTATCATTGAAGTAATTATTATCAAACGTGTATCGAACCGGTAGCCGGCGAATAATAAATGCGGGTAAATCGGTTGCCTCTTGTCCCCATTGTTTTTCGGTATACCCTTTGATCAGCTTCTCGTAGACGTCAGTCCCAATCAAAGAAATAGCTTGTTCTTCAAGATTCTTAGGCTCTCCACTTAGCTTAACAGCATCTTTTTGTTCCTGAATCTTTGCTCTAGCTTCATCAGGTGTCCGTACGCCCCATAGTTCACTAAAAGTATTCATATTAAAGGGCAAATTGTACATATGACCTTTATAATTAGCTACTGGACTATTTGTATAACGATTAAATTCCGCAAATTGGTTAACATAATTCCAGATATCTTTATCGGAAGTATGGAAAATATGTGCCCCATATTGATGAACTTGAATCCCATCAACTTCCTTAGTATAGATGTTACCGGCAATATGATTACGTTTTTCAATTACTTTAACCTTTTTCCCGCGTAATGCTGCCTCATGTGCAAATACTGCTCCAAAAAGGCCTGCCCCAACTATTAAATAATCATAATTTTTAGCCAATTTATTTTCCTCCAATAAAAAAAGTACCATCGTAGTATTATATCAAAAAAAACTAAAGAAAAAAGTAGCGTTATCAATCCTATTGTAACGTTATACCAGTCTCACTGACATTTCATTTCACTTACAAAGTTTCTTAAAAAAAACAACCGGATCGTCTATACTTTACGACAACCGGTTGCATCAAATTTAGTATCTATCCAATTCCAAAGAATCCATGCATAAACAAGGCCGCACAAGCTGCCCCAACAAATGGTGCAATCCCAGGAACAATAATCCCGTATTGCCAATCACTATCAGCCTTATTTTTAATAGGTAAGATAGCATGGGCAATACGAGGACCCATATCACGAGCAAGGTTCATCGCGAACCCGGTTGGACCACCAAGACCCATCCCAATTGCCCATACTAACAAGCCAACACCAATCGGAACGATCCCCGGCGTCTTCACTTCAGAAATAGCTAAAATGCCAGAAATAAATAAGAAAGTATCAAAGAATTCAACGAAGAAATTCCGAGGTAAGTTCCGAACAGCGGGCGCCGTTGAGAATAAGTTACGAATCGTAATTGGTGAGATTTCGCCTTCAGAAGCTGCAAAATGATCAGCGTACATAATCCAAACGATTACGGCACCAACAACCCCACCTAAGACTTCAGCAACTGAATATGGGATAAACATCGCCCAAGAAATGTTGCCTAACATACATTGTGCCAAGACCATTGCCGGGTTAATGCAGACATTACCAAAAATAAATAGTGCGATGGTAATCCCAAAACCCCAAGTTGTAATTGCAAAGATATGGCCAGAACCACGATACTTAGTCCCTTTCAAAACCTCACTACAATGTACACCGACACCAAAAATAATCATCAAAGCGGTTCCCATGAACTCTGCCAGAAGCTGATGAATCACTATAATTCTCCTCCAGTGGCGCTCGTCACGCCGTTTTATTTTGAATCCAGTCACGTTAGTTATCTTTCTGAAAGTAACGATCATTTTTTCACACGAACACCATTATACACAAAAAGCGAACGGTTTAATATGCTTATTTGATAATTAGGTGTTTTTTGGCGAAGTTCTGGTATTGACCGTCAGTTAAGGTATACTTAAATTGTAAGACAAACTGTAAGTAAGGGGGCCACTTTCATGATCAACATCGAAGGTACTGAAATTCATCGTGGCTGGAATCGGCGGATGGTTACTGGTAAAACACTCGCTGAATGTGACGAAAAGTTAACTAACTACCTCAACAAACAAGACTACGGCGATGGCGAATTCACCGTGTTACACGAAAACGATGGGACCAACCAAAATACCGGCTATGATTTACCAAATGATGATGTTTGTTATATCAGTTTCTTGATTTACAACAGTCGTCTTTAAAAAAAAAGACAAAAACCACATTTGTAATCAACAAATCTGGTTTTTGTCTTTTTTATATGCTTTATTTTTGAAAGAAAAAGTGATTTAACCGTTTTGCCGTTAAAAACTTTGTTGGATAGAATAAAAACTTCAAAAAAGATACTCTTTCAATAATAAAATCGCAAGCTATTGCGAAATAGAATGAAACTATTAATCCCAATGCAATTTGTATACCCAAGTTTACAATTCCGAATTTTAACAATAGAATTCGGAAAACAGACTCAAATGGAGCATGAATCAAATATATAGTAATGGTTATTGGACCAATCTTATCAAAATACTTGAAGAAGGCAGTATCTGTCTTTTGAGATTCAAAAACACTAAACGCAAATACAACAATGCATAGAGAAATTAAAACCTGCACAATACCCAAATTTGCATAATTTACGCCAGTAATTCCCTTAGCAGGAATAAAGATACGAAAAATCATAAACACCACAACAAAAGCTCCAGACAACCATCTAGTCATGTTAGACGTAATTAACTTAAAATGCAGGTGCAGTTGTTTACCAAAATAGAAAAATAAGGTCCACATAAAAGTTTGCTGAATACATACGATATTTGTAGGAAAAAATGTTACGCTTAAAAATCCAATAATCAGTATCAGCATAACGACATTAGGATTTATTATCAATGAATCCAACACCGATACAAACAAAAACACAAAGAAAAGTGTATATAAGAACCATAAAATTTCTATTGGAGATTTATAAATTTCCAACAAACTTGAAAAAGGAATACTTACTCTGGCAGTGCCCTTTCCAACTGCTTTAAGGCCCCAGTAAACAATTGAAAACAATACATATGGAATTCCCAGACCAATAAGCTTTCTAATATTAAAAACCAATAATTCTTGTGCTTTTAAATGATTATTCCTTAAAGAATAGACAAATCCTGAAATCGCAAAAAAAATAGGCATATGTGTAGAATACAAAATACCCATTATATATCTCATAAAATACTCTTGATTGTTGCTATATAAACCTGTTCCGTATAACCCTAATAAAACATGACCTAAAACAACTAATACCATTGTTAAACCTTTTCCAAAATCAATCCATTCGATCCTTTTTGCCAAAAAAAAATCCTCCTCATATTAAAAAAAGCGACAAAAATAATACTAACCTACATTATACACATAAATACGTTTATTAATTATGAATATAAGTTTGAAAGTTACTTTTTCTTTTTAGATTTTAAAAAAACATTCACATATTTTCCCACCACATGAGATTTAGGCTTAATCTCATGTTCAAACCACTCTTGGACGGTCGCGTTAACGACCCCGCCAAACATCAATAAGATGCCTGAAAAGTTTAACCAAAACATCAACACAATCAAACTTCCAATCGTTTGATATGACGTAATCCGCCGCGCAAACAATTCAACATAAAACCGAAACCCTTGTGAAATGACAATCCAACCAATCGACGTCACTAACGCCCCTATCCAGATGTAGCGTAACTTGACGACTGCATTGGGGACAAAGTAGTACAACACGATAGCTAAAACAAACATCCCCACAAAAGTAATCAAGTTCTTGTTATCTAACAATCGTTTCCACCAGCCTGGTATAATCGAACGCGATGAATTGGTTAATTCCAGAATACCGTCCATAATAACTTGACTAAGCGTGAAGAAGATGGATAATGCCACAATGAGTAGTAATAGCCCCAAAGTTAATAGAAAGGCCATCAAACGCGTCACAATGGCCCCCTGTGCATTTTTAACCCCATAGGCTTCATTTAGACTGCGCCGAATCGCCGCAATAATCTGTGACGCTGACCAGATGGTAATGACAATCCCAATAGACAAACTGCCACTACCACCACTTGATAAGAAAGAAACTAAGATTGGCTTAAAGGTCTTATAAATGTTGCTCGGAATAAACTCTTGCGCGTAAGCTAGAATTAATCCAGTTTTTAAGTTAAAGCGTGCCACGATGTTCCCAACAATCAAAATGATGGGTGCAATCGACATTAACGCATAATACGCTAACACGATTGCATTATTACTAACATTAGCTTGATTAAAGCGGCGAATTAATATTTCAATCCACTGCATCGTTTTTGGATAACGTTCTTTTAATTTCAACATAATGGTTCTCCGCTCTAAACTTAGTAATGTTAATTATACAATGGATTGTCTTCAGAAACATCTGTTATCCGTTTTATGGTAAGCTATTGAGGATTACATCACTGGGATGGGGGGATTTTAAGATGCAAAAAATCAGTTTAATCGTGCCTTGCTATAATGAAGAATTAACTATTGAAATCTTTTATAACACCGTTGAAAAAGTCTTCCACGATAACCCGGAAACTTTTAAAGATATTGCACACGAATATCGCTTTATTGACGATGGCTCAACTGATAAAACACTACCAGAATTACAACAACTACAAGCTAAACATCCGGAAACAGTTCATTACTTATCATTTTCACGCAATTTTGGTAAAGAAGCTGGCTTAGCTGCCGGTTTGCAACACGCTGAGGGAGACTATGTCGCCGTCATGGACGTTGATTTGCAAGATCCTCCAGCACTGCTGCCTGAGATGCTAGAACTGTTGCAGACGGGCAACTATGACTGTGTGGGGACGATGCGTGCCAACCGCCATGGCGAACCAGCCATTCGGTCATTCTTCTCACGCGCATTTTATTCCGTCATTAATAAAATCTCTAAAGTCCAAATCGTGCCTAATGCACGAGATTATCGACTCATGACCCGTCAGATGGTGGATGCAATCCTCGAGTTACCTGAATATAACCGCTTTTCAAAAGGAATTTTTAATTGGGTTGGTTTTAAAACAACTTATCTGACTTTTGAAAATGCCCCACGTTCGGCTGGTGAGTCTCATTGGAGTTTTTGGCAGTTGCTTAATTATTCTATTGAAGCCATTGTGGACTTTTCAGAAGTACCATTGAAAATCGCGACTTTTATTGGTGGTATGTTCGCTTTCCTATCAATTATCGGGATGATTTTTATCATTATCCGTAAACTGTTTTGGGGTAACAGCGTTGGCGGCTGGGCTTCATTAGTTTCGATTATGTTATTTGTTTCTGGTATTCAGCTATTTTGTTTGGGTATTATTGGTAATTATATTGGTAAGATTTATCTTGAAAGTAAGCATCGGCCACAATATATTGTTAAAGAACAAAGATAAGGTAGTTACAGCTGCTATGAACCATCATTCATGGCGCTGTAACTACCTTATTCTTTTAAACATTTATTGGGAAAGCTGTATATTCTCGAAGAA
Organism: Lactiplantibacillus daowaiensis; assembly: GCF_005405085.1. GTDB lineage: Bacteria > Bacillota > Bacilli > Lactobacillales > Lactobacillaceae > Lactiplantibacillus > Lactiplantibacillus daowaiensis. The sequence goes on along the minus strand of NZ_BJDJ01000007.1, from coordinate 101,825 downwards.
TTATGATTAATCTAACTTCTTTTCAATAGCACTTAAAATATATTCAGCTGCATGACCATCACCATAAGGATTTTTGGCATTAGCCATTTGACTATATTTATCTTGATTGTCCAGTAAGGATTCCATAGCGGACTGCACTTCTTCACCATCAGTACCGACTAGTTTCAAGGTTCCTGCCGTAACCCCTTCTGGTCGTTCAGTTGTATCACGCAATACCAATACTGGTTTGTTCAATGAAGGCGCTTCTTCTTGAACACCGCCTGAGTCAGTCATGATAAAGTAACTCCGAGCTGACATATTATGAAAATCAACGACATCTAATGGGTTGATTAAATGAATACGTTCAGTATTACCTAGTATCTTTTTGGCAACGGTTTGAACTGCTGGACTTAGGTGAACGGGATAAACCACTTCAACATCATCGTGCTCAGCTACTACTCGCTTAACTGCCTTAAAAACTGACTCCATTGGCGCACCCTGGTTTTCGCGGCGATGCATTGTTAACAAGATCATCCGATTTCCGGATTTCACTAAATCAAGCGCATCATGATGGTAATCTTCACTAACGGTTTGTTTCAAAGCATCAATCGCTGTATTTCCAGTGACCGTAATATTAGCTTCATCATGATTTTCTTTTAGTAAATTAGCCTTACTTAATTCAGTTGGAGCAAAATACATATCAGCTAAAACATCAGTTAGTTGCCGATTCATTTCTTCAGGATATGGCGAGTACTTACTCCAGGTTCTTAACCCAGCCTCTACATGTCCAACCGGAATTTGATGATAGAATGCGCTAACACTAGCAGCGAAAGTTGTCGTGGTATCACCATGAACTAGAACAATGTCAGGTTTGACCTCATCCATAATTTCATCTAATTTCATTAAAACGCGACTGGTAATCCCAGCTAATGTTTGATTGGGTTTCATAATATTTAAATCATAATCTGGTTTAATATGGAAAATATCTAATACTTGGTCTAGCATCTCTCTATGTTGTGCCGTCACTACAGTAATTGGTATAAATTTATCTGATTGTTTCTGCAATTCTAACACCACAGGTGCCATCTTAATCGCTTCAGGACGAGTCCCGAAGATTGTCATTACTTTAAGTTTGCTCATAATTCAAAAGTGCCTCACATTCAATGTTATTAAGAAAAACGACTTAAATTTGATAAAACAAATTAAGTCGTTAAAAGTTTACTTATTTCTATGCCGAAGTATTAGGAACAATCATGATATAAAATGTTCGCAAGATAATTGAAAAGTCCTGCCACAAACCAATACGTCGAATATATTGAATATCCAGTTGCACCATTTCATCAAAGCCAACTGCATTTCTATCTCCAACTTGCCATAAACCAGTACAACCTGGTTTAACCATCAATCGTTGCATATCATAGTCGGTATATTGATTGACTTCTCTCTCTAAAGGTGGCCGCGGCCCCACTAAGGACATATCTCCTTTTAAAACATTCCACAATTGTGGTAGTTCATCTAAACTATATTTACGAATAATTCGACCAATCGAAGTTACACGAGGATCATCGTGCATCTTGAACATCGCACCATTGACTTCATTATACTTTAATAAGTCTTTCAAACGTTCATCAGCATCAACATACATTGATCGAAACTTGTACATCCGAAATTTTCGTTGATTTTTGCCTAAACGAACTTGAGAATATATGAAACTCCCTTTGGGATCATTTACTTTTATACAAATTGCAATTATAAGAAGAATCGGGCTCAATATGACCATACCACAAAGGCTTGCAACAATATCAAAAGCTCGTTTAATTGTGAAAAATAAGCCTTTACGTTTTAATTCACGCAAATTAACCTTTGGGAGCACTTCACCATCTTGCTGATACAACATAGAACCTCCAAAATAAATACATTATACATAATTTAAGACTATCTTAGCATATTACATATCCTGTACACATTAAAATAATGTAACATTCCTTTGTGAGAAAGCTACTCATTTCATAATGATATAACAAACCTACAAAAATATAAAGTTTCATCACATAGAAAAAAACCATTGCGGTATTATTTGTATCATCGCAATGGTTAGTATTTTTACAATATTATTTCGTACTTGTATTCAGTAAAATTTTTTCAATCAATCCAGACACAGAATTTGCCCCAGACCAAGAACTCTGATTACTAAATAACACAACGGCTATTTTCCCATCATTAGTCCCAAAGTAATAACTATGAAATCCATTATCAGCGCCACCAATCCGCACATTATTATCAGCCTGATAATAAACACCACCAGAATACTTCAACTTCAGCCCATCCGACAATTCCGCAAAGCCAGCCTTACCATCCAACTTCCCCGTAAACAGACTATTAATAAACGTATAATAATCCCCAACACTCGCATAAACATTGCCACACCCCAACTCACTTGATAATAAGTTCGTCGAAATATCATCGGCTTGCGATTGGCCGTTTTTATACGTATAGGACAATGGGGTCACCGCGCTACTTGGGATCTGATTATATAAAAATGTGTGCTTCATCCCCAGTGGTGTTAACACATCGCTTTGCAAATTGCTCATCAAACTCTTCCCCGTCACTTTACCGATAATCCCACTCAACAACGTAAAGTTGGCATTGGAATAACTCCATGTAAACTGTCCCGTCGAATCCAGATGCGCAATCGTAAAAGCGACTTGGGCGGCATCATTAGTCAATGGCGTTGCTGGTACGGGTTCGCCCATATGAATCCCAGAGGTATGATCCAATAATTCACGAATCGTGATTTCATTCGCATATGGCACTTGTGGGTAATATTTACTCAAAGTCGTAGTCATCGACAACTTACCTTCATTAATTAGTCGTTGCACGACTGCCCCGGTTAAGGCCTTCTCTAATGACGCTAATGGATACGGTTCATCGGTATTATTCGCAATTTTCTTAGCCACATTGGCATAGCCATAATTCATCACTTTGACCCCGGCTGACCCATTATTCGTGACTAATAAGGTCCCCATGATATGATTCTGGGTGATCAACGCATTGATTTGCGACAATGCTTGGGCTTCAGTTAATTGTCCAGTCGTACTCGTCCCTGTTGCGGGCTTGGTCGTCGACGTCGGCGTCACCGTTTTAGTTGCGACACTACTATTCGACTGGCTCGTCGGTTTAGTGACTGGTCGTACCACGACCGGCTTGGTTGACGTTTTAACCGGCGTCGTTGGACCGACAGTTTCTACTGGCGCTGCTGGTATCCCAACAATCCCTTGGGCTGGTGCGACCTGAACACTCACTGGTTTAGGTGCCGTCACGATCGTATCGGCATTGGCAGGCAAGCTTAACACAACCGTTGTTGCTTTCACCCAACCAGCTACGCCTTTACCCGCTAGTTGATAATACGTCCCCAAGTCGGTCTGTACCGTCTTCGTCACTTTTAAATGCGCTGCTGTAGCTTGCTTGGCCGTTAACGTTCGATATTGCATCGACTTCTGGGTCGCTTGCGGGCCATTAACATCGATCGTCAAACGTTTAACGCCGTTTTTAGCGGTTACACTACCACTAGCTGACCGGGTTCGATACATCGCTAACGTGCCATTGGCATTGACGTGTGTTAGCTTAGTCGTCTGGGTCTGCTTGAGCCAACCAATCAGCTTAGTCCCGCGCAACTGGACATATGTCCCACCATGACCAGCACGCCGCTTAACGACCCGATAGACTTGGTTAGCCGATACCGTTTTATGCTGGGCTTTTTTCACCTGTTTAGCGGTAGTTGGTACTTGCTTATAAACCGCGACCTTCCCTGCATGTGGCTTGACTCGCACATAACTGGCCTGACTAGCTGACACCACCCCCACAGCACCACTCATCAATGTCGTCGCACTGATCAATCCCACTAAAACCCGTTGTGCATTTCTCATCGCAATCTCCCCCTTGCGCTTAATTGCCGATATCATAAGGCCAGTACTTGAGAAATGCACTTGATATTAATTTAATGTTAAACTGCCTAACGTTATTTTTATAACTAGCTTAAAGGGATTGCCACGTTATCGTCGACAATCCCTCAGTCCATTAGGCTGAATACCGGTACGTTACCTTTTCAATCTCATCTAAAGTAACTGAAATCGTGTCCCAGTCATCCGGTGTATCGCCAACATCTGCCAAAAAGTGAGTCGCGTCTAAGACCTCTACAATTGCAGCGTTACGACCATCCTTTAATAAAACACAATCAAATTCATGAATCACCATTTTATCACCAGTTCCTCTGTTGACATTACAAGCATAACTTATCATCAAAAAACGACTAAAAAAATAAGGTTCTCATTTGGAGAACCCCATTTTTTATAACATTAATTATTCAGCTAACACAGCTTCAATCTGTTTCATCGTCGTCTTAGCGGTCACATGATCGCCCTGATTCCAAAAACCAACCACATTGACTTTTCCATCGCCAGAACGAAGATAGAAATTACTAATATGATTGTCGTAACCCGTTGCGTGTTGCCCACCATCGGTATGATAGTAGAAGCCACCCACATAGTGATGGGTCGTAATAACGCTCGTCAACTCAGCCCGCGCCGTCGTTGACAACAACTTGCCACTATTGAACGCGGTAATGAATTGATAATAATCATTCACTGGCATACTAATATCGCCAGCGCCCAATTCACTTGATAACAGCGGCTTAGAAATCTTATAAACAGTATCGTAATCCGCCGTATCAAACGCATATGGTGTCGCCACACCCGTTGTTGGCAGTTTAGCGACCGCATACGTTTGCGTCATCTTCGCTGGCGTTAAGATCCGTTGTTGCAAGTTCGTCGCATATGACTTCCCGGTCACTTGGCGAATAATGCCCGCTAACAACGTAAAGTTAGCGCTGGAATAATGCCAAGTATGCTCATTAGTTGAGGTTAAGTTGGCTAAAGCCCAATCAAGCGCCCCTGTTTCAGACAATACCTTACTTGGCCGGTCTTCTGGCATCGTAATGCCAGACGTATGCGTCAATAATTCCGCAATCGTAATTGACTTGGCATATGGAACCTTCGGATAGTACTTGCTTAATGGCGTAGTCATCGATAACTTACCAGCTTGGATCAACTGTTCGATTATCGTTCCAGTCATGGCCTTTTGCAGTGAAGCAATTGGATAGATCGTCGTTGCAGTATTCTTAGTTTTGGTAGCCGCATTCGCATAACCATAACTCCGAATAACCGGCGTCTTACTAGCCGCGGTCGTCATTAACAACGTCCCTTTTAAATGGGCCGCGTTGACCAGCGCATCGATTTGTTTAGCCTTCGTCGCGGACAAGGTTGTCGTCTTGGGCTTCGTCGCGGTGGCTTTTTTAGCCGTATACTTGAACCCAGTTGACTTGACCCAGCCGTAGTTCTTGCTATTTTTTTGTAATTGATAGTACTTCCCAAAATCAGTCGTACTTTGCTTAACGACGCGATACGCACTCGTGGTCAACGTCTTTGACGTGACTTTTTTCGTCGTCAACTTAGCTTTCGTCGCTTGTGGTCCTTGGACCGTGACCGTCACCTTTTTAGACTTACCGGTAAGTTTTAATTGACCGGCTAACTTCTTGGTTTGATATTGCGTTAATAAGCCATCTTTAGTGACATGCGTCAAAGTCTTCGTATCTGATCGGTTCAGCCAACCGACTGACTTGCCCGCTAACGTTTGCACGTGGATATATTTGAAAGTCAAATAACTCCCCGTCGTGGTCCCGCGATACACTTGATCACTGGCAACCTTAGCATCGATCCCGTTTTGTAACGTACTCGTTGAATCCGGAATTTGTTGATACACGGCTAACTTGCCGTCATATGGTTTTAATTGTAAATAGACTGGGCGCGTCGTCGCTGTACTGGTCGGCATCCCGAACAATAAGCTCCCACCAAGGCTCGCTAAGCCTAACATCCCAAGTATTCCTACTTTTTTAATGGTCATTCTGCTTCCCCCTGTGATAACACGCTCATAACTATACGGCTTCCGCTTGCAGAACGCAAGATTAGGCGCATGGTTATTGTTACAAGTATTGTACATTAGTTACAACGGAAAGACAGCTTACTTGGATTTTGTGGGAAGTTGCTTAACCAAAAAAGTCGATATTTTTCATATCGACTTACTTCGATGTATTGGCTAACATCATACATTAATATGGCACATTTTTAGTTGCGTAAAAAGTCCCATAGTAGGCTAGCTTATCATTCAATTCAATTATCATTCGATACGCCGAGGTGTCCATCGTATCCAAATTAATAATCTGATGTTCAGGTACCAAATGGGCCCCATCAAACACCGTAAACTTGCTTGTCGTTGCATCCTGAAAGCGAATTTTAAAATTCAAATAACTTTTCTTATTCTCCGGAGCTAATGGAATATCACTATTAGTCCACTCTGCGGGGAATGCATCTTCTCCACGATGCATTTTAATATTAACTTGCTCGTCATCCATCAAAACTTCATCAACATAGGTCCAACGCTTAAAAAAGTAAATTCCAGCATCATCTACTTGTACTCGATTAATATATTGGTCTAAATGCTTAAGTTTCAACAGATTAATCAACGTTTCTTTTTCTGCTACACTCCGTACAACAATATATAGCAAGTGTTCTAATGACAACTCATGTGGAACCACAATTTCGGCATGGCGATGATGGATAATGTTATCGCGATCATCTGGACTAAAGGCTTGATCATGATAAATGAGGTCGAACGGCAGTTTACTAAATGCTTCTGATCCAGACAACAATTCTGGTTCACGGTGCAACGCTAAACTTGTTGGACTAAATCGGGTATTAGGCAGATTTAGTATTTGTGCCAAGGGAAAAAGCAAGAACACTGGAAACGGGCAGCTTGCTTGATGATACTTAGACCCTGGTCGAAAGCCTTCATTATTATTTAGCGTTGGTGTTCGTGGTCGAAAATACAATCTTACATTCTGAGTGATTGACTCACTAGTGCCTGCAATTACTTCTGGATTTGCGTTATCATTCGACATGCTGTTAGTTTGTTGTGCATCCCAACGCGACACTAACCGGCCGGAACGTAGAATTCTAGCCAAATTACTCTCATCCGTAAAATGATAACAATACCTTGGCCAAATTTTTTGTTTAGTTAGACTTAATCCAGTATCAATATTGCCATTTAACAAATCATTGATTGTATTTGTGTAAGTCAACGCTAAGCCCCCTATGCTAGCCGAACACTAGCTTCTCGAACTTCTTCTCTTGGTAGATCACTTTTACTCAATTGTAAGCCATCCATCCTCTGTCCCCGATAAAATAAATGAATAATTTTAACATACGGTAATTTTCTTAATAACGCCTCAAAAAAGTGATCATCATCAGTACGTATAACAACACTTGGAAATTCAGGAACTATCAAAATACCGTTATTCCGTAACTTATTCCAGCTTTCCGCAATATCATTTTTCGTCAAAAAGTAATCCTTATCGTCATGCTTAACATGAATCGTTTTGGTATCACCGTCAACAGGTTCCATTTTTACAACCTTTGCTTCAAATTCATGATCTGCTATCAATGCGTCATTCAAATCTTGAATAACTTGAAAATAACTTAAAGCTGTCGGCGAACTATCTAGCCATTGTCTAATTTCTTTTGGCTGCGTATATTCTTGGTTTTCTTTACCAACTTGATAGATATGAATATAAACTCGAATTGGCAATTTACTCAAATATTGTTCCATCAGAGGTTTAACTTCCGTTTCCCAATCTAAGCCACCATTACCAGCACCTAATTGTGGAAACGCAATTGATGTAATTCCCCGTTCTTCATAAGTTTCAACAAACTTTTTTAATCCAGCCTCAATATAAGATAACTTGGACTTATTTCGCCAATTTTTTTTAGTTGGAAAATTTAATATCCATTTATTGGGCGTTTTATATAGCCAAAGCTTGCCGATTGTTAACTGTCCATTTTCACAGAACTTTTGATATTGTTTAAACATGTCCGGATACATTTTTTTAAAGTTAAGTGCAATTCCTTTTCCCATAACACCAACTGTATTAACAGTGTTAACGAGCACTTTAGCAGGACTATCAAACAAATTGCTATTCATATACATTAGCATGTTAACACCCCATCTCCAGTCATTTAACAAACAAAAACTTACTCAATCCCTGCTTTAACTTATCTATCATCGGTCACTGTGTATCTAATAGGAATAAAGCCTGATACACAAGGATTTCTAACTAGTAAAAGTATAACATATAACATATTTATTCTGATAAGAAGCATGCCATCTTTAGAAAAGAACAACATCGTACGCAATTGTATTTGATTAATTACTATCCACAAAAATTCACACAAAATTAGTCATTTTATCTAGTGCATTACCCGAACAAAACCAGTAAAATAAGCTTTATAGTTAATTTAAATATGGAAGGATGATTATTTTGAGTAAAGCAACCGATTATTTGCAACACGTTTATACGGTGATTGAACAACGCGATCCGCACCAAGCTGAATTTCTTGAAGCCGTCCATGACTTCTTCCAAACGATGACGCCCGTCTTTGAACGCCATCCTGAATACATTGATGCCAACATCTTGGAACGTTTGACCGAACCAGAACGGGTTATCCAATTCCGGGTGCCTTGGCTGGATGATGCCGGTCACGCCCAAGTCAATCGTGGCTTCCGGGTCCAATTCAACTCCGCCATCGGCCCTTACAAAGGTGGCTTACGGCTTCACCCTTCCGTTAATTTAAGTATCGTTAAATTTTTAGGCTTCGAACAAATCTTTAAAAACGCCTTAACCGGCCTCCCTATCGGTGGTGGTAAAGGTGGCTCTGATTTCGATCCTAAAGGTAAATCCGACAATGAAATCATGCGCTTTTGTCAAAGCTTCATGACCGAACTCAGTAAGTATATCGGCTTAGACACCGACGTTCCTGCTGGTGATATTGGTGTCGGCGGTCGTGAGATCGGCTTCTTATATGGCCAATATAAACGCCTCCGTGGCGCTGACCGCGGCGTGTTAACCGGGAAAGGTCTGTCCTACGGCGGTTCGTTAGCGCGGACTGAAGCTACTGGTTATGGGTTGGCTTACTACACCGATGAGATGTTAAAAGCCAATAACTTAAGCTTTAACGGGCAACGTGTCGCGATTTCCGGGGCCGGTAATGTCGCAATTTACGCGATTCAAAAAGTCACCGAACTTGGTGGCAAAGTCATCACTTGTTCCGATTCCAACGGTTACGTGATTGATGAAAACGGCATCGACTTTGCAGTCGTTAAGCAAATCAAAGAAGTTGAACGCGGCCGCATCAAAGACTACGCCGACCGCGTACCAAGTGCGACTTACCATGCTGGTTCCGTTTGGGATGCCACGGTCGCTTATGACATCGCTTTACCATGTGCGACTCAAAATGAAATCGATGGTGACCAAGCTAAGACCGTCATCGCCAATGGTGCCAAAGCCGTCGCTGAAGGGGCTAACATGCCAAGTTCACCCGAAGCCATTGCCGCCTATCAAGCTGCGGATGTCTTATACGGTCCAGCTAAAGCTGCCAACGCTGGTGGTGTCGCTGTTTCGGCCTTAGAAATGAGCCAAAACAGCATGCGTTTGAGCTGGACGTTTGACGAAGTTGATGCCCGCTTGAAGCAAATCATGCAAACGATTTTTGCCCAATCGGTCGCTGCGGCTGACGAATATGATGTTAGTGGCGACTACTTGAGTGGCGCTAATATCGCTGGCTTTACTAAAGTCGCTGATGCCATGTTGGCGCAAGGACTTGTTTAAAGCCAAGTCTTATTGAGTAACTATTAACAAACTAAAAGCACGCCTGACCAGTTAATTTGGCCAGGTGTGCTTTTTTGGCGTGCTATTGGAGATGCCTTTAGTGCTTTAAAGCCCTCTCCACCTTTCTAATGGCAAAAAAGCGCTCTCCACTAAAAGAGAACGCCCAATAATCACTATCATCTAATTTAAACTTTCGAATCCGGATACCCAGTATGCGCCGCTAACTGGGCATAAGTCTCATGTAACGTTTTCGCCGCTGCGTGCCAGCCAACTTTTAGTAGTGGTATCAAATGTAGTGGATCTTCCACTGGAATCTGATGTTCATGCGCAAATTTAAAAATAGCTGGTAACACTTCCATATCAGGATTGGCAAAATAATAATTACCCGCATCCGTTACAACAAAAATCGTGGCACGAAAGGCCCGCCGCGGATCTAACGCTGCTGAAGCGTGCCAACGAATCGCCCCAATCTGAATCAGCTTAATGTCCGCTAACAACATCTCACCCAAGTTTCGTTGCTCTGGTGACCAGAGAATGACCTTCGTTGGTGTGAGCTCCACAATGGCATACTTCTCACTGTGGGTGCCCGAAAGCCGCCGGAGCCAATTTGTCTCTTTCTTTGGTGCCGGATACTCCTGGCCCTTAATTTCAAAGTGAAACGGCACAATACATTTCTTTGCACGATCAATTGCGCGATAATGTCCGGCAATCTGATGGTTAGTAAAAATTGACGCCATTGGTTTGAACATGTCAGTCACGCCCCTTTCAGTGATTAGTATACGCTTTCATGTGGTGATTTACAGTGTTTTGAATTTGTTGGTTTATGGATATTGATGTTTGGTTATTTGGTCGATTGGTGGTTTTGGGTTGGCGGCGTTCTAGCTTGTGTACCGAAACGTGTTCGCTCGGACTGTCAGCTCCGCTTGCTACGCTAAGACAACCAGTCGGAAAAACCACCGACTAATTGCCTTAGCTAGGCAATGCTCACTGACACCCCGTCCTCGCTCACACTCTATACAAAAAGTGACCACCAAATTACTCACCCGTAACCTAGTCGCCACTATCTAATTGATCGCCATCTTAGTCCTCATTCCTATGTGCGCATAATTGCTATTATCAAGTATGTGTGCTGACGAATTATTGAATTAAACCGCCACCCCCAACTATGAACAACTAAGCCAACCATCAACTTATGTGATATTCGATGATTGCAGTGCCTCCAAAACAATGCCTTTTGACCCTGTCTGTAACTATGTTACTGGAGCAACTATCTCGACCGAAGTTATTGTAGCACACTTGTTAGCGCTTACACAAGCCTGTATTAAAATTTTTATATTCACTTAAGTTAGCCTTACAAAAAAAAGGTGACTCACCATTTGGTCAGTCACCCAGCATTTTAAACATGAATTGGTTGTGGCATTGCTTGGCCTAAATAAGGCTTCGCTACTAAGCTAACATCATGCGCAATTGCTTGTTGAATCATTGTTTGTAATTGCGCATCGCTCACAGCTGGTTGCGTGACCGCATAGCCATGGGCGGCTTGACTAGCTGCATAAACTTTCAACGCCTCGTTTTGGTCCGTTAACCGCTTGGTTTCAAAAGCAGTGACCCAGCTGGTAACGGGATTACTAGTCTGCTTCGTAAACGTATACGTCGTCCCAGGTTTAGCCGTGTTTGGTTGTAATCCCCGGACCCGACCGTTACCTAAACGAACTTGTAATTGTGACCCATTGAGCGTCAACGTACTCGTACGTTTCTTTTTGGCAATAAAGTGATGACTAACGGCGGCTTCTTGGAAATTATGGGCATACCGCCACCGCATCGCGCGATACTTCAAAGTAATTTTTTGACCACTTTGTTTTTCGCTAACGATCTTATAGGTCTTCACGCGCCCATTTTGATGTTGCTGATAGTCCCCAATTAATAAATACTTCCCGCTCTGGTGCAAGACCAATTTTTGTGACTGGTTGACATAGTAACCCGTCAACGTTGCCGTTTTCGCTTGCGCCGTTAAGTTTGGTACGACCGCGGCGAAGCTTAAACCGACTACCCCAGCGGTAACTAATTGCATCATTTTTTTCATAATTCATTACCCCCAAATACATTCTTGAACCCACTTTAAATATACGGCATTTACCCCACGTTTTCCAGTGCAAGTATGGATTTATTTAAAAAAATTTGGATAAAAAAAGTAGACTGCTTAACCAGTCTACTTAAAAAATATAATTATGCTTCTTGATTTTCTTGGGTGGTTTGACCGCCATCAAAATCAGCTGGCATGATTGCAAAGTTACTTGCTTCAGTTGAAAGCAAAGCAGCGTATGCCCGGGCCTTAGCTGATAAAGCTGGGATAACGGCGTTGTTCAAGTCATTTAACATGTCTTGTTCGTCGTCTTCTAATTGGTTGTCGCCAGATTGACGTTCGATAATGCTAACCATTTCACCACTTAAGCGAATAATCGCAAAAACAGTTGCAGAAAGGTCGTACATTTCTTCTTTGTAAGTCACGTCTAATTGCGCTTGGACAACATCGTCGCCAAACGTCTTTTTAACGTCGTCATTAGCTGGTGTATAGCTAAATTGGCCTTGGCCTGGTTCTTCTTTAGCTTCGTCCCGGTCGTAAACGATTTGAAAATGTAAGTCTTGGATCGCTGAGTTTAAAATTTCAATATTCATGTGGTAAACTCCTTTTTTGTAATACCCTTACCTTAACGAAAAATCACTAATAATACAATCAAATTTGCCTAGTTTTGGTTAAATCTTTATCCATTTTGCGTAAAGGTTTGGTAAAGTCTTAAATTCCAGTTGCCAACCATTGACGTCCCTATACATAACCCTTAAGCTTAGGGAGTACACTGATAAATTGGGGGGAATTATAATGAAACACCGGATGATTATTGCAGCGTTAGCCTTAGCACTAGGCTGCAGTCTGACGGTCGGCGCCACCACGGCCTCGGCTGCAACGACTACGAGTACGTATCAACCACGGTTGCGGCTACGGCTAAAACCACAACATGTTAGGCAAGTCGCACACGCGCAGACGAATGCGAAGACGACGTCTAAAAAGAAGACCTACACATACGGCAAACTATCGGCGGCGGACAAGCGGCTCGTCACGATCGCATTAACGAACCAAAAGCAACCGTTAAGTGCTGTGACTAAGTTAGACAAGTCGACCAAGAAGATCGTGACCTACTATGCCTACAGCTTCAAAGTTAAAAACAAGACTAAGAAAACGGTCAAGTTCTACTTCAGTAACCTCCGCTTCAACGTCTACGACTTAACGAGCAAAACCGTACCCGCTAAAAATGTGAAACCAGCAGCAACTGCCGCGCACATCACCTTAAAGCCAGGTGCTTCCAAAACGGTTAAACAAGCTGTTGAAATGAAGCCGAGTGCTTTTACTAACAAAACGAACCATACCCGTTACGCCTTCTTTACTTATGGCAACTTAGCCAATAATAAAGCGATGATGGGAACTGTGGTTTTAGGTAAGAATACCAAATAAAACATCTATTCAAGAGGCTGTCAGTGATGACGGGCTCTTTTTTAGTTGCACGGTAATTTATCAAAAAAGACAGCCATCATTATGATTGACTGCCTCCTTACCACGACTAGCTACTGTCCTTGCAGCCGACGTTGATTTTGCTTACGAATCTTATTTGGCACGTTTTCTTCTAAGAGATATTGGCGAATCAATGCGACAATTTGCTTATTTTGTGGCAAATCTGAGTGGGTCGTATTGGCCCCAGTGACCGTCACTTCCGTAAAATGCTTCACTTGATTTTGGAAAATATACTTTCCGGCGTTGACACTATTATATGGCACCGTGCCATCACTCGTATAATTTTCCGTGCCGGCAATCGAGTACATCGTTAACGAGCTTGGTAACCCATCACGATATTTGTACAGTTCTTTGTACATGCTTGTCGTCGGCGTCGAACTAGTTGACTCCATATTATATGGCGATGCAATCGTCATAAAGCGATCAATCGTCACTTTCGGTGATTCTTTTAAGTACCGTTCTAAGAACAAGGTCCAAATCAACCCACCGTTAGAATGTCCCATCGCCCGAAAATGATTGAAGCGATACGTCTTCACTAGCGCCTTAAACGCCGTATTCAACCAAACGGCTTGCTTATCGATATTGGCTTTGCCGTCTTTGTTATTTTCAAAGCCTACCACGATAAAGGGTTCGTAGTCGTTACGCTTGATTGAGCCACTATATTTAATCGACCCATCAGTTGCGACCGTTAACTTCAAAACGCTATGCTTTTGCGGCGTTTCTTTGCCTAATTCTTTAATCAAACTATCAAAACGGTTCTGACTCGCACTTGACCCGGGCACCATAATGACTGGCGCCATCCGAGTTCGGCCAGCATCTTTTAACGTCTTGATATTGGTCCGACTCCAATTATAAGCTGGCCAACAAACCGCCACTAAGACGACTAACCCAATTAACCAACGCCACCAATTACGCTTCATGGTCGGCACCTCCCGTTACAATGCGGTTATTAATTAAAATAAACGGCAAATAAATCGCAGTCGCAACGGCCAAGTTGATCACACTAACCAGTAACGCCCGCCAGTCGCCACCGGTTCCAAGCCAGCCCATCAAAAAGCCTGGCATCGTCCGATAGATTGGATAAGCCACCGGTGGCATCCAACTGAGTTTCAATGCCACCCACGTAATGACCATGCTGGCCATGGGCGCTAACAAGAACGGCACGGCTAATAATGGACTATATAAGATTGGTAACCCGACTAATAACGGTTGATTAAAGTTAAAGATGGCTGGTAGCCAACTCGTCTTCGCCACTAAACGAAAATCTTGATTCCGGGATTGCCACAAAATAGCAATAATAAGCGCTAACGTCATCCCCGGTCCACCGACATTGGCAAACGCATCATAGACCGTATGAATCGTGATTGGATTTGGTGCGCCCCAAGCAGATCCATGTTGAATCGCGTATTGCAGATTTTGTACGGTGCTCACCGAACCATTCCCACTAAAACTAATCGGGCCAATAATCCCAATTAGCCAGAATAAATTGCTTAATAACGTGGCTAAGAAAATCGTGATCATAATATGTGAGATTTTATTGAATGGTAGTTTAAAGGCGGCATAAAAAATACCGTTTAGCCCCATTGGACTTACAAAGCTGATGCCAAATCCAATCGCACTGAAAATCAGTAAACTTAAAATAATCGGCAACATATTGTTCTTAGCCCGTTGTAACAAATGGGTCCGACTTTCGATTAATTGATGGTCGTGGGGCTTAAACGCTAACTTGCTAAAAATCCAGCCAGTTAGTAAACCAACTAAAATTGCTAAAAAGATCCCCTGTGACCCCAAGTTACCTTCCAAAAATTGCGACCCATTGGCGTCTTCTTGATCACTGAAAAAGTCGAAGTTGAAGTTCAACATGACAAAACATAGCGCCGACGTTAACCCGGCCAATAAGTTATCCCGATTTGTCGACCGCACCACAAAGTTGGCGACCGCAAACGCGGCAATCACCGCAATCAAGTCGTTAACGCTGATACTCAACATCGTGGTATATTGCGACCACAGTTTAAAACCTGGTATCCAATGTGATAAATAATAGATGTGATTGAAAAAGCCATTTTTCGAAAAAACGGCTTGGTTCAACACATTGATAAACGCCCCAACTAATACAAATGGAAACAACAATGTCAACGTATCGCGAATCGCGCGAAAATAACGCTGCTGCGCGACCGCCGTATCGAATCGCTGTAACTGGTTCATCATTTTATTAATACTGCTCATCCCCTATCTCCCTAACTAACTCAAATCATACGCCACCGCCCCTGAAAAAAATATAAAATTAACTTAAAAGATGCATTTAGCTTCCTTAACGTCACTTAATCCGATATGCTTAAGCAAAATCACTGGAGGTGGTCATCATGCCAAGTACTTACAAGCATGTGTTAATTCCCGTCGATAGTTCTGCCCAAGCTGCCGCAGCGTTCAATGAAGCCGTGAATATTGCGCAACGGCACACCGCTACTTTAACCGCGTTGTATGTCGTTGATGACAGTGCTTATCATGCACCAGCACTTGATCCCGTTTTAAACGAGTTGCTAGATGCTGAAGCTAGTCACGCTAACGCTGACATGCGCGACCGCCAACGTTTCGTGGCCACCACGACGGTACCACAATTCAAAGCCGAGGTCGCTTACGGTAATCCCAAACGCACGATTGCTGATTATGCGAAGCAACATTCAGACATCGATTTAATCGTGCTGGGTGCCACCGGTAAAGATTCTCCGCATCGTGTGGCAGTTGGGTCTACGACGAGTTATGTGGTTGACCATGCACCTTGTAATGTGATTGTGATTCGATAATTAAGCTATAACGTTCATCAGCACCTAACTTGCCCACTAGTTAGGTGCTGATTTTTTATGTCATAATTTGTCGCTAACTTGTTAAACGCACTCATATTAATTTAGTAATAATGATATAATTATGACGTAACATAACTTAACTTTGGAGGCGCAAACAATGCGTAAATTATTTAAGCTTGCAGCGGTCGGGGTATTATCGCTGAGCATGGGTGTGGCAGCAATGCCAAGCAATACAATGAACGTGGCGGCTAAGACTAAGTCGGCCAAGTTGATCAGTAGTAAATCGATGAAGAAAACGGCTTACCATATCAATGGTGGCTATGTTTATTCCAGCGCTAAATTAACCAAGAAGAACCATAACGGTAAGAATTATCTAAGAACAACTTTTTATGCCACTAAGTCAGCTACTGTTAAAAAGACCAATGGTAAAAAAGCCGTTTATTACTATATCAAGAACAGTAAAGGCTCCGTTAAAGGCTGGGCTTGGCGTGGTAATTTGAGCAAGATCAATATGAAAGCCTTGAACCAACGGAAGTCTGATATTAAGAAGATGTTGGCTGCTATTCGGATGATGTCAGCTGACCATCAAGATTACGCGTTAAAGGACATTTCAAGCGTCAATACAACTAATACGTATGAAAGCGATGGGTTGTCTGCGGCTGTTTATGACATGCATTTTTATAGTGCAACTTTGCAAGATGCTAAGGCAATGTCAGCGGCTTATCAAATCTTCGCTGGTCGTTTTAATTCAGTTACTAATGCACAGTTGGCAGCTTTGAACAGTCGTTTGAACGATGTTATTCGCGCAAATGATGGTGATTTTTCTGACCCTATAGAAAATATGGCTCAAGCGTTATCTAATGCTATTGAAACGCTGAACTAAATACCTTAACTCAAAGGCGATGCCGTCATGACATCGCCTTTTTCTTAACCACTTACTTTGAAGAAAGTTCTATTGAAAAATCATCGGGGAATCGCACTACTTTTAACAATTGCAGCATTCGGCCTAGCGCTAATAACCAATAATCAAACCGCCAGCGCTAAAACTTACACCACCGTCCCAACCTCATTGCGAGGCACTTGGTACCATTACGATAGTGATTACGGGACTTACAACAAATTAAAAGCAACAAAATACCATTTCGATACTAAAGATGGTTTCACTGGCAGTTGGTATCGCATTTCCGGCGCTAAGTTTCCGAGCTATGCCATGGGACACTCACAATTAGTTGTGAAACAGACACCTAAAAACTATTATGTCGTTGCACGTTATGCCACTGATTCTTATCCTTATTGGAAAAAAAGTCTCCCACAAAGGCCATGCCGCATTACGAGCCGTGGTTCCTGACAATATGGAAAACGTTGGTAGTACCACCTATTGGTATAAAACTAAGAAGATTGCCAAACATCCTAGTATCACGTATCATTTCTCTAAGTTTAACGGTTACTACTATGACCACTACACACCGGCATATTTACAAGCCAACGCAGATCCGCAGAAGTTATATACCACGCCTGCAGGAGCCATCGCTAAAAAAAGGACCGTCAATCACCTACAGCAATATTTGTGAACTACTCGACCCTTAAAAGGCCGAGCTTCTAGGAACGCTGCAAACTTGCCGACAAATGCCTAAGCATTTCCAGTAGCGGTGACAGCTATTTACTAAGGCTTGTTCCAAGCCAGATTAGTTTGTTACGCATTCAAAATGTTAATAGATGCGTTAATATCTCGGTCATGTTGCGTACCACATACTGGACAATTCCATTCGCGAATATCTAGGGCATGTTTACCATCATCGTAACCACACGTAGAACATCGTTGACTAGTTTTATACGGATTTACAGTGATTAACTGTTTGCCGTACCAGTCACATTTATACTCCAACATGGCGCGTAGCTCACGCCACGCTTGATTAGCAATTGCTCGTGCTAATTTGTGATTGCTTAGTAGATTTTTGATTTTCAAATCTTCAATTTTGATCACATCATACTGTTTTACCAGCGCTGTGGTTAGTTGATGCAGGTAGTTATTTCGCTGGTTGGCGACCTTTTCACAGTACTTGGCAACCATATACTTGGCCTTGCGGTAATTAGCGAAGTCGCTTAACTCACGCGGTTCAATCACATTATTGTGTTTATCCCACGCAATTTCACGTTTGGCTTCTGCCCTGCGGCGTGCTAGGCGCTTTTCCCAGTAATGTTTCTTCCTGGATAAACACTTATCGAAACGCTTTGTGGCGTATTTAACCCCATCACTAATAATCATTAAGTTGGCCACGCCCATGTCGATACCGACTCCTCGGCTGGTTTTTGGCAGTAAGGTGACCTCGTTATCAACCAAAATTATGGCGTAAAATTTGCCAGTGGACGAAAGACGAACCGTAACGTTTTTGATTTTACCGTCAAGTTGTCGGCCACTCTTAAAACGCATGATTCCAATTTTAGGCAAACGAAGATGATGGGAACCGACCGCTTGTATATTTCCGTTAACGGCATTGCTTTGATAGCTTTGCTTTGGATATTTACGTGATTTAAAACGAGGAAATCCCACGTGTTCTTTAAATAATTTTTGATAGGCGTGGTGTAAATCACGACTAACTAATTGTAACGAAGTTGCCTCAGCTTGCTTTAAAAATGGATATTCTTGTTTTAAGGGTTTCAGCAGGTAATTCATGCCAAATGAATTGACGTAACTACCGCCGTTTTTATGGCGTTCTATCTGCATATTGAGCAATTGATTCCATACAAAACGGCCAGCACCAAAGTTACGCATAATTTGTAATTGTTGGTCTGCGTTTGGATAAATACGTGTTTTGATTGCTCGTAGAGTCATGCATTTCACCACCTCTTTCCAGTAGTATACCATGTGGACGTGAGCCCACAAACCAAGTCGATTCATCACTCCCTTAAAAGGGCATGTTTCTCGCTATTATTTAATAAAAGGGGAATGGTGGTGTAAATAGGGCTTACAATGAATATTAATAAGAGTCCCTCGAAAGGGGCCCAATTAGTAGCGTGAATGTACTCACTCCTAAGATCAGTCGGGTAGAAGTAGTTGATTTATATTTAAAACGGACGACCAACAAGGGGCCGTCCGTTTTAATAGTACACATTTGTAAAAGTATTATTGTATAAAGCTATTTAAATTGTCCATATATGGTACGACACAATCAATGGTCAATTTAGCTTCAATGTCGATTGAATCAACTGATAAATATTTTTCTAAATATTTATCTTCAGTTTGAGCAATTTCCAATTCAGGACCTACCATTTTTGATATGACGTCATATAAATAGCCTGGCTTATCCCATTCATCCCATTTGCCGAGCCCCATCTGGGTATCCAGATCCCCGCCAAATAAATAGGTGAGTTCGGTTTTTTTTAGGTCGTTCATATAGAATTCAAGAGATGAAAGCTCCTCAGGACCCAAACGATGCCGGTAATGATTGTAAATCTGCTCTGTTTGAGCTGCTTCCAACCAATCGTTAGGTGCCATTTTTGGATTCTTGTTAATTGCATAGATGAACGCAAGTCGAGCGGCAGTCGTGTCTCGTGTCATATCGTAAATAGACATAGCCTGGTCAGTTGACATCATTGCCGTTATAAAGCTTGTTACTCTTCCGTTTCCGTTTAAAAAGGATGATAAAGTGTCGACTGCTTCACTACCATTCAGCACAAGATTCCTGAGGTCTGAACTCTTTTTAACAACGGAAAAAGCTGTCCATGCATCGCCAGCAGCCATTTTTGGACTAAGCTTTTTGTAGTGATTAGCGGTCAGTCTTTTGTATTCTGCCTTCATATCTTTTGAAAATTTTAAGTTTCCTTGCATCACACGAGTCTGCGCATAGAGGCTTGCATTCGACTGTTTACCGACTGCCACTGCACTTTTGTTCCACGAATAAGTACCACCAGATAAAGAATCGTAAATATCACCGATAAATGGCTTATTACGCTTTTTAACGTAGAGGCGCTTTTTCGAAAGCTTATTTGTTGCTTTCGTAATGTTTGTTTTAGCCTTACTAGCATGCAATTGATTAACCAAATTTTTGGCGAATTTATAGTCTTTATCTTGTTGAGACTTTGGATAAACACGTAATAAGTAACTAGAATCTTTTGTAAAATCGACCCAACCTTTATTGGCTGTCGTCCACTTTTTCTTACCGGGCATTTTTTTCATATGTTTAACATAATAGAATTTATGATTGGTCTTGCCAATCTTTTTTGTAATATATTTGGATCCAATGACTTTCCATTGCTCTTTTGGTCTATTTTTACCGATGTATATATCCTCACCTATGTCAATTGCCTTGTTTAAGTTTTTCGAGGTGTACATTTTTCCACTGTACCAGCCATTCCATGGAAGATACACATAGTTTTTAACTGTTTTATAGTTTGTAATTGGCTTCAATGCAGAAGCACTGACGCTGGTATGGGTTGTAATAACCCCAATGCAGCCAATCGTGACTAATCCCGCGACAAATAAAGCCGATTTAAACTCTTTTTTCATATTTACTCCCTCCAATTTTCCTTATTATATTATAAAAAATGTTATAGATGCTGTCTATTTAACATTCATGGTTAAAACAACTATTTCTTGGGGCAAACGTCATTAATTTTAAGGGATTCATTTTCCAATAGCGATATATTATTGTAGGGGATAATATCTATGCTAATTCACTATTATGATAAAATTCTTTTATATAAATACCCGTTGTGCTAGTTGAAATGGGACAATTAAAGTACATAAAAAGCCTGGCAGGCTTACACTTTTAAGTATCCTAAACAAAGAAGTGTGAACGATGTCAAGCCAATATTATCTTACTCAACCTACAACTATCGTGCAAGCACCTTGGCAACCCTGGGTTGCGGTTGTAACGCCACTATATCAACGTTATGTTTCCTGCAAAATTCGGCAAAGAAAGAATGCTAATCATGCCAAAATATCAGATGTAACTATCATGGCTTTGATGTGTTGGCAGGTATCACTTGGTATCACTAATCAATGTGCTTTTTATCGTCTGTTAGTTGGGTTAGGGCTGACTGGTTTGCCGGAACGATCTCGTTTTAATCGACGGTGCACAGCTATGGGCTGTCTGCTCCAAACCCTGCGGGTTGGTTTAGTTAAACACTGTTTACCATCAGTGACTTACACCATCATAGATAGTTTTCCAATCCCATTATGCCAATCAATTCGTAATCATCGAGCCAAAGTTTTACGCTCACTTGCTGACATTGGCTATAATGCCACCAAGAAACAATGGTTCTATGGTTTAAAGGGACATTTTCAGGTCACCAATCAAGGCATTGTAGTGGCCTATTCAATTTCAGCTGCTTCAATTCATGATATTCGTTTAGTGCCAGAATTGATTGACCAATACGCTTGCTCACATGTTTTGGCCGATGTTGGCTACCTTAGTCAACCACTAAAAGATCAATTAAAGCAACGACACATTGATTTCTGGACACCCAAACGCCGTAACATGCCTCAATCACGACTGAATAGCACCTTATTGAAGCGCCAAAGGCGCATGATCGAAACTTTATTCTCTAAATGGCAGGTTTTATTTCAGGTTGAACATAATCGGGCCCGATGTCTGCGTGGCTTCAAAAGTCGATTAGAACAACTTTTATTCGTAGATACCTGGCAGCTAATTAACTAGCACAACGGGTATATAAATATAAATGGAAGAACCGTTGTGGCTAAAATAATTAATATCGATGGCGATCTTCGCTTTGGCGATAGTGTTTTACTAGCAATGGAGCTATCCAAGGCTCTTGCAAGTTCAGCCAAAAGTCCGAATCCGCTTAAGGTGCTAACTGTCGATGCAACAAAATACAACTTGATGGGCGCATATACCTATCGTAAATCTAACCTTGATAAAGATCGAACTGATTTAGCCCGTGTATTTGACTCAAAGAACAACGCATTTGGTTATGCTCAACTAGCTGCTCTAAATATTGATCAGGAAGAATTTGATGACGACTTGACTTGTATCAAGACGAGCATCATCTAACATTTTTGGAAGCTTTTAATACGCCAATTATCGATGAGCTTTTGCAATATTTATTAAATATTCAAGGTGAATTCGATTATATTGTGACTGCTGGAATCCCCACAACAATCTGCAATGCTGGAAAATTAGTTAGAAGAGAATTCTCCAAACTGATTACTACCTATATATGTGGATGTAATTTAGAAAATGACAAATATTGGCGCCCAAATATTACAAAGGCTCTAGGAGTCGTACCGTTACCAAAGGGGATGCGAAAATCATTATTGTAAATCAATTTGAAAAGAGCCTATTGCCGCAAAGTGTCTTAAACAAATTCATAAGTCTGGATTTGGCCGAATTCACAAATGCCAAGATGAACACATGGTCGCAATCATCAATGTTAATATTGACTTCTACTTTACCAATGGGTCCAAAAGAAAAGCCAAATCAAATGTTCTATTTTCATAATTACAGACAAATTTACGCTGTTGTAACAGAAATTATCGAGAAGTTATTATAAGTATGGAGCACCTAAAAGAGTCAGGATTATTGTTCTTCCAAAACAAAGGGAGCTGATATAAATACTAGAATTTCGATATACAAGGAGTCTTTTGTTATAAGGAAAAGCGGCATGCCGGCGGATTGAAGTTAAAATGATTAGAAAATGAAAGTATTTCCAACTAAAATATACGTGTTGTGCTAGTTAATTAACAAAATCTCATTTACACAAAAATAGCCTAAACAAGCTACACTTCAAGCATTCCAAGGCAAAGAGGTGTCTCCTATGTTAGGCCAATTAAATTCTAACCAACCTATCGTTAAATTACAATCCGGTCTCGCAAATTGGTTGGAAATTATCCAACCTTTGTACTTATCGTTTGTACCTAAAGCTATCCAACACCGGAGAAATGTCAATCAGGCCAAGGTTTCTGACGCTATGATCATCGCACTCATGTGTTGACAAGTTGAGCTAAAAATAACAACTCAGACACGTTTTTATCATTATCTTGTGAACAATATTTTCCCAATTGATAGATTTCCAGAACGGTCTCGATTCAATCGTTTGTGTCGTCAAGCTTGGATTTCCATTCAGTTTATTCGTGTTTGTCTAACTAAAACGTGTATGCCCAAAATTGGCTTTACCATTATCGATAGCTTACCAATGCCACTATGTAAACCTGTCCGTAATTTACGTGCTAAAGCCTTGAAGTCACAAGCAAATATTGGCTATAACACGACTAAAAAGATGAATTATTATGGTTTTAAGGGCAGTTTTGAAGTTGGTAATAATGGAATTGTTTTAGCCTATGTCATAACGAAAGCTTCACTACATGACATCAAAATAGTTGATACGTTAATGGATGAATATCCAAGTCCAAAAGTATTAGCCGATGTTGGCTATTTAAGCCAGGCACTCAAAGACGAACTAAAAAAGCGACTGATTTATTTATGGACACCGATTAGAAAAAACATGAAACAACCGGTAACAGACCAGCGACTAATGAATCGACTACGACGAAAAATTGAAACGACCTTCTCACAATTGAATGAATTATTTAATATCGAAGAATTTCATGTCTGGTCATCAACTGGATTTCAATCACGGTTGGAACAATGTCTTTTAGTGCGTAATCTTAGAATACTCGGAATTAACTAGCGCAACGCGTACGTACATTATTCAGAATAAAATACACGAAAAATTCGCAGTTAGATTTGACCATGGAACGTATCTTTGCTGACAAGTAAAAAAATCTCGTGTACCTAATTAGTAAAACCAGCGTTAACCAGAACGAATAGTTCAAAATCAAAAAGCACTACAATCCCTGTTAAATAAGGAATTGTAGTGCTTTTTGATTTACCATAATTACCCAAAACTACGGGTTCGATGACCCCATCCGGACTTGAACCGGAATCAACCGCTTAGGAGGCGGGTGCCCTATCCAGTTGTGCTATGGGGCCAAAAACCAATCCGTAAAATATCATCTCACGGATTGACTAATTTTTCAATTACGACTTATCAACTTGATTGTTAGATCGGTCGCGATTCTTCTTACGCATCCCTTTTTTCTTGGAATGCTTATTATGTCCTTTTTTCTTCTTCGGCCGAATTTCTGGCTTAACTGGTGTCCCAACCGGTTCTTGTCGTACCGTATCAGGATGGCCGATACCTTCAACGCGATGCCGGGCGCCAACTGCTTCGGTCCCACTACTTGGATGATCGAATGCTAAAGCTGGCTTGACCTTGGCTGGCTTAGTATCAACGATTTGATATCCGGCTAGATAGGCGGGTTTAACCTCATAATCCGTGGGTTTCATCATCTTCTTGAAGTCACGAATATCATGGTCATCACCCATCGTGATCACTAAACCTTTAGCACCCATCCGGCCAGTCCGACCACTGCGATGGATATAAGTCGTGACATCTTTAGGCAATTGGAAGTTGATGACAGCTGGCAATTCAGGTACATCTAAGCCCCGGGCCGCCAAATCAGTCGTCAATAACAATTCAACTTTACCTTGTCGGAACAAGCGCAACGCCTTTTCCCGGTCCACTTGGCGCTGATTACTCGTCAACGCGGCAAAGCTGACATGTTGGTGCCGTAATTCAACGACCACATGTTGGAGTTCTTGCATCTTATTGAAGAAGACTAACGCTCGTAAATGGTCGACACGGCTGATTCGCTTCAACAAATCAACGCGATGGCGATTACCGACTTCCATCGTGCGATGCCGAACTTCACCTTGCGTTTGGTCAATTGCGCGCACATCGATCTTTTCAACCTTTTGGCCGAACCAACGTGGTAATTCATCCAAAATCTTGGTTTCAGTCGCTGAGAAGAACCCTAATTGCAAGGTTTCCGCAAAGGTCGCATCTAAGATTTCACGAATTTGGTCCAACGTTTCATCCGTTAACAACTCATCGGCTTCATCGACGATCATTAACTGCAAATGACCGAGCTTTAACTTACCCGTGCCAATCAAGTTGGTCACCCGACCAGGTGTCCCCACGATAATTTCTGGATGCTTCTTCAGCTTTTCCATCTGCCGTTTAACATTGGCACCACCAGTCAACGCCAATACCTTAGCATCGATCAATTGGGCCCACTCACGGACCACACTGGTCGTTTGCATCGCTAATTCTTGTGATGGCGCTAAAATCAACGCTTGGGTCCCTTCACCGACGCGAATCATTTCTAACATCGGCCACGTAAACGCCAAAGTTTTCCCTGACCCGGTCGGGGCTAACCCCAACACGGAAGTGCCCGCTAACATGGGGGCTTCGACCGCCGTTTGAATTGGTGACGGTTGGGTAAAGCCTTGTGCGGCAAATTTTTCTTTAAATACGTCTAACATAGTTCCTCGTTTCTATTCAGCGGGCGTATCGCGTTCTGCATCTGAAAAGTACAGATGCGCCGATTGCCGTAAATTAAATAGTAGTTTATTAACATTGCGACTCAATTGACGCCAAGCTTGATAATCCTTAGCGTGACTAGCAGGATCATTGATGACTGCCGCAAAGTCACGGGCTTCAGCCAGCATGGGATTCTTATCTGGGGCGACGCCTAAGTTGTCAGTTTTGCCATCAGCACGATGATAGGTGACTTGTCCTAGTTCAGCGGCATTATCCATCACGATCGTGTCTTTCAAGCCATAAATTTCAGATGGCAAGTAAGAATTGCTCGACTTCCCGGTATTCAACGTCACGTTAAAACTTGGGTAACGTAAAATGGCCACCCCACTGTCATCGACTTTGGTGGGACCTAAAGTTGGATAGTAAGCCACATCATCGGGCATCCCAAACCAAGCGACCGCATCATAGGCCAAGTACACGCCTAAGTCTTGCAAGGCACCACCGGCAAACTTCAATGAAAAGACATTCGGTTCTTGCCCATCTAAGACGGCGTCATAACGTGATGAATACTTCATGTAAGTTAACGTCGCCCCTTGGATCCGGTCCATCGTACGTAACTTGGCTTGAATCAGTTTGAAGTTTTCTTCATGCACTTGCCGGGCAGCTTCAAAGTACAATACCCCCGGATGCGCCCGCAATAACTCATCTAACGCTTCAAATTCAGCTTGGTTAGCGACCGCTGGCTTTTCAACGATCACATGCTTACCATGTTCGATGGCTAACTTAGCTTGGCTAAAATGCACACTATTTGGTGAGGCGATATAAACCGCATCAAAGTGACCGTTACTAAAGAACTTATCTAAGTCATCAAAAGTCTCACTGACGCCATTTTGGCCCGCAAATTCATCAGCACGATCTAAACGGCGGGAATAAACAGACGTCAACGCCCATTCGCCAGATGCCTTAGCCGCATCAATAAATTGTTGGGTAATCCAATTTGTCCCAATAATACCTAATTTTAACATACTAAAAACAGCCTCCTACCACCTGTAACCGGTTTAATTTACCTATAATTACAGTTTACCAGTTTTGCGTCGAAAAGATGTCATCCATTACTTAAAAATGTCAATCGTTTAAAAGCTTTGCTAAGAAATCCATATTGCGTGACGGGGGCTTAGAAATAGTGGTATATTTTAACTGTAAACTTTAAGAAAGAAGGTTGATCCGGTGAAGCGACGTGGCGCCATTTTATTTGGCCTTTCATTACTGGCAGGACTCTCAAGCACATTATTACGCAAGCAACACTCGACCCAACAGACAAGTGGCGATCTGGCGGTCTTCTACGCGGGTACGTGGACGTATCGCGACGAAGAGCATCACCGTGATCACAAGTTAGAGATTGACCCGAATATGATTATTAAAATCGACGGTCGCGCGATGCCGGCCACGGTTGAATCAATCTCCACCAGTGAATTGGTTTTGCTCGATAAATACGGGTTCCACCTTGAAATTAAGGCTAACGAACAACGCCCGGTTTCGTTATTCGATGAAGCGGATAACCGTAATTACGTGATTTTATCACCCCATCAATTAGATGAAGCGGCCAGTAACTAAAATCCGTAAGTAAAATTAGCACCTAATCTGAAGCGTTTCAGATTAGGTGCTAATTTTTTATTACTGCAGGCCTTTGGCAATGACTTTTTGAAAGGCCGTCTCATCACCATTAAAGATCAAACCAGTGAACTCTTGACTCGTCCCATTTTGCCGATACAAAGCCCGATTAGAATAGTGCATAAACATGACCCGGTTAGCGCGATGGTGCGTGTTCGTGGTATCTAGCCACAACGGCGTCTTTTTAATGACCGGCTTAACGACCTTTTTGGCTAACGTCGGGGTCGTCCAAATCACACAGCTACGATTATATTGGGTCGTTAACCGCAATACCAGCGCGCGTAATTGCTTTTGCGCCCGCGCAACATCTAGTGTATCCGCCGTATAATTGCCATAATATTGCACTTGAATGGCGATTGGTAAGTTACCAATATTATCATTAACAGTCTTTTCAAAATATGCCGCCTGGGCCTGCGCCGAAGTCGAGAAGCTAAAAACATGATAGACCCCAACCCCGAGACTCGTGCCGAGGACCCGCGAATAATTACTTGAAAAGTTGTCATCGGTATAACTTGCCCCTTGCGTCGCTTTTAAGTACACAAACTTCAAGCCATCTTTTTGAAGGCCGTCAAAGTCTAAATAACCGTCATTTTGACTCACTGCCACGCCCCGGACATTAAACCCGCGGACCACCGCCGTGCGTCGCATATGTAACCATTGCAGACCACCCCAGCCCAACAGGGCGATCACGGCTAGAATCAGCACTAAGCTGAGCCGATGTCGCCACCGTGCACCCCGAGTCCGGGCATAAACTGGTTTAAGATGTTGCTGCGCCATTTAATCAATCCCATCTGCCAAACCGGCGTTAAATCTCCGTTCGTGTCTGACTAATCGCTTCACGAACGCGACTTAAGCTCTGCGCCATTTGTAAATTACCATGCACCGCGGTCATCAAGAATAAGCTGTCAATAATGCTCATCTGCGCAATTAGTGACGTCAAGCCTTCTGAACGGTAGTTGATTTCTTCAGCGACCGAAATAAACGCCACGGCACTGCCTTTCGCCAACGGTGAATTGCCAAAACTCGTTAGCGCAATCACGGGCACTTGATGTTCTGCTAAGGTACTTAAAATTTGTAAGGTTTGTTGATTACGTCCCGTATGTGAGATCACCACGGCGACGTCTTTAGCCGTCATTTGGGCAGCTTGCATCAGCTGCATATCATAATCGGCATTATGCGCACATGGAATACCGGTGCGGACGAACTTATGATACCCATCTAAAGCGGCGACCGCAGAACCACCTAAACCGTAAAAACCAATCGTTCGGGCTTTTAATAACAAGTGTGTGGCTTGTTTTAAGTCGGCTTCCGTCATCACTTGGCTCGTTTGATCCAGTGAGCTCCGAATACTGGCAAAGGTCGATTCGGCGATGCCTTTAAAAGTCGTTTGCTTTTCCACATCTTGAAAGACGTCTGCTTTGCTTTGTTCTAATGGTTCGGCCGCCGTTAACTCACGCGAAAAGTCGCGAAAACTACTAAAGCTAATCCGCTTAACGAACCGCGATACGGTCGCTGTCGAAACGCCCACGGCCGCCGCTAAATCTGAAATTGATTGGGCCGCCGTTTTAACGGGGTCCTTAATAATGTAATCGGCAATCTTGCGATCAGTATTACTCAAATTCGGGTAATATGAGCGAATCAAGGTCAACACGCGATTACGATGCGTCTTTTGTGTGGCCACGTCGGCTCACCTCCATGACCAAATTTTACCACAGTTTACCAATTTGCCCTAAACCACGCTAAGTTGCACCACGCGTGCTTTGCTTGTACACTAAATGCATGATTCGATTCACGGAAAGGAAGCTTTATCCATGCAAGCAATGCTCGGTGTCGATATCGGCACGACTAGCACGAAAGTCGTCTTATACGACCAAAATGGTCAAGTCATCGCCAGTGCCAACCACGGCTACCCCCTCTATCAAACAACCCCCGGAATGGCTGAAGAAGCCCCCGCTGAGATTTATCAAGCAATGGTCCAAGGCCTGACGGAAGTCACCGCCAAGCAGCCACAACTACCCATTGGTGGTATCAGTTTTTCCGCCGCAATGCACAGCTTGATTTTACTCGCAGCTGACGGACAACCCCTAACGCGGATGTACACCTGGGCCGACAACCGCGCTAAAGCCGCCGCTGACCAACTGCGCACACGATCCGATGCATTGACGCTCTATCAACATACTGGCACCCCACTGCATCCGATGACGCCGTTAGCCAAATTAGTCTGGCTGGAACAAACCCAACCAGCGCTAAAACACGCCGCCCGTTGGGTCGTTGATATTAAAAGCTACTTAATTTATCGGCTGACTGGCCAACTTGTGATGGATTATTCGATTGCCAATGCGACGGGACTTTTCAATATGCAGACTTTTGACTGGGATCCCTTAGCTTTACAACTCGCAGCTATCAAGGCTGACCAATTGCCAGCCTTAGTGGATACCACTGCTCAAGTCACTGGCTTAGCAGCCGACCTCGCGGCACAATGGCACTTAACACCGACCACCCCTTTGATCGTAGGGGCCAGTGATGGCTGCCTCTCAAATCTGGGGCTCAACGCCTTACAACCAGGCGTTGCCGCTTTAACGATCGGCACATCTGGGGCGGTGCGCGTTGTCAGTGACCACCCCCAATTAGATGCAAATGGCCGCCTATTTTGTTACTACTTAGCCCCCAACCGCTGGGTCATTGGTGGTCCCGTGAACAACGGGGGTAACGTGTTGGCTTGGGTTCGCCAACAATTGTTCGGCCATGATGCCGCCGTCCCGTCGCTAGCCAAGTTAAGTGACCTCGTTAGTCAAGTTCCAGCAGGTAGTCACGGGCTGCTCATGCAACCGTACTTAAATGGCGAACGGGCCCCGCTTTGGAACGCGGACGCGCGTGGGGCCTTTTTCGGGTTAACCGCCCAAACGACCCGTGCTGAAATGACCCGTGCGGCGCTAGAAGGTATCACCTTTAACTTGGTCCATGTCGCCAAACTCGTCCAAAACTTAACCGGACCATTTACGAGTTTACAAGCTACCGGTGGCTTTGCCAACTCAGCTCCGTGGCAACAACTAATCGCCGATAGCTTTGCCACGCCGGTGACGATTCCCAATAGTTTTGAAAGTTCTTGTTTAGGTGCAGCCATTCTCGGCTGGGTCAGCCTAGGTGAGTTAGCCAATATTGAGGCCGCCAGCACGTTAGTTGGCGCTGAACAAACCATCGTCCCTGATCCAGCCACAGTGGCAACTTACCAGCAACTCTATCTGCTCTATCAACAGCTACAACAAGTGTCACAACCATTATGCCAACAACTAGCGCGTTTTAAATAAAGTCCGTTAAACAGCTGACGTCCCATTTAAGGGGCGTCAGTTTTTTATAACCAAGTGGTCGTCAACTCAACGTCAAATGGCCGCGTCATCGCCACTTCTGCCGCTAATAATTGTTGTGAAATGCCAAGTTGGGCCAATAACCATAGCCGTAATAGCCCCTTTAAAATCAACTGAAACCGATACTTTTCATTCAGGGTCGTTAGCCCTTTTAAGCCTGTAATGGCTAACGAACTGTGCGCCGAAATATTACGCGCATCCCGAATCAAATCCAACAGCTGATTCGTCGTTTGGACAACCGGTAACGCCCGTAAGGCTTGTTGGACGTACGGTTGTTGACAATGCTGCAAGAAGATTCGCACCTTACGCCGATAGTAGACTTCTTTATGATGCGCCTTACCACTGGCATAAAATTCGTCGAAGACGACATTTAAACAGCCACAAACCGTTTGGACTTCGCGATTAAAGTCCAATACGGGCCGGGCTGGATTCAAAGCCGTCGCTAGCGGAATCAGCTTATCATAATGGGTCAACCAGTTTTGCAGTGACTGGGCCATGGCGCGTAGCCAAGCATCATCACGGGGCACCGCTAGCTTGGCGAACTGATAATCATGCCCTTCAAAGTGCCGCATGGCCCGGGGTTCAAAGATCACCACGGGCGTCGCTGTATCTTTGAGTTGCCAAATAACTTGCGTCACCGCTTCAGCCTGTCCACTAACGATGCTAAACCAATCCTCGACTTGGCGGGCCAGTAACGATAATTCACTGAGTCGATTACCCGTTTGCGGCAACTGGATGCCTAGCTTGTATTGCACCGCAAAGCCACTAAACTGTGCCCCTAACGCAGTTGTGGCCGCTTGCACTGGCTGCATCGCCGTTAACAATTGATACCGGCGCCCAGCTACCGTAAAGTGAAACAAATCTGCCGGTGTTAGCGCTGAGCAGTGTTGGTGCCGCGAGACACTACCTACTGCTGGTTGTAGCCAAGTCGTCAAGTTGCTCAAGCTAAGTTGCATCGCCGTCACGCGACTTGCCGCCGTGATGTGGGCACCAAGCGCCATCCCTAAGACGCCATATTTGACCACCAGTTGTGTTTGTTGGGCCGTTAAGGTTTGTTGCTGTTGTTGCCGATAAACCCCACTCAAACTGATTTTCACCGGTAAATACGTCGTCTGACCATCTGGTTGTTCTAATAAGACAGTACCTTCCCCATACAAATACGTTTCTTGATGTTGATTCAATGTCAAATCATCACTATAAATCAGTAGTGTCATTTGGTCCGGTTGGTAATGTAGCGTGCCACTATAACCTAATGTTTGACTGGTAAATCCCCATTTACCAACGATTTCAAACGTCATCGTTTCATCGAGTACCCGATAATCTTCGCCCTGCATACGTCTCGCCCCTAACTCTAACTTGGTCAAGAAAAAACGACCGACCAGTTTGGTCAGCCGCTGTCATTATGAAGATACAGTTAATAAAATCGTGTCATCGCAGTCATCATGTCCAAAGACCCCTTGAATTGGTAAATCTGGACTGACCTTTAAGGCCGAATTCGTCACGTAGACGGTGTCTTTAGTGACCGCTTTATAAGGTGTCTTGTAACGTAATTTTAAGCCTTTAACGTCAACCGTTTTAATCGAGTTGACCCGGTTAGCGGGGTTCATTACCGAAACACTCCCTGGATTGTTATGCGCTAACCCCAAGGCATGGCCCAGTTCATGTTCAGCTACTTTAACCCGTTCGGCTTTATTGTATTTAAATTTTTGAAATGATGCCCGGTTGACCATCACTTTGTTACTAATGATCCGGCCACTTGCGGTATATTTCGTTTGCTTCATCCCAATATAAACGACCCCTTGGGCGGAGCTATCGGCATAAGATGTTAAGACCGTCTTGGAACTACCTTTAACGGCGTTCCATTTAAAGCCTTTCTTTTGCCAATTCTTAGTGGCTTGACGCCAGACATCTTGATAGTACGCTGAGGTGGAGTTATCACGATAGTTGGCGGTGGTTTTGGCATACCGCCACGGGGCAATCGGCGTCGTTGTAGCCGTTGCGGCTTGACTAGGTTGTGCCGCCATCAACCACAGACCGCCAGTGACGAGACTAATTAACGCGAGTTGTTGGCTAACTTTCATGGTAAGGGCCTCCTTGAATTATTTTCTTAACTGGTTACAATCAAAAAGATAGTCGCGGATGGAACTTCCCTTGCGCGCACAAGATTAGTTAACGTTATTGTTGGTTGAAATGTTTAACCTTAATGTCGGCGTTCCCCATTAACGACGCGACTACTAAGGTTAACTAATTTCAACGTAAATTCATCATACGATATTTCTCGTGATGATGCTACCAATATGCAACCGATTACAACTTGAACACCATTAGTGCCATCCATCCGTTTAAACTTATCTACGCAGATTATAAACCCGGATGCCTTGCTAATGCCAACATTTACGTTTATAACTTTTCCAATCATATAATTAGTTATCAAAAAAAGACGCCAGCATTGGCTTGCTGACGCCACTTTAACATCGCTATTATTTAAGCTTAGTATAACTGAATCGACCCTGAATGGGCACGTCCATGAATGTTAACCTGCGCCGTCGTGCCAACCGTACCGGTTTGGTAACCATCCGCAATCCGGTCTTTCACGGCCCGCTTAGGTGCGATGACTCGACTACTATGTGATTCGAGTTCATAGGTATAACTCGCATCCGCGGGGGTCGCCAACTTGATGGCACCACTGTGCGCATTCAAATTAATATCACCCGTCAGCCGTTGAAAGGCTAAGCGAATCGCACCCGAATGGGCATTCCAACTGCCACCACCGACCAAGCCAGTCCCTTGGATACTGCCGCTGGTCGCATTAACGGTAAATTGCCCAGCCGTCACGCTTGCCAAACGAATCCGGCCACTCCGGACCAGCATACCGAACTGATCGGCAACTTGAATTCGACTAAGTTTCAAGCTTCCTGATTTAAGATCCGCACTTAATGCTTGGGCCTTTAAATCAGCTAAGTCACAATTGCCACTTGCCACTTGTAAATTGACGATGCCAAGCTGGGTTAAACCTGCCAGTAAGACGGTCCCAGACTGACTTTGGACCGTTAAGTTACCGGCAAAGTCCGCTGGCACATGGATTTGTACGTGGACCCGGAGTGGGATTAAAAAGGGCACTTTCCCTTGGGCAACTTGTAACCGCGGGCCCTGTTGGGTGATCTGCGCATAATACGCGGAATTATTCGGTTGTAAATACTCACGGACGATAATTTCATCACTGCCACCAACTGTTGGTAAAATTTTAACGCGGGCTGAGCGATAACTAATCGCTAAATCTTGAACATCAGCCACTGCAAACCGTTGTTCATTTGCTAATCGCAAACTATCTTGATATTCGCCCGCTAAATTCATGGGTTGCGCGGGGCCACCCCAATCCGGTTGGGTTGCCGGTTGACCATTGAAGCTAATGCCATCATCATTCATGACTAGCTTACCTAATTTTAGCCCATCAGCATCTGCTTTAATGGCGCCATTGCCAATCGAGACCCCGTCAGCATCGGCTTTAAAGGTCCGACCTTCATTTAGTGAAACCCCGTCACGATCAATTTTAAGGGTCTTACCATCATCGATCTGCACACCGTCATCATTCATCGTCATCCGATGTTGATGGAACGCTTCCGTCGTCCCATTATCGGCATTAACCTGGGCGATCACCGCGTTAATATCGCCGAAATCACTAAAAGCTTCCGCCACGGCAGCTTCAGGTGTCGCACCAGCTTGGGCCTTATCATTGGCCGCTTCATTTAAATCAGTCGCCAGCTCCGTCTTTAATTCGGCTAAAGCCGGCGTCATTGGTTGGTTTTTAAAATACGTGTTGAGTCGCATTGCCACTAATTGTTCAATCTTTTCAGACATTATCGTCAATCCTTCCTAATATCAAATCATCGATGACGTTTTTCGCAAACTGCCATTCTGTAATGTTATGTGCCAAGGTTCGTTTTCCTTGCGCCGTAATCTGATAATACTTCCGGCGGCCACCCTGGGTTTCATTGCCCCAGTAACTTGTGATGTCGCCATTTTTTTCTAAGCGTCGAAATACTGTATACAAGGTGGCTTCATTAATGTCATACGCCGCGTGGCTGAGCACCTTAATGGTTTTAGCAATCGCGTAACCATAACTATCGCCTTGATTCAAAATATTCAAGACAATTGTTGTTGTATGCCCGCGAATGGTTTCTTTTGAGATTTCGGGTTGCATATCAATCACCTTTCAACAACTACTTTGTGTCACATAGTAATTTTCAGTAGCACTAATGTAACACCAATTACTGTGTGTGTCAAAGTAATTGGTGTTAAAAAAGTCACTGACTTTTTTTGTCAGTGACTTTAGATAACTTTTTTTATTAAACTATTGTATGTCGTTTTTGGTGACGTGAAGCTAGTTTGGGACTTATTTTTATTGAAGTATATGTGCACGCGTTGATATTTTGCTTGCCGAAACGTGCTCGCTCACACTCTAAAAGTGTGTCTGATCAATCGCCAATTGCATCGTCTGCGTAAACCGCTTATCCAAGGCTTCTTTAGGCATCGTGAAGAAACCGCCTAACTCTTGGACGATGAAACCAAATAAAGCAGAACGATACAACGTGTTTTCAACTCGCGCGGTGTCGTCTAGTTGTAATGGCTTGAATAAGTCTTGATACAATTTGACTAACATCTTCCGCGTCTTGGGGATATCGAGATTTTCATTCATATCTAACAACACCGGTGCTAAGCCCCGATGCCGTTCACAAGCGCGCCGTAATTCTTGGGCGAACACCATTAAAGCTTCGTCACCCTTTAGATCAGTTAACTTTTCAGTTAATCGATCTGAGACGCCTTGGACGAATTGAATACCCACTTGGTCGAGTAAATCACTCAAACTATCAACGTAGTTATAAATCGACTGTGGTCGCACATCTAAGACGAGCGCTAAATCCCGAATCGTGAGACCATTGATACCTTTTGATTCAATTAATTGGTTAGCCGTTGCTAACACTTTTGCTTGGGTTAACGTTCTTCTTTTAACCATTGCTAATCCCCCATTTTAAAGTTAATTCGTTAATCATTATACCGCATTTTTATAATTTTTATTGTGTTCTATCAATCAAACAGTTTAAATTTTTAGGAAAAAGTTTTATAATACTACTAAACTGATTATAACAGTTTACTTTTTTAAGGACAAATGGGGGCATCTTTCATGGTAGATACAAATGGTAAACGTTATAGCCAACTGTGGCTGACGATTACCTTAATACTTGGGACCTTTAGTACCGCGCTAACCACCAATATGTTAGTCACGGCCTATCCCACGTTAATGACGAAATTTTCCATCTCTAGTGCGACCGTACAATGGCTCACCACGGGCTCGTTACTCGTGATGGGGATTATGATTCCGGTCAGCGCTTGGTTACTGAACAACTTTAGCTTGCGGCTGATCTACACTTCGGCACTAAGTTGCTTTTTGTTCGGCTTGATTATTAGTTATACCGCTAATAGTTTTCAGCTAATTCTACTAGGTCGATTAGTTCAAGCACTCGGGATTGGGATTACCTTTCCAACGATCCAAACGGTGTTACTCGTCATCTATCCACCAGAAAAACGGGGCGCGATGATGGGCTTAGGTGGCATCGTCATCGGGTTAGCACCCGCTTTGGGCCCAACCGTTTCTGGCTTGATCTTAGATAACGCCAGCTGGCGTGACCTCTTTGGCATGATGATTCCACCAGTTGCCATTTTACTAGTTTTAGCCATTTTTACCGTCCGGCCCGTTATTCCGTTGAAGAAAAGCGCCATCGACGGTTGGGCAATTTGCCTATCAACGATTGGGTTTGGTAGCTTACTTTACGGCTTTTCTTCAGTCGGTAAATACGGCTGGGGGTCTAGCATCGTTATCATCAGCATCATTATTGGTTTAATCTTTATTGCCCTCTTCGTTCATCGTGAATGGCCACAAGCCGAACCACTACTCAATATTCGCTTGCTGAAGATCCCATCATTTACGATTGCGTCAATGATCACCGCGCTCGCTAACACGGCGATGATCGGGATTCAAGTGGTCTTACCAATGTATCTGCAAGATGTTCGCGGGTTAACCCCATTGCAATCAGGCTTAACAATTTTACCAGGTGCCTTGTTATATGGAGTCATCAGTCTCATCAGTGGGAATGCTTACGACCGCATCGGTGGTCGGCGCTTAGCGTTAATGGGAACCTTCCTCTTAACACTGGGAACCCTACCGTTTGCGATGCTGACGCAACATACGCCTTACAGTTATATCATTATGGAATACGTCGTCTTAATGAGCGGGGTCGCCTTAGTGGCCATGCCGTTGACCGCCGCTAGTTCCGTTGATTTACGTGGGATTCAACTCAGTCATGGAACGGCCATTAACAGCACCATGCGGCAGATCATGACCTCAATGGGAACCGCCGTTTTAGGGAGCGTCTTGACCAATATCACGAGTCAAACAAAACCAGCTAAAGCCTTGTTACACAGCGCCCCACTTGCTTATCGGAGTCAAACTTACGCTGCCGCAATGCATGGGTTTCACGCTGCTTTCCTCGTTGCAACTGCTATGGGGATCATCGGCTTGATCTTTGCTTGCTTCGTTAAAAAAACACCGAAAGCAGGTGACGTCCAATGATTTTAATTATCTTAACGGTAGGCCTAATCATCTTTATTGCTGGCTTTTTAATTGGTCACAGTGAACGCCAACGACTCATGGTTGGTAGTATCGGGTTGATCTTGTTAGTTTTTGCCGCCGTCCTCATGATCGGCAATGATACTTGGCATTGGGGCATGCACGTCCAAACCAAGACGACGACAACCAAGTTGACCTCAAGTGTCAAAAACGATTACGTTAACTTACTCCTATACGAACCAGTCAAACAATCCAATACTGAAAAAGTCTACGTTTACCGGGCGAAAGCGGCGACTAAGCGGCAACATACCGCCATCAGTATCAAAACAACTAATCGCGTTCACACGACAACAAGTCGCCAAGCTAAACTGACTACAACCACGAAACGGTGGGCTTATAACAATCAGACTTGGCGTTGGCTCTATGCTGATACTGGTAGCCACACGACTTTGATCAGTACGCACAATACGTTCACGGTGCCTAAGACCTGGGCGACATTAAGTGTGAGTCAGGCTAAATGGCTTGAAAAACAAGCTAAAACCGTTCAAAAAACGGCCACCGCAACTGTCACCAAGGCCGTTACGGCTAAAGTCAAAGCTGCTAAAACCGCTGATCCAAGTTTGACAAGTGCGCAAGTTGCAAAATTAACAAAACAAGTTCAAGCTGCTGCGACTAAACAAGCCACCCAGCAAGAACCTGCAATGATTAAAAAATTGATTGCCGAAGCTAAACAACAATCGATTCACTAACCAAATTTCTAGCACTACCAATTTTTTTGGTAGTGCTATTTTTATTGTTATATCAGCGTTAATCGTCACTTTACCACTGATGACAAAATTAATTACAGCGCTTTCACTTGACTTATACCCCCTTAACCAGTTAATTTAGAGTACATACCCGGTTAAAAATGCATGAGAGACCGCTGGAATTAATTCAAGGGGGCACTAACATGGCTTACAAAACCATTAATCCATATACGAATGAAACTTTAAAAACTTATGAGAACACAACTGACGCAGAACTTGAAACCGCTTTAGCAACCGGTCATCACCGTTACCAAGCTTGGCGGCAGGATGCACCGGCTACGCGCCAAGCAACTTTACACAAAATCGCCGTTTTAATGCGCACTGAAAAGCATGCCTTAGCAACCATTTTAACGACTGAAATGGGCAAGCTCATCGGTGAAGCAGAAGCCGAAGTCGACTTATGTGCTGATATTGCCGACTACTTTGCCGAACACGGCGCAGACATGCTCCAGCCCACCCCACTAGCCACTAGTGCAGGCAAGGCCTATTACGCTAAGCAAGCCGTTGGTATCTTAGTGATGGTCGAACCGTGGAACTTTCCATACTATCAAATCATGCGGGTCTTTGCCCCCAACTATGTGGTTGGGAATCCGATGATTTTAAAGCATGCCTCTAACACCCCTAGTTCGGCGGCCGCTTTTGCCGATGTCGTGAAACGCGCTGGTGCACCAGCCGGGAGTTTAACTAACTTATTCATTAGTTATGACCAGGTGAGTGCCGCAATTGCTGATAAACGGGTCGCTGGGGTGGCGTTAACCGGTTCTGAACGTGGTGGCGCGGCCGTGGCCAAAGAAGCTGGTGTCAACTTAAAGAAATCCACAATGGAACTTGGTGGCAATGACGCCTTCATCATTTTAGACGATGCTGACTGGGACCTAGTCAAAGCCGTGGCACCACAAGCACGGTTGTTCAATAACGGCCAAGTTTGCTCAGCTTCTAAACGTTTTATCGTCATGGCTGACCACTACGATGACTTTTTAGCCTACTTAAAATCTGAATTTGCTAAGGTCAAACCTGGCGATCCACTCGATCCAGCAACGACCTTAGCCCCAATGAACTCCAAACGGGCTAAACAAAAGCTCCAAAAACAAGTCGATGCCGCTGTGGCTGCGGGGGCCAAAGTTTATGCGGGCAATCAACCGATCGACTTACCTGGTCAATTCTTCCAACCAACGATTTTGACTGACATTACGCCAGCTAACCCGGCCTTCGATGAAGAAATGTTTGGCCCCGTAGCCGCAGTCTACAAAGTCAACACCGAGGCCGAAGCCATCGCCTTAGCAAACAATTCAAGCTACGGTTTAGGTAGTACCGTCTTTTCAAGTGACCCGGCCCACGCTGACCGCGTTGCCCAACAACTCGAAGCTGGGATGACCACGATCAACCGGGCTTGGATCACTGCCCCAGAATTACCATTTGGTGGGGTTAAACATTCTGGCTATGGCCGTGAATTGTATCAACTTGGCTTAAATGCCTTTGTTAATGAACACTTGATTATTAATGCAACTGAAAACTAATTAGGGTTAAAAAGCGTCAAAGTTAAGCAAATTATCACTTAACTTTGACGCTTTTTCTTTACGCTTTAGCGCGACTCATCACCATCGCTAACCCAATATATAGCAACGAAACCACTGCCAAGACTAAGAACATCCCTTGATAACTCACCAACTCAACGACGCTACCTAACACAACGGCGCCCAGTCCCATCCCTAAGTCATATGAATTCAAGAACATTCCAGTCGCCGTATCGCGATTTTCAATCGTGGTGACTTTAAAAATCCATGCTTGTAACGTTGGATAAATTGCCCCGTCGGCAACCCCATAAAAGACCCCCGCCAAGAGCAACAACCAATTGTGGTTGACCCAAGCAATCAGTAACATTCCTAACGTCAATAGCACGGTACTCAACAATAGAATCAACCGCGGACCGCGCCGGTCAAACGTATGACCGACAATTGGCCGAATGACTACCCCAGCAATCGCGGCCACAAAAAAGAAGCCTGAAATCGCACTTAAATGCCGGACTTGCGCATAAATCGGGGTAAACGTCATCACGCCACTCATTAACACGCCTAGAATAAACACTAAACTACATTGCGGCAAGAATTTTAGATCAAACACGGGCGCTTTGGTTGCCGTCTTAACCGTTTCATGGCGATGTGGCGTTGTCCCTAAAATCGTGACCATTGAGGCCGCTAACACCCCGATACAGGTCATAAAAAAGGCGGTAAACCCGTACTGATGCACAACCGCCAATGCCAGTAATGGTGCCAATGATGCCGTGACCATCGTCCCAATACCAAAATACCCCATGCCCTCACCGATCTTTTGATGGGGTAATTCATCGGCCGCCGAAGTGGCAAAGTAAGTCGTGGTAATCCCATGTCCCAACCCATTGAACAAACGCAGTAAGACCAATAACCCAAAACTTCCTAACAACGGATAGCCAATCGAGGCTACCAAGTAAAGCAAAATCCCAACCACGAGTAGGACCTTTTTACTAAATTTACCAGAGAACCATGGCACAAATAGCCGCGTTACTAAGGCCGCAAACATAATCGCGCCTACAAAGATCCCGATTTGTGATGGCGTTAAGCCGAGTTTTTTCCCGTATAACGGTAAGACAGGGACTTGCATGTTATACACCATAAAGAGTAGTGCATTACCGATTAGGATCAAAATAAAGTTACGATTCCAATATGACGTGTTTGCCATCAAAAATTCCTCCTGAAAAGACCAAAAAACGGCCAGATAAGATTAAGGGTTCTAATCTTATCTGGCCGCAGCCCTCCGATACTCAGGTGAGTACCTTATCTAACTTTCAAGTCTTCCGATATTCATATTATTTATTAATCACTAGTTTAGCGTAAGCCGTAGTTAAAAATCAAGTTTAATTGTCATCATGATGATTTAGCAATCTCCAAATTTTTTAAATGCTGTAACCAAGTTTGGATCAGGCCATCTGATAA
The DNA here is from genome assembly GCF_005405085.1 of Lactiplantibacillus daowaiensis. Classification (GTDB taxonomy): domain Bacteria; phylum Bacillota; class Bacilli; order Lactobacillales; family Lactobacillaceae; genus Lactiplantibacillus; species Lactiplantibacillus daowaiensis. Next base: position 60,921 of record NZ_BJDJ01000007.1, on the reverse strand, counting down.
AAACCTGTAAAATAGCCCGTCATCAAACCGATTGCGTCGCCAGGCATGCACTAGTAACGCTAGCGTCACCTGCACATCGAAATCAGCAACAACTGCTTTTGCTATCTTATCATAATCAAGTGATAACTGATGTGCCCTAATCACGTCATCATAATGAGTCAAGTTTAATTCTGGATGAGTCATTACGACTTCATCTATCGCATCCCATAGCTCACAAATGACTAATGGTGTCGGCATCCCAAACGTAGCAGGTACCGCATGTGTGAGTGTACTTGTTACTGAACCAAGTGCATTATTAGTCACAAACTGTGTCAATCGTTCATACATAACATCATCTCATTTCAAAAAAATAAAGTTGCCAGAAAAATACTCCTGACAACTTTATTTACGTCAACGATCTGACATTTCAGTTAAATTAATTAGTCGCGTTCTAAAACCGTGACACTTTCGATATGTGGTGTTTGTGGGAATTGATCCACTGGTTGTACTGGCGCACTAATATGGTACCCATGTTCGCCAAAGCGTTGCACATCGCGCACTAAGGTCGATGGGTTACAACTAATGTAAACGACCCGCTTAGGCCCCATGGCTGCCGCACTTTCGATAAAGGCTTCATCCAAGCCCTTACGTGGTGGATCAACGACCACAACATCTGGTTTAACATCATCAGCTTGCCATTGGGCCATGACCTTTTCGGCACTCCCTAAGACAAAGCTGGCATTCTTGATACCATTCTTATCCGCATTTTGACGAGCATTATCAATCGCTGCTGGTACAATTTCAACACCATAAACATGTTTGGCATGTTGTGCCATGGTTAATGAAATCGTCCCAATCCCAGAATAGGCATCAATCACCGTTTCATTACCGGTCAAACCAGCTTTATCAATCGCTAATTGATACAACTTTTCGGTTTGTTGAGGGTTCACTTGATAGAACGATGGTGCTGAAATCGCAAAGGTCAACCCAAGTAATTGGTCATCAATGGTGGCTTTACCTGCTAACACGTTGTTAACCGGCCCTAAGATGACGTTAGTCTGCTTTTGATTGACGTTTTGGATCACACTGACCACTTCTGGTAAAGCGGCTTGAATCTCTTTTGTGACAACGTCAGCCATTGGCAAATGTTTCGTCCGTGTCACAATGACGATCATCATTTCATGACTGTAATAGCCACGCCGTACCATGATGGTCCGAATCGTCCCACTATGGTGGTGTTCATCATAAGCAGCTTCATGATACTTCCGTAAAATATCCCGAACAACTAGCAATGCTTTGTCGATTGCTGGATCTTGAATATAGTAATCTTCTAGTGGCATTAATTGGTGACTGTTTTTCTTATAAAAACCAGTCGTCAATTCGCCTTGAACGCGGCGAACAGGAACTTGAGCCTTATTCCGATATTGAGATGGATTTTCCATCCCAATCGTTGGTAAGACTTCCACATCATCCATGTGGACCTTGGCAAACAATTCCGCAATTTGATGTTGTTTGAACTTCAATTGTTCACTGTATTCCAAGTGTTGTAATGGTGCGATCCCAGTTTGGCGGTAAACACGGCCTTTAGGATTGACCCGATGGGGACTCACTTGAAGAATCTTTTCGACATCACCAAAAGCAAAGTTTTTGGTCGTCTTCGTTACTTTAACCGTGATTTTTTCTTCCGGTAACGCATTATCAATAAAGATTGGGTAGTTGTCGACTTTGGCAACGCCCATCCCTTGATAGGTTAAGTCCATAATATCGACATCTAAAACTTGGCCTTTATAGACTGGTAAGTTAACTTTCATGAATTTCCTCGTTTTTCTTTCTGGTTGTTTGGGTTCTGATTCGTATCTCATTGGCCCGTTGACCAATCGACGTTAAAAAAATTACCGTTCACTATTGTATAAGTAAACGGTAATTTAAGCAAGCTATTCAGTTTCTGAATCGTTGCCAGCTTCTTCTGGTAATTGGTCGACCGCCGAAACAAAGTTCCGTTCTGCATCTTGCAATTCGGTATCCGTCGTCGTGATAGCTTCGTCTGGAATCCGATCCGTATCCGCAAAGAATTCAATATGTTGCTTGAAATCACGGAACGTCATCGGCGCATCGCCACCGTATTCGCCATCTAAGTTAATCATTAAGCGACCCTTAACCGGTTTCGCCACCACTTTACTGGTCTTAACATAGATGATACTTGGGTCATTGATGTGCTTGCCACCATTTAAGACCAACGTCATCAAATGCAAAATCTTCGCTAAATTACTCGTCTTGACGATAATCATCGTAAACTTACCGTCATCTAACGAGGCATCCGGCACAATTTTTTCAAAGCCACCGACTGAGTTAGTCAATGCTAAGAAGAACATCGATGCTTTCCCGGTAAAATGCCCATCATCATATTTCAAATCCATCTCAACTGGTTTCACCCGTGGTAATAATTCAGCCCCTTTGGCCAAATAAGCCGCGTAACCGAAAATCGATTTTAATTGTGATGGCACGTCGTAAGTCAATTCCGTCAACATCCCCCCAGCTGCGATGTTGATGAAGTATTGATCCCCGGCTTGGCCGATATCCATCTTAACGGTTTGATTCTTTAAGACGACTTTTGCCGCCGCGACCGGATTATCCCGGGGAATGTGTAACGCCCGCGCGTAGTCATTCGTGGTCCCGGCGGGGATAATGGCCATCTTCGGGCGCCGCTTTAAGCCGGCTAACCCATTGACAACTTGATTGATGGTCCCATCACCACCAGCTGCCACAATTAATTCAAACCCGTCTTTGGCACAACGTTGCGCTTCATCGGCAGCCGAATTCGGTGCCGGGGTCGTCGCATAGGCACTTGTTTCGTACCCCGCCTGTTCAAAGATTCCTAAAATTTCAACTAAATCATGAGTTAAGGCCTCACGTCCAGAAGTCGGGTTATAAATTATTCGTGCCCGTTTGCGCATGTTACTTTCCTCCGCGTCCTATCTTTTTTCTGGTTGTTGATTGTTTGAAACGTCCTTATGGCAAGCAACTCCCGCTCGCCAACGCACGTTATTTGGCTTTCAACGAAGCCATCAACAACTGATTAACCACTTTCGGGTTAGCCTTACCATGCGTTTGCTTCATGATTTGACCGACTAAGAAACCGACTGCCCGGTCTTTCCCGTTCTTAAAGTCATCAATTGATTGTTGGTTATTATCTAAAACTTGATCAATGATTGGTTGTAATTGTGCAGGGTCTGATAATTGAACCAAGCCCTTGGCATTAACCCATTCAACCGCGTCAGCCCCGCCCATGATGGCCTTGAAGACCTTTTTGGCGATTTTACTTGAGATGGTTTCATCAGAAATCATCTTAATCATACCCGCCAAATTAGCTGGGGTTAACTTCGTTGCGAGTAAGCCGACCTTGTTTTCATTCAAGTAGGCGTTAACGTCCCCTTGCAAGTAGTTAGAAGCCAACTTTGGATCAGCACCAGCGGTGACCGTCGCATCAAAGAAATCTGACATTTCCTTGGTTTGGGTCAACACGCCAGCGTCATAAGCTGTTAAGCCAAAGTCATTGATATAACGTTTCCGCCGTGAACCAGGCATTTCTGGGATCGTCTTTTGTACCGCTGCAATCCAGTCATCACTGATTTCAACTTCGGGTACATCTGGTTCTGGGAAGTAACGGTAATCATCGCTACCTTCCTTGACCCGCATTAAAATCGTCTTACCCGTGGTTTCATCGAAACGGCGCGTTTCTTGTTGCACTTGGCCACCAGACATTAAGACGTTTTGTTGCCGTTTTTCTTCGTATTCCAAAGACTTACGGACATAGTTGAAGGAGTTCAAGTTCTTCATTTCGGTCTTAACACCGTACTTGTCAGAACCAGCTGGGCGAATCGAAATATTTACATCGACCCGCATGGACCCTTCTTCCATCTTAACATCAGAAACCCCGGTAAATTGAATCCGTTGCCGCAAAGCTTCACAGTAAGCATACGCTTCTTCTGGTGAGGCAATATCTGGTTTTGACACAATTTCAATCAACGGTGTCCCTTGCCGGTTTAAATCGACATAGGAATAATCGCTCTCATGGGTGTTTTTCCCGGCATCTTCTTCGATATGCATTTCTTCAATACCGATTTTTTTCGTCTTACCATCCACTTCAATTTCAAGCCAGCCATCGTGCGCAATTGGCTTTTCATGTTGCGTGATTTGGTAAGCTTTAGGGTTATCTGGGTAGAAGTAGTTCTTCCGGTCAAAGTAAGTATGCTGTTCAATTTCAGCATGTAACGCCGTAGCTGCTTTAATCCCAGCTTCGACGACCCCTTTGTTAGCCGTTGGTAATACCCCTGGATACCCCCAGTCGATCACGTTCGTATTTGCATTTGGTTCAGACCCAAATTGAACGGGTGACGGACTAAAGATTTTGGAATTCGTTTTTAATTCAACGTGGACTTCAAGCCCAATCGTAGTGACAAAATTCATTAATGTGCGCCTCCTAAATCTGGGGTTGCTTGATGAAAGTCGGTCGCTTGTTCAAAGGCGTAACCCGCTTTGTAAAGCGTACTTTCATCAAAGGACTTACCAATCAATTGTAAGCCGACTGGCATCCCATCAGCAAAGCCCGCTGGAATTGACATCCCTGGTAACCCAGCTAAGTTAACTGGAATCGTTAAGACGTCATTCATATACATCGTCACTGGATCAGAAATTTCGTCACCAATCTTAAAGGCTGGTGTTGGTGCCGTTGGGCCGATGATTAAGTCATAATCTTCAAAGACCTTATTAAAGTCATTGATGATCATCGTCCGAACTTGACCAGCTTTGTGGAAGTAAGCATCGTAATAACCAGCAGACAATGAGAACGTCCCCAGCATGATCCGACGTTTAACTTCATCACCAAAGCCTTCAGAACGACTCCGCACATAGACATCTTCCAAGTTCTTTACGTCTTGGGCCCGGAAGCCGTAACGAATCCCATCAAACCGTTGCAAGTTTGATGAAGCTTCTGAAGACGCGATGATGTAGTAAGCAGAAACCCCATAGCGACTATTTGGTAAGGAGACTTCTTCAACTGTAGCGCCAAGGTCTTCAAACTGCTTAACAGCGGCTTGAATAACGTCACGGACCTTAGGATCAATCCCGTCACCCATGTATTCTTTTGGTAACGCGATCTTCATACCTTTGATATCACCGGTTAACCCAGCGGTAAAGTCTGGCACTTCTCGTTTAGAAGACGTGCCATCATTGACATCGTTACCCGCAATCAAGTTCAAGGCCGCAGCGTTATCTTTAACGGTACGCGTCATTGGCCCGATTTGGTCTAAGGATGACCCAAAGGCGATTAAGCCCCACCGTGAAACCCGACCATACGTTGGCTTCATCCCAACGATACCGTTGAAAGAAGCTGGTTGACGAATCGAGCCACCAGTATCAGAACCGAATGCAACTGGCACTTGACCAGCAGCAACGGCAACCGCCGAACCACCTGAAGACCCACCGGGCACGCGACTAACGTCCCAAGGGTTCTTCGTTACTTTAAAGGCTGAGTTTTCAGTTGAACCACCCATGGCAAATTCATCCATGTTGGTTTTCCCAACGATCACCATATCGTTAGCTAACATCTTTTCAACAACGGTCGCATCATAGACGGGCACAAAGTTTTCCAACATCTTAGACGCCGCGGTGGTCGTTAACCCTTTGGTGACAATATTATCTTTGACCCCAACTGGAATCCCAGCTAAAACATTAGCTGGATTGATGCCTTTAGCATCAATGGCTTGGGCGGCCTTTAAAGCAGCATCTTCGTTTAAGTTTAAGAAAGCATCAACTTTAGCATCAGTTTGCTTCAAGTTGGCTAACGTTGCTTGGGCCAATTCAGCGGCACTGATTTTTTTATTGACTAAGTCAGCGTGTAAGCTGGTTAAATCTTGGTTGAAAAAGTCCATTATTCGCCGTCCCCACTTTCATCAATAATTGCTGGCACTTTAATTAACCCATTGGCCGTTTCCGGTGCATTGGCTAATAAGGCTTTACGTTCACTTTCGTCACTCTTAACGGCAACGTCTTCTCGTAAAGCATTGCGCCGGTCATTGACTTGTGACGTGACGGGCACGCCGGTTGTATCGACCGTACTTAATTCTTCAAACATCCCAATAATTTTTTCCAATTGACCCGTAAATGTGGCTAATTGGTCGGGTGTAAATTCAAGCTTCGCGAGTTCCGCGACGTGCTTAACTTGTTCGGCATTAATGCGTTCTTCAGCCATCAAATATCCTTCTTTCTACGCGACATTTCGTTACGCTTTATCTGTTAATCGTCACCTTGGTCACTAAAGACGTGGGTGTAATACGAGCTCCCCTTCGCAGTCCGCGCTAAGAAACTTTGGATATCCCCATTGGCACTCTTAACGGTGATTTCAACCGGAATCCCAGATGGTAAGTACCGCTTAGCAGCAGTTGCCAAGTATTGCGTAAAGCTAATAATTTCAGTTTCACTATAGAACTTGGTCGTAATGTTAACACTCAATTTCTTCAAAGACTTGTTTTGGTAGTGCGCATTGGCCGTTACCCCAGACAAGTTCGGGAAGAAGTTTTGGACGTGTGACTTAAATGATGAGAAGTCAGATTCATCATTACTGTTGGCCCCAGAGTTTTTAGATTCTGACGTTGCTGGGAATACATAGTTCTTCCAGTTCAACGAATTCCAGTTTGAAACTGAAGTTGACCCATTCTTAGAAACCACGTAGGCGATCATGTCTCCACCTACTAGACTATCATTTGATGATTGCTTGTAAAGCGCTAAGACGATTGGGACATTCTTCAACGCTGATTTTTTACGTAACCGTTGTAAGACGGTGTTAGCCATCGCTTTACCTTGGGCGGTTAATTCAGTCGTTGAAATATCCGTCTCGTAAGTGGCCCCATATTCAACCTTAGTGTAATAATCGACTGAGTTCATCCCTAAACCAATCGTGACCCCACCTAAAGTTAACTTACTACCACTTTGAATCATGTAATCTTGTTCTTCTAATTGTTGCAAGTAAATTGGATTTCGAGTTGTCGTCCCAGTCTTACCGTTACTCTTAGGGTTCAGTCCTTCTGGGTTACTCTTAGATTTACGGCCTAGCCAATTTTCAACCGTCGACGTACTCAAATATTGGCCTTCTTGATAGACATACTTGCTCGTTGAAAAGACTTTTTTAGAAACATCTAATAAGCCCGTTTCAAAACTCTTCAAGTTCATGACGTTATCATTTTGTGAGACCGTCACACCACGTGACTTGCTAGTCCGATAACGGCCATTTTTAATGACCCCTTGATAAAAGTCTGAATCAGTTGAACCCGTCGTGGTGGTCGTTTTTGACCCCGTCGTCGTTGTTTGGCTAGAACTGCTTGAGCCAAATGACGAATTTTTTAAATTACCGCAGGCGGCTAAAACTAAGGCAGCTACTGCCACTAAGCCAATCGTGCGTATGCGTTTTACATTCACGCTTGTGTATCCTCCCTCATTGTCGTGCTGAACCGTGCTTCATCCCAAACGGTGATGTCCAGCTGCTGTGCTTTTTGCAACTTACTCCCAGCGTCAGCGCCCGCAATTACCAAATCGGTTTTCTTGGAAACACTGCCCGTCACGGTCGCACCGTGGTCTTGCAACCACTGCGTTGCCGCGGGCCGGGTAAAGCTTTGTAACTTACCAGTTAACACGACGCGCTTGCCAGCAAACCAACTGTCACTGTCAAGCGTTGCCGCTTCACTAGGGCCTTGATAGGTCGTATTGACGCCAACTGCTTTAAGCTCAGCAATCAATTCTTTGACGGCATCGCTATCAAAATATTGAACCACGGCATTGGCAATAATGTCACCCATGGAATCAATTGCAGCAATTTCAGCTTGATCAGCGTCAATTAAGGCGTCGATCGAGCCAAAATGCTGCGCAATCAACCGCGCAACCTTCGCGCCAACGTGCCGAATACCAAGGCCGAACAATAAACGTTCAAGTGAATTATTGCGACTACGGTCAATCGCTGTCAAGAGATTTTCGGCAGATTTATCTTTTATTTTATCTAATGCCAACAGTTGATCCTTAGTCAGGCGGTACAAATCAGCCACATCGGTGACCAATTGATTGGTATAAAATTGGGCAATCAACTTCGGACCCAAACCGTCAATATTCATGGCATTCCGTGAGGCAAAGTGGACCAGCCCTTCTTGAACTTGCGCCGGACACTTCGGATTGATACACCGAAGCGCCACTTCATCTTCTAAGTGCACTAACGGTGCCCCACAAGATGGACAATAGGTTGGAATGGCCAGCTTTTCAGCAGCTTTAGGTCGTTTAGTCAAATCCACCGCCGAGATTTCTGGAATGATATCGCCAGCTTTATGCAACAGCACCGTATCGCCGATGCGCACATCTTTAGCGGCAACATAATCTGGATTATGCAGTGAGGCGCGCGCCACCGTGGTTCCAGCTAATTGCACGGGCGTCATCACAGCCGTTGGGGTCACGACCCCGGTCCGCCCGACAGTCCATTCGACATCTTCTAATAACGTCGGTTGTTCGTCTGGTGGAAACTTAAAGGCAATTGCCCAGCGTGGAACTTTAACGGTTGCCCCTAAGTCCCGTTGTAGTGGCAATGGATTGGCTTTGATGACGATGCCATCGATGCCATAAGCTAAGTCTGGCCGTTCATTTTGATAATGATCGATATAACTAAAGACATCGGCCATTGAATGGGCCACTTTAAAGTCTGGATTAATGGCAAACCCTAAGTCATCGAACTCAGTCAACATATCGCTTTGGGTCCGAGCTTTTAACGGTTCGTAATCCGCGACATTATACATAAACGTACTTAATTGCCGTTCGGCGGTTACTTTCGGATCGAGTTGTCGCAACGACCCTGCCGCGGCATTCCGCGGATTGGCAAAGACACTTTCGCCCGCGGCTTCGCGGCGTTCATTTAACGCGGCAAAAGCGGCTTTAGGCATATAGCATTCGCCACGAACTTCCACCGTCAATGGTCGCGAGAGTTGATGCGGGATTGATTCGATCGTCATGATATTTTTAGTAATATCTTCGCCAATCGAGCCATTGCCTCGCGTTGAACCTTGGACTAACTTGCCATTTTCATAACGCAACGATAAAGCTAGGCCATCAATTTTCAACTCACAATTATAATCAAACGGTTCATCAACATTTTGTCGCAAGCGGTCATCGAATTCTTGGAGTTCTGCTTGTGAGAACACATCACCTAACGACAACATTGGAATCGGATGTTGAACCTTGGTGAACCCAGCTTTGACCGTCCCACCAACTAATTGGGTCGGTGAATCTGGCGTTACGATGGCTGGAAAGGCTTGTTCCAATGCGACTAAGCGCGCGTACTCACGGTCATAGACCGCATCTTCTACATTCGGTGCATCTTCATCGTAATAATCGCGCCGCCATTGGTTCAACTTGGGCCGTAAACTGGCTGCTTCGTTTGCCGCAGCCGTTGCATCTAGTTCACTAATCGGTTTAGTTGCCATGATTTTGGCCTCCTCTAAGCGTTAGTCTTGCACCTTTTGAATGGGGGCAAATGCCGCTAATAACCGCTTGATACCTTCAGACTTGAAGGCGATATCTAATTCAGCATCTTCGCCGGCACCAGTCACTTTAACAACCGTACCCGTGCCCCACTTGCGATGCTTGACTTTATCGCCAATCCGCCAGCTGTTCTTATCCGCACCAGTCCCGCTGGCCTTTTTAACGGTCGCACGCGTCCCAACTGGATTTTTCTTATAGCGTGGTGTCAACGCTTTTTTCGTGTTGAACGGCACATCGAGGGTACTGCTTTGGGCCCCATCTAATGTATTGTCGTTGCGGATCAAGCTTTGATCGATTTCAGCAACGAAGCGCGATTCTTGGTTACTTTGACGGCGACCGTATAACATCCGCGAATAAGCATTCGTTAAGTACAATTGCTTTTCCGCTCGCGTAATCCCAACGTAAGCCAAGCGTCGTTCTTCTTCAAGTTCATCTTCGTCCATCATCGCGCGTGATAATGGGAAGATGCCTTCTTCCATCCCAATCATGAAGACGACTGGGAATTCTAGCCCCTTAGCCGCATGTAATGTCATTAAGGTGACGGCTTGAGGTTCTTCTTCGACATTATCCACATCTGAAACTAACGCTAAGTCAGCTAAGAAATCGACAAACTTGTCACTTTCTTCATCTTCAGGTTGATAGCTGTCATCGAATTGCTTCGTTACTGATAAGAATTCTTCGATATTTTCAATCCGCGTCTGACTTTCCAATGGTTTAGAAGCCTTCGCATTTTTCAAGGCTTGCATATAGCCAGTCCGATTTAAGATTTCTTGGGTTAAATCCGTGACTGACAAGAATTCACGCATCGCCCGTAATTCATTCATTGTCGCCGCAAATTGCGCCAACGAACCTTTGGCCCGCGTAGAGATACCATTAGCCATATCAACGTTACTAGCTGCTTCTAGCATGGAATAACCCGCTTCATCGGCAAAGGCCCTCAACTTATCAACACTAGTTTGCCCAATACCCCGTTTCGGTTCATTAACGACCCGTTCAAAGTTGATTGAATCTTGATCATTGACAACTAAGGTCAAATAAGACAAGACATCGCGAATTTCTTTACGATCATAGAACTTATTGCCGCCGACCATCGTGTAAGGCACATTGGCTTTAACCAGTGATTCTTCCATAACCCGGGATTGGGCGTTGGTCCGGTACAAGATTGCAAAATCACCATAGTTATAATGCTTTTGTTGCATCTGTTCTTGAATCTGGGCAATGACGTAATGGGTTTCATCGTTTTCACTTTGACCCCGGTAATAGGCGATTTGGTCGCCATCATCATTTTCAGTCCAAAGTTTCTTCGGCCGCCGCGTGGTATTGTGGTTAATCACTTGGTTAGCGGCTGATAAGATCATCTTTGTCGACCGGTAGTTTTGTTCCAACATGACTGTATCGGCATCTGGATAATCTTGTTCAAAGTTCAAGATATTTTCCATATTGGCACCCCGCCAGCCATAGATCGACTGGTCAGCATCCCCAACGACACACAGATTCTTATATTGGTCAGCTAACATGTTGACCAACGTATATTGCGCGTTATTAGTATCTTGATATTCATCGACGTGAATATAGTGGAACTTATTTTGATACCACCCTAATGTTTCAGGATGTTGTTTGAATAACTGGATCGTCAGCATGATCAAATCATCGAAATCCACCGCTTGGTCAGCAGCCAGTTCGTGTTGATATTGGTCATAAACGTCACCGACGATTTTTTCAAAGGGACTCGCCGCGCTTTCTTTATACATCGCGGGCGTTTGTAAATCATTTTTAGCGTTTGAAATCGCCGACAAAATCGACCGCGGATCAAACTTTTTAGAATCGATATTTTGATCGGTTAGGATTCGTTTAACTAACGTCCGTTGTTCGCTCGTCCCGGCAATCGTAAAGGCCCGATTATAACCAATCTGGTCAATATCCCGCCGTAAAATCCGGACACACAACGCATGGAACGTTGAGACCCAAACGTCACGGGCATCTTCGCCCAATAATTTACCAACCCGTTCGCGCATTTCGCGAGCGGCTTTATTTGTAAACGTAATTGCTAACACGTTCCAAGGGTTGACCCCTTGTTCTTCAATTAAGTATGCTACCCGGTGGGTTAAGACCCGGGTCTTCCCCGAACCAGCACCGGCCATGATTAGTAGCGGTCCTTCAGTGTCTAAAACGGCTTCTTGTTGCTTGTCATTCATTCCTGCTAACAGGCTTTCTTTCGACACAATGTTCGCCACCCTTTTCATAAAATTAGTCAACAAATATTATAGCAAATTTTAGCCTAGTTTGCTGGCTTGGCTACCACTTTTTCGAATGTTTGTTCTATAAAATTAGCGCCATTTCAAAACGACAAAAGAGTTCAGGTCAACGGACCTAAACTCTTCTAATTTTGGGTTAAGTTTTAATCGCTTGTTGGTGTATCTTCAGCTGCTGGTTGCTCGTCAACCGGTTGTTGATGCCAAATATTGGTATCATCGATTTGTTCGAGCGCTTCTTTCACACTATCAGCTTCAACTAAAACGTGACCGGCAGACACTGCCTTTTCCGCTTGAAGTTTCGTCCGATGATAGAAGTTAAAGAACCAGTTGGGCTTGATTTGCCATTGGGTCCGAATCACGTTAGCTTGCGCTGACGTGAAGTAAACCGCCACGACGGGCAACAACTGCTTGACTGGCATCAATGGCAAGCCGGCAATGGCCCGCAAATGTTGCTCGGCCATACTAATATTCGTGGCCCGTTCAAAAACGTACCCTGCTTGATGCATCGCTGGTACGATGCGTTTGACGTATAAGTTGCCACTTTCAGTTAGGAAGAACGCGACTTCAAAGACCCCAGTATAGGTCAAGTTGTCACTGATTTCTTTCGTGATCCGCAAGATTTCATCATTCACAGCCGCATCGATCTGAGCTGGTACGATCGTCATTAACAACTCATGGTGACGATACCGGTTTTCAACGATTGGGAAGAATTCCGTTTCGTCAGCGGTCTTTGCCACAATAACTGACAGTTCTTGCTTGAATGGAATCTGAGACTCCAACATGTAAGTCCCCCAGTCAAGGATATCCGCCGCTTTAACGATATCGGTTTGGGTCTTGATCACTAACTGCCGATTTTGGCCTAAGCCCTTTTGAATCGGCTTTAAAATACTAGGGTACCCAATTGAGCCGATTGATTGATAAACATCATCTAAACTAACAATGGTTGCCGATGGCGCCACGTTTAAATTAAGTTGACTGAAGAAAGCCCGTTCCAAAGAACGATCTTGCATGATTTCCAACGCATCGGTTCCTTGCGGTACACGTGTATGAGCCGCTAAAAAGCCCATTACAGTTGCATCGATGGTTTCAGATTCATAGGTCACCACGTCGCAACGTTCCGCAAAATTTTGTAACTGTTGTTGATCATTGAGGGCCCCGACAACGCGAAAATCTGCCAGTTCCATGGTCTCAGTATTTTCATTGTCACCATAAACCCCAACATTGATGCCAGCGTTGCGGGCGGCAATCACCAATCCAACACCGTTGGTACTATTCCCAATAATACCTAAAGTACCTCCTGGATTTAAAACCGAGTTGTCCACATCCGTCCCTACTTTCTTAAAATAAATATTAAATGAGTATACGATTAATTATCCGTTAATTATCATACGTTGACCATCGTCAGCTTGCAAGCACTAGCCACGCTTTTTAATGGTTTATTACAATCTTTAATCCCGGCGATGCCGCCGTGCATTCCGCTTTTTGACCCGTTTGAGCCAAAAGCCACCCGAAATATACCGTGGTTCATAGGCAATCACAAACGCATTTGGCGCACTCGTCTTAATCAAATCATAAAGCCGCCGTTCATTTTTACGTGGCGCCAAGATTTCTAGTTCTAAGCGTTCCCCTTCAAGGCCATAAGCCACATGTTGGGTCACGCCAAAACCATTGGCCCGCAGTACGCCTGGTAACGCTGACTTGGGGTCTGGCAAAATGACCGAAATCATGGTGTAACCTAAAGCCAGCTTGTCTTCAATCAACATGCCGACATACACCCCGACCCCGTAGCCGAGTGCATAGACAACTAGATTTAACGGATTATTTAAGCGGTTCAATACTAACGACAAACCTAACACATATATCGTAATTTCAATCACACTCGTAAAGGCCGCAAAATAGCGATACCCCCGCATGACCAACAAAAAACGCAATGTATTTAACGTAATGTATACAAAGTTAATCGTAAAAATCAAGATCAACATGCTCGGATTAATCTGCATCGCACCGCCCGCTTTCTACTTAAACTTAATCGTTTTCTGACGCGAAATGCACCCGATCACCATCAAATGACGTGATTTGGGCTAATGATTCCAATTGCACACCGCGATCTTCAACTAATTGATGACCACTTTGGAACACTTTTTCAATCACGATACCGACACCGGCAATCGTGGCCTTCGCGGCGTCACAAATATCAAATAACCCTTGGACCGCTTGACCGTTTGCCAAGAAGTCATCGATTAACAATACCTTATCATCTGCACTCAAAAATTTCTTGGAAATCGAAATATGATTCGATGTTTTTTTAGTATATGAATAGACTTCCGCTGTATAGAGGTCATCGATCAACGTCACTGACTTGTGCTTGCGGGCAAAAACAACTGGTACATGTAGTTGTAAACCAGTCATCACAGCGGGCGCAATCCCAGATGATTCGACCGTCAAAATTTTGGTCACACCGGCTTCGCGGAATAACTGCGCAAATTCTGATCCCATCGCAAACATCAGATCTGGGTCAACTTGATGGTTCAAAAAGCCATCAACCTTCAATACTTCACCGGGTAAAACCCGACCGTCTTTTAAAATGCGTTGTTCAAGTGCTCGCATAATGCCCTCCTAAAATTGTTAAGTCGTTTAAAAATGTTCTACTTCTTATCATACCGTTCTAAATCGTATTTTTGAATAACATTAATTAATTTTTGTGCATAATCTGGATCAGTCGCATAGCCGGCCTTAGCTAAAGCTTGGGCGGCGGTCCGGTAATTGGTTGCTTTAATCACCGCTTGATAATGGTTCGGACTCCAGGCCGGCCCATTGGCAAGTCGCTTAGCATGGGCCACCATCGACGCATGCCAGCTCGAATAGACACGGAATCGCCGCTTCACATTGTGATACGCCCCATCATAATATTCTTGGGTGGGCATCATTTTTCCCGGCTCAGCCTCAGTAGCTTTGACCCCGAACAAATTATTATTCTCAGTCGCGTTAGTACTTTGGCCCCAATCGGATTCTAAGATAGCTTGGCTAAGCGTGATACTAGCCAGTACATGATACTTGGTTTGCATTGCTTGCGCGTCCGGTACCAAGCGTTTAATAAAACCCGCATGGGTCTTAACTGGTGTTTCAGTCTGTTTAGGCACCCATCCCGTCCAACGGGTACTCACAACCCACCCGAGGCCGCCGACGAGCACGAACACGATTAAAATATTCAACCACTGCAAACGACCGTTTTTAACAAACAATCGTCCAGATTTTGTTCGCCGTTTACGCCGACGCTTTTTTGCTGCCATGTTGGGTAGTCCTTTCTTGATGGGAAGTGAGTTGGGTATTGCCGCCTGCCGGTTGGTCCGCCAAATGCTGGAACACTGTGGGCCATTTTCGAGCCAAACCGCGATTTCGGCTAGATTAGACCACTCTTAAATTTTGCTATTACGACAGACAACATGATAATTTAAACGAAGACTATTTAAGTATTCGTTTACTAGCCGAGAGGGCGGGACTGGTGATGCTCAGTGGTGTCGTTTACCTTAGCTGGTGATTTTTCCAGCTTAGGTAAAGCCCGAGTTTTGAAACCGGCGGGTTGTGACGGGTTCAAAATCGTGGCCACCACGTTCCAGCATCGGCCAGGCCCAACCGGCAGGCGACAACCTACCACTAACCACTTCACAGTATAATTGCTTCTATTCTACCCGGATTCAGGCCAAAATAAAACGACCATTATCATCGGTTACCCCACCTTTTTCTGGTAAAATAAAAGCGATTACGACTAACTTACACAGGAGGTTTTTTGACATGTCAAAAACATACCGGTGGGCAATTGTCGGCCTTGGCAACATTGCTCATAGTTTTGTTAACTATTTTAATCAACCAGACGGTGAAATCTATGCCGTTTGTTCACGATCTCAAGACAAAGCCAACGAATTCGCCCAAGCGCATCACATCGCTAAAGCTTACGGCAACTTGGCTGACCTTTTGGCCGATGATCAAGTGGATATCGTTTATGTGGCGACCCCACACAACTACCATCTTGAAACCATTTTACCGGCATTAGAAGCTGGCAAACACGTGTTAAGCGAAAAAGCCATTACGATGTCTAGTGACCAACTCAATGAAGCCAAATTACTTGCCCATGAAAAAGGCTTGGTTTTAGCCGAAGCCATGACGTTATATCACATGCCACTGTATCAAAAGTTACATGAATTTGCAGTTGAACGCCACTTAGGTGACTTGAAGATGGTCCAAGCCAGCTTCGGGAGTTTCAAAGATCCTGATCCAACTAATCGTTTCTTTAATCCTGATTTAGCGGGGGGCGCCTTATTAGATATTGGCGTCTATGCACTCGCATTCGTACGTGAATTCTTAACCGCAAAGCCGTATCTCACTGGCACGACCATGCATCGCTTTAGTAGTGGCGTTGATGAAGCCGAAACTTTAAGTCTGCGTAACGCTAACGACGAACTAGCTAACGTCGCCTTGACCTTCCGCGCAAAAATGCCAAAGCAAGGGATCGTGGCTTACGAAAATGGTTACTTCACAGTCGACACTTATCCCCGTGCCGACCAAGCGCTGTTTACGGCTGCTGATGGCACAACTGAAATCATTAAAGCCGGTGACACGACGAATGCCATGAATTATGAAATTGCCGATATGCAACAAATGGTAGCCGGCAAGCGGCCCAACACGAGTCTAATTAAGACAACTGATGTCATGGATATCATGACGGCCGCCCGCCAACAATGGGACTTTCGTTATCCATTTGAATAATCATCCCATAAAAAAAGTCGCACCCATGTGGATGCGACTTTTTTTGATTAGAACAATAATCCCAGCCCCATAAAAACAGCAAAGGATAAACAAATTATCGTCGCATTTTTAATGGCTAAAATGAACGTCTCGCGTTTAACTTGTTTTTGTAAAAATTGGCGCGTATTTCGATAAACTGGAATGGCACTCAATAACGTTAATAAACTTAATGGTGGTAACACCCCGATCACCACGGCCCCAATTAAACATAAATAACCCGCGACATAACTCCAAGCAAAGACTTGTAGCATCACTGGTTTACCTAAATAATACAAAATCGTGTGCCGGCCAAGCGCAATGTCTTCATCCATGTCACAAATGTTATTCGCCAACATAATATTGGCAATCGCAAAAATAGCCAAGCCCGCAGCCACCAATACTTGTCCTGTGGATTGCCACGTGATCGTTGCGACGTCATAAGTATTGATAAACACCGAAATCCAGAAAATCATGAAGCCCATCGTAAAACCGGAAAAGAACTCACCAAACGGCCCCGACGAAATCGGCTTAGGACCACCGGCATAAAAATAACCGACTGCATAAGAATATATCCCCATCCACAGTAATGGTAAGCCTGTCTTGGTCACTAACCATAGGCCTAAAATCAACGATACCCCCGCCAAGCTAAACGTAATCGTTCGTGCTTGACCAATTGAAATCTGATTGACCCCAACCACATTGGTTTCTTCTAAAAATTCTTGATTATCAGCATCGCGCGGCGCGTGTAGAAAATCCTGATAGTTATCATTAGCATTTGTCGCCATGTGAAATAATGATGACGCAATGAAAAATAAGAGCAAATACCCCAAATGCACTTGATGATAATTATAAATTGCGTACAAACTACCGAGTACGAACGGCAAGACGCTGGCAATCAACGACTTGATCTCGACGAACTCCAAAAAAACTTTTGGTTTCACGCAATGACGCCCCCTTTTTGATTGACATCCTTGATAGTTATTTGTACCTTTAAAATAGATTGTATTTTAGAATGCACGTCACTGCAAGTATTCGGGTGATATTGACGTGTTGATGGGGTGACGGTGAATGATTCAAACAATTTGGCAGCCAGATTCACAAGTACAAACACAACTACAGGCCTTAAAGCCTTACTTATTAGCACACGTTCATATTGACAACGTGGCGATCAATGCCCGCGTCCACCAACTATTAAAAGCTGGGGGTAAATTCTTGCGGCCGGGTTTCTTTTACTTATTCAGTCAATTTGGCGATGATCCCGCTGCGGATCGGTTACAAGCCGGTGCCGCGGCGATGGAACTCTTACATGTCGCTACTTTGATCCATGATGATGTCATCGACGAGAGTCCTGAACGCCGACATGTCACAACGATTCATCAAGATTATGGTCAACGTAATGCGATTTATGCCGGCGACTTGCTCTTTACTTGCTACTTTGACTTAGTGGTCGCTTCGGCCCGGACAACCGCCGATATCACCCGTAACGTTGCCGCTATGCGGGCTATCTTGCAAGGTGAACTTGACCAAATGGCCCATAACTTTCACCCCCAAACGACGCTATCAGATTACTTAAAAGTCGCCGCTGGTAAAACAGCGCGTCTCTTTAGTTTAAGTTGCCAACAAGGCGCCCAACTCGCCCATGCGCCACAGACCGTGATCGATTTGGCTCAACAGATTGGTCTCAAACTAGGTGTTGCCTACCAGATGTTAGATGACATTCTCGATTACACTGGTGACGAACAATTGACCCACAAACCCGTCTTAAGTGACTTACGCGAAGGCGTCTATTCGTTACCGTTGATTTTCGCCCTCCAAGTTGACCCGACCTTAGCTAAACAATTACCGATGCCTGGTCAGACCATTACTGAAACTGAATTGTTAGCGATCCGCGATCAAGTCGTGGCGTTAGGCGGTGTCACCAAAGCCCAACAACTCGCCACCGACTACACGCAACAAGCATTAAGCTTAATCAATCAATTACCAGCAGGGCCCACCCAACAAACCTTACGCCAGCTGGTCACGCAACTCTTGATTCGCAATCATTAGCAAAACCCTTCGAATGTTGTCCTCCAGCAAGTTAAAGTGTTTCGTGTACCGAGATGTCAGTGCTTAATGACACTTATGATTTGAACAGTACAACTAAGGCCTCACCACTATTCTATGCTAGTGGTGAGGCCTTTATTGTGTCTGAATGATAATCATCATTTAGCTGGAGGTCAGTAGTAATGGCAGTCGCCGTGTAAGTGGTGTAAATGCCGGTGATGTTCCGACATTTACACCACCGACATCTTTGAAGATTCGCGGGTTGGGCCAAGCTTCAAAGTGAGGTTTGAGACCGCTGTTTGGCTCGAACCGGTCGCCACTGCGACTGGCATTGCTGCTGACCGGAAGCGACAACTAATCAGTATCTAAAAGCTTTGTTCCAGACGCTTTCTTTGCATTAATCGCGACCTTGGTCTAAATCATACAGTCGTTTGAAACGTGGTGCGGTCGCATACAATTCTTGCGGCGTCCCCGCCATATCAAACTGACCATCTTCTAAGAACCGTACTTGATCAACATAGTTGATCCCAGCCAAATGATGCGTGACCCAAAGAATCGTTTTATCATGCAAGACCCGAAATACGGTTGCCAACAAATGGGCTTCGGTAATCGGATCCAAGCTAACAGTCGGTTCATCCAAAATAATAATCGGCGCGTCTTGTAATAAAATGCGTGCTAACGCTAACCGTTGGCGTTCACCACCGGAAAAACGCGCCCCGCCTTCTGCCACCATCGTGTCATAACCATCTGGTAACGCGTCAATCATTGGTGCTAGTTCGACCGCCTCTAACGCCGCCTTAACTTGGTCATCAGTCGCTTGTAGATTCCCCATGCGCACGTTATTCATAATCGTGGTATTAAACAAATAGGGCTGCTGATCTAACACCCCGAAGAGTTGGGCACGTTCATTTTGCAGATGTGCGATTGGCACATCGTTTAACTGAATCGTCCCGGCATCTGGTTGCAAATCACCTAAAATTAATTTGAGCAACGTACTTTTCCCGGTCCCTGAAGGCCCAAGTAAGGCCAATTTTTCACCGGCTTTTAACGTCAAACTCAATTGATTAAAGATTTGCCGTTGGCCCGCTGGATACCTAAAATCGATCTGGCCAACCCGCAACACGCTGAAGGGTTCCGTTAAAATCGTTTGATCGTGGTCATCAACCGGCGCCGTATCCAAGTCATTGACCCGGACGATCGACCGTTGATAGCTTGGCCATTCACTGACCCCTTGACTCACCGATTGAAAGGCATCGACTAACGGAAAGACTGACAAGACAAATGCGGCGATCCAGTTCGCACTATCCCGATTACTGGTCCAATAAAAACTACTCCAAACCATCAAGGCAAGACAGATCACGCCAAAAATCAATTGGATCGTAAAGTCACGCCACCACTGAAATTGATGGTCCGCCCGCCGCAATTGCGCAATTTCATCAATTGGTGCCGCTTGACGGGCATTAAAGTCCGCCCGGCGACCCGAGATCAACCAATCGCCTAAACCCATCACGGCATCTGTCAGCTGTGTATAAAACGTCTGTTGAATCGCTCGACTTTGCGTTTCGCGCGCACCATTAACTAAGACCGACAACAGTGGCATCACGATCACAATTAACCCTAGTAATAAGAGCATGAGTAACCCAAACCACCAGCTGAAATAACCGAGCGCAATCACGATTAAGACGTACATCATGAGGGCAATCACCGTCGGGAATACCGTTCGCAAATAGAGATTTTCAATATGGTCGATGTCATCCGCTAACAAGCTCAACACATCACCCGTTTGAAAGTTTTGTCGAATCGCCACGGCTTGTTTTTCCACGGCTTGATACAATTTCTTCCGAAAATCAGAGACAATTCGTAATACCCAATTATGACTCGTGATCCGTTCCGCATAACGAAAAGCCGGCCGACCAATCCCAAAGGCCCGGGTCAAAACGATTGGCACATAAATCATCAAAATATTATAAGGATGCCGCGCCGCTTTACTGATCAAATAGCCAGAGTTAAACATCAAGGCCGATCCACAGAAAAAGGTCATCAGCCCTAGAAATAGCGTCAAAGCCAATAATTTTTTATACTTCCGTAGATAAGGCATCACCCAAGTATCGTGTTTAAACGTTGCAAAAAAGTCTTTCATCTTATTTGCCACCACCCATTTCATTACGCAACTGGACATATGCCCCGTCATGGGCCGTTAATTCAGTTGGCGTCCCTTGTTCGACGATTTGACCATGGTCGACCACTAAGACATAATCCATCTGATTGATCCAATGCAACCGGTGCGTCGCAAAGAAGACCAAGTGATCATCAAGCACTGGTAAAATCGTTTGTTTAAGGGCTGCTTCTGTTTCAATATCCAAATGCGCCGTTGGTTCATCAAATAACAAGATTTTACGTGACTTATCTAGAAAAGCCCGCGCTAACGCAATCCGTTGTGCTTGACCACCACTGACACCACGGGAACCTTCCCCAATTGCCGTATTCAATCCATCTGGTAACGTTTTGATCCAAGCCGTGAGCCCAGCCTTATCCGCCGCAGCGCCAATCGCACTGAGCCCTGCATCCGGTTGGTAAAACGCGATATTCTCCGCTAACGTGGCATGGAACAAATACGGATTTTGTGGAATATAAAAGAAACTTTGTTGCCAAGCCGTTTGGTTTAAATGTGTCACGGTTTGGCCATTCACTTTAATCGTGCCATGACCAGCTGTCGGCGTCAAAAAGCCCCCGAGTAGATTGATTAATGTTGATTTACCAGACCCTGACGCGCCAATAATCCCAATCCGTTGATAACCATGTGCTTGAATATTTAATTGACTTAACGCTGGTTGCGCGTCGTCATAACTAAAGGCAACTTGTTGCAAACTCAGCGTACTATCCGCTTGCCAAGCAAGTGGTTGATCGCCTAATTGGTCACGGTCAGTTGCTATCGGTAACGCTAACATTTTTTGGACCGCTGCAAAGGCATTCTTCCCATTCAACGTGGCGTGATAATCACTGGCAAACGTCCGCAATGGCAAGAAATAATCTGGGGATAACACTAAAATCACGAGTGCTGGTAATAACGTAATCGAACCATCAATCAAGCCAAATCCTAAGAACACGGCAACGACCGCAATCGATAGCGTGGTAAAGAAATCTAACGCAAACGTTGAGAGCATGGCAATCTTAATCACCGCTAGGGTCTGCTTACGGTATCCTTCACTCACTTGATACACGTTCTCTGCATAACGTTTGCTAAGCCCTAATTGCTTCAACGTTGGCAACCCCCGTAACGTATCTACAAAGTGATTGGACATCCGTTGGTAACCCACGTATTGACGATCTGCTTTAGCCTGAGCGGCATACCCTAAGATAATCATAAATAGAATAATTAATGGAAAAATTGCTAATAAGAACAAGGCTTCACGCCAACGCAACCAGGCAATATAAATCAAGATCACCCATGGAATCACCATCATATCAATGACTTTAATCACAACTAGCATTAGGTAGGTTTGAACTTTATCAATGCCCTCTAATGCCGTTGTCACCACATTACCGGTCCCCGTTTTTGCCACATAACTAGGTCCTAAGTCGTAAAGTTTTTGCATGACTTGCCGCCGCAAATCACCCGTGGTTTTTTCAACAACCGGATACATCAACTTATTTTTGACTACCACTAGTAATTGCCGCATCGTCCACGCAATCGCAAAAATCAGCATCGGCTGTAACACGGTGCCTAATGCCTTTAAGTGCCATAAACCAACGATTGCGACCGACATAAATTGGGCTTGAATAATAATACAAATTCCTTCAATCACCGCTAATAGCGCTAAAATCACGGTTAATCGGCGCATTCCTGGTAATTTGAATAAAGCTGGATCAAACATTCACATCACTTCCCCGCTAAAATCACAAAGGGCCGCGACCTGGCACCTGGCCAAGTCACGACCCTATTCGTGCTATTCAACTAAATTGTACCACGTTAACTAATCTTAGTATGGCGGAAACACATTTGAGTTTGGCGCTTTTGCTTGCGAGCCGAAACGTGTTCAGTCGGGCAGTTTCCTCCGCTTAGCTACGCTAGCCAACCAGTCGGAAAATCACCGACTAATTGACTAGCTAGGCTAATGCTCAGAAACTCCCGCCCGCCTTCACACTCTTAACTAGCGAGCCGTTTATAAAAGACCCAATAACTCCAAATGAAGTAAATCAACATAATCGGCAAGACCGACAATGAGATGACCGTCATCAAATGTAGCGTATATGGCGAGTTGGACGCATCCTTGATCAAGATACTGTTAGCAGCGTTGTTAGCGACCATTACCCGTGGGAATAGGCCGTTGAATAACAAGACCACCACATCGATCAATGATAACCCGCTGCTGACAAAGGATAACCATTCATGATTGCCATAAACACCCCAGGTTGCCAACACCGTTAATACCACTAAGGCCACGACTAAAATCAACGTCGAAACTGGCTTCTTCGTGAAGAAATCGGTGTTAAAGAACAATAGGATGGCAAAGACAACTTCACCAGCAAACAAAACCCAATACAATGGTTTCGCCCACTTCAAAGCGCGTTCACGCAACGTCCCCGTCGTCTTTAGCCGAATAAAGTTCAACCCATGTAAGTAGCATAGTAAGCTAACGGCGACCCCGCCGACGATTGAAAACAAGTTAACATAGTCGGTAAAGTGTGCGGTCATATCACCATGCGCATTGATCGGCATCCCTTTAACCAACGCGGTAAACATCATCCCAAATAGGAAGGCCGCAAAGAAACTGCCTAATGCAGCCGCCCATTCCCAGAAATTGCGACCGGCATCCGTTTCCATCCGGCTCCGAAATTCAAAGGAAACGCCCCGCATAATCAAAGCGACCAAAATCAACAGCAAAATCAAATAGAAGCCTGAAAACAAGGATGCATACCACATTGGAAATGACGCAAACATCGCGCCACCAGCTGTAATCAACCAAACTTCATTGGCATCCCAATGCGGACCAATCGTATGAATAACCACATCCCGTTCGGCACGGTTTTGGGCTAAGCTCTTGATTGACATCCCGACCCCAAAGTCAAACCCTTCAAGGAAGAAGAAACCACTAAATAAGACCCCAACTAAAATAAACCATAAGAATTGTAAGTTACTCATGACTGAACGCCCCCTTACCATATGGGTCATATGGTGCATCGTCGGTGGCTTTCAATAAGTCATCGGGGCCTTGGCGTAAGGTCCGCCGTGATAAGACGATCATGACGATGCCTAAACCACTGAACAAGCAGAAGTACACGATATTTGAAGTCAATAACGAGGCAACACTAACATTCGGTGACACCGCATCAGCAATCGTTAATAACCCGTAAACGACCCATGGGTAACGACCTAATTCCGTAATGAACCAGCCCGCCGTATTGGCCGCAAATGGTAAGAACGTACAAATCGCAAGAACCCATAAGAACCACCGTTGCCGCATGATCAGGTCAGAGCCAGCACGGTTAAAGAACAGCCCAATAATGGCAATCAAGGCAAATAACCCACCTGAAATCGCCATGACCCGGAAGCTCCAGTACAACGTCTTACCTGGGACATAGTAATTCATATCTTTCCCAAACTTCTTGTCGTACTTCGCATGTAGTTCCTTGTTCAACTTATTTTGACCCTTAACGTTCCCAGATAATTTGTGATAACTCAAAATATCCAAAACGTATGGCACATCAATTGACCAATTAGATTTGTGTTGCTTGGTGTTTTGGCTTTCCAAAATCGACCAAGCCGCCGGTGACCCTGAGTCTTTGTATAGCCCTTCAGTCGCCGCAAACTTCATTGGTTGTTCTTTAATGATATAACGCGTCTGTAAGTCCCCCATGCCAACGACACCGATCGTGGCAATCAAGCCCACGATCAAGCTGACTTTGATGGATTTACGGAAAAAGTCAACATTGCGTTTCTTAAGCAACGCAAAGGCCGCCATCCCAGCAACCACAAACGAGCCGGTCACAAACGCCCCGAACAAGACATGTGGTAATTCGTACCATAACTGTGGATTCTTAACGACCGCGCCAAAACTGGTCATTTGCGCGCGCCCAGTCTTAGCGTTGATCATAAACCCAACTGGATTTTGCATGAAACTGTTTGCGGCTAAAATCCACATCGCAGAAATCATGGTCCCAATTGAGGTCAACCAAATGAATGCACAGTGAATGCCAGCACTAAACCGGTCCCAGCCAAACATCCATAATCCAATAAATGTGGATTCCATAAAGAACGCAACCAACGCTTCAATTGCTAGCGGCGCTCCAAAAATGTCACCCATAAACCGTGAATAATCCGACCAATTCATGCCGAATTGGAATTCTTGAATAATCCCAGTCACGACCCCCACTGCAAAACTAAGTAAGAAGATCCGGCCCCAAAATTGTGCCATATGCTTATATAGTTGATCTTTTTTGACAACATAAATTGTTTCCATAATCGCAACGATCAACGCTAACCCGATTGATAATGGCACGAAGAAGAAATGAAAGACCGTCGTCATCGCAAATTGAAAGCGGGCTAAAGATAAAATACTCAAGCCGAAATTCATGGTAATCCCTCCTTTAATTAACTGTTTGGTTCGTTTAAGTAAGCGGAACCATTTAAAATCATCTTAATCATATCAAGCGATAAGTGAAAATTCAATCAAACTCAACTTTTATTCTCAAAATAGTCAAAGTCACTAACTTTCAAGCCCTCAATTGCAGCAAAACCCGTTTGTTAGTTGACATTTTGCCAATCCGTGCTATATTAACAACATTATTTAGAGAAGAGGCCATCAAATGGATATTGGGAGTACGGTATCATTTAAGCTCGAAGGACAGACCTTTACGGGTACCATTGCGAAGGCCTACACGAACTCTTATCTCGTAGAATTCACCAGTACGGACCCAGAGATCGTGGATAAATATCACAACAAGGTGATTGTGAGTCAAAAGAAAGTCACTGCAGTTAACTAGCACAAAAGGCATCGACGCGTTTCAATGGCGTCGATGCCTTTTTAATCGTTCTCAATGCCGCTTTTTAAACCGTAGTAACGGTGTCGCAATCAATGGGGTTAAAATCCCGGCCAAAATGGCTTCTGGAATCCCATTGGTACCGACAATCGTTAATAAGTATGGCATTAATTTTGAAATATCGATTTGATAAAAACCCGCCGCGGCGTGGCTATATAGTATGCCGATTAAGCCTAAGACTAAAACCGTGTTCACTAATGACCCGACGACCGCTGCGATGACCATCCCAACCGTTGGATGTGGTCGTTTGGCCCAATGCATGAAGATTACCCCAGCAACGACCCCCACTAGGATCCGTGGTAACACTGACACTAAAGGATTCGTGAAAACGATTGGTGCTAATGGACTGGTCGGCGCTGTAAAGGCCCGAATCCAGTCAATTAAGCCCCAGACCCCACCAATAATCGCCCCATCGCGCGGCCCTAAAATGACCGCCGCGATGATGACTGTAATGTGAATCGTCGTAATACTTAATCCCGGTAAAGGAATGTAGCCAAATAACGGCACAAAATTTTGCACGATAACAATCGCAGTCAAAACTGCGAGGACACTGATTTGATAAGCGTTGGACTTACGCTTCATAAGCTTGACTTCCTCTCTGATTTTTTACGGCCGAGGTTGCCGTATTAGTGATCAGGACCAGCCGAGTTCACGATCACCCGCTAACCCCAACAACAGTAGCCGACTGTATCACGGTTAGTTCACTGTCCATTTTATCAAAAAAACGCCCCCACAACCGTCGGAGGCGTAAAAAATTATTTTGTTTCGTGAGCTTCAATATTAGCGCGTACCTTAGAATGGTGATAACCATAAATGAAGTAAATGATAATCCCAATCACGACCCAAATCGCAAACATTTCCCAAGTGAATGCCTGTAAGTTGATCATCAAGTAGATGCAAGCTAAAAATGACACGATTGGTAACACCGGATAAAACGGTACTTTAAATGAGCTTTCAATTTGTTGTAACGTTTCATGTTTACGCAAGAAGATGACCCCAATTGACACCATCGCAAATGCAAACAACGTCCCAATATTAACTAACTCCGCAATTTTATCCAATGGAATCACCGCCGCAAAGAAGCTGGCAATTACCCCAAAGATCCAAGTACTCTTAACTGGCACTTTAGTGCGTGGATTTAAGCTTTGGAAAGTCTTGGGCAATAACCCATCACGACTAATGGCAAATAGCAGCCGTGTCCCACCGTAAAGCATCACGATTAACACTGTCGTCATCCCAACGACGGCCCCTAGTGAGACGATCCCAGCAGCCCAATTTTGATGAATAACGCCTAAGGCATACGCCACTGGGTCACCAACGTTTAACTTGGTATAATGCACGACCCCGACTAAGACAATTGACATCGCAATGTAAAGCACTGAAGCCACGATCAACGAGCCAATAATCCCAATCGGCATATCATGTTTAGGATTTTTGACTTCTTCAGAGGCAGTTGAAACGGCATCAAACCCAATATACGCATAAAAGGCTAACGATGCCCCTTTAAACAGTCCTGAAACACCATGTGGCATAAACGGATGGAAATTAGCGGGCTTGACAAAGAAAATCGCCACGCCGATAAATAGCGCAATGACCAAAATCTTGACCACGACCATAATCGAATTAACCCGCGTTGATTCTTGTAAGCCACCTACCAATAACAATGAAATGGCTAAAACCACAATAAAGGCAATCAAGTTAAAACCCGCATGTGGCGCTCCCGCCGTCCCAGCGGCTGCCGATAAGAAGGCTGGCAATTTGATACCAAAACCACTTAATAAATTTTGGAAATATGACGACCAACTAACGGCCACCGACGACACTGAAAAGAGATATTCTGAAATTAACGCCCAGCCCAAGATCCAGGCCAAAAATTCACCAAAGACCGTGTAAACATACGTATAGGCACTCCCAGCCAACGGAATCGTTGATGAGAATTCGGCATAACATAACGCTGCTAAGGAACAAACCACCGCTGCAATCACAAATGAGAGCATTGCCGCTGGGCCAGCATACTTAGCGGCAATAATGCCGGGCATGATGAAGATCCCAGAGCCGACAATCGCGCCGACCCCCATCATCGTTAAACTGAAGGCATCGAGCGTCTTGGCTAGACCGCCACGATTAAAGTTCGCTGGATTGACGGGCTTTTTCACCAATAACCGCCGTGATTCTTTCATTTAATAAATGCCTCCTAATTAAATTCTTATTAATACAATGTTGTTAATTTTATTGATTTTCACCTAAATAGTCAAGTAAATACCGATATTATTTTCATTTTTTAATGGTAAAAAGCTGATAATAAGCGGTTTCATCACCATTAGTCATTTCAACCAAAGATTACTCATTCCTGCATTAATCGACCACAAAAAAAAGATGCTGACCATCACAGTCAACATCCTTTTAATTTCTTTTTAATTTATTAGATAAATTGAATCAATGACATCAAGATCGGTACGACCACGATGAACAAGACGGTACTAGTGGTGACCACATTAGTGGCATATTCCACGTCCCCATGTGATTCATTCGCCAAGATTGGTAAGACGGCTAACATTGGCGTTGCCGATTGTACGATCAAGGTTTGTGACGCCATGGTTGGGAAGCTAGCGCCGAGGTTACCCGCAACCATCAAGACTGCAATCATGATAACTGGCGACAAGACAAACCGACCAAGTAAGGCCACGATCGTATCACGATCAAAACGAATACTCTTCAAGCCAGCATCGGCTAAGACGATCCCAATATAAATCAAGGATAATGGGGTCACTAAGTTACCAACATAAGTCAATGTTGAATTGACGAAGCTGATTTTCAAGATTGGAATGTTTAACAGCAAGAAGACCAACGCAACCAAGAACCCAACTAGCGGCATTGGGATAACTTTCTTCCAATCAATCTTATTATGCGTCTTTTCCTTCGGCTTAGTTGGATCATCATTTGAAATCAAGAAGACCCCAAATGCCCAAGTTGAAACGGTATTGACGATATAGTAGACCAAGAAGTACGTCATACTATTTTCACCGAACAACGCAATATTCAAAGGTAACCCAATGAAAATCGTGTTGGCGTTGACCATCGCGTTAATAAAGATCCCTTTACGCCCTGGTTTGATATGCATGATCTTAACTAAGGCAAAGGCAATCAAATAACCAATGATGACCGCCAAGAAGGCGTAAGCCAAGTAACCTGAAAACGACGCTAGTTGGCCCCGAGTCAATCGACTAAGCACTGACACGAAGATTGACGCTGGTAAGGCAATATTCTTAATAAACTTAGAGATGGTCCCCCCGAATTTATCATCGAACCAACCGGCTCGGCGTAACACATATCCTAAAATCATAATCAAAACGACCACGAGGACGCTTTGGATCGAATTCCATAAAACAGCCATGAGTTTGTCTCCACTTCCTACAATTTTTTCTCTCTTATGTTGCTAGGTCAGTTATGCCGACCGACCCGCAAGCTCTTTTTCTCTTATGCGACCACTACTTGATCGTTTGGTATTCTGGGACCCATTTCATGTCTGCTACCGCTTGTTTCGCATCCGTGATAGGTTCTTTGTTCAGCTTTTGGTCGAGGACACTTTGGGCCACAACTTCAGCTAACGTTTGTGAAAATTCAGTAATCTTAGCCACTGGTGGTAAGACGGCCGCCCCAGGCTTGCTTGTATCAACGATGCCACCTAATGCATGGCAAGCAGCGGATAACGTTTCACTGTTCAAGACTTTGGCAGTTGACGCAATCAAACCAAAACCTAACCCAGGGTACATCAAGGCATTGTTCCCTTGACCGATTTGGTAAGTGACACCCTTGTATTCAACATCATCAGCAGGAATCCCAGTCGCAACTAAGGCCCGGCCATCGGTCCACTTGATCAAATCTTCAGCCTTAGCTTCAGCTAATTTGGTTGGATTTGATAATGGGAAGATGATTGGCCGTTCAGTATGCGCAGCCATTTCCTTAATAATGCTTTCAGTAAAGGTCCCAGGTTGGGTTGATGTCCCAATCATGACCGTTGGATGAACCGCTTTAACAACGGCTTCTAAGTTCGTTAATTCATCCGCATTGCTGAATTCGCTCCGCTGCCGCGTAAAGGCTTTTTGCGCTGGTGTTAAGTCTTCGGTATCATCGAATAACAACCCTTGCTTGTCGACAGCGTAGAAATGTTGCTTGGCTTCGGCTTCGGTCAAACCAGCTTGCATTAATTCATCCATGATTTGGTTGGCAATTCCCATCCCAGCAGTACCAGCACCAAATGATAAGATCTTTTGGTCTTTGATACTTTCCTTAGAGATGTTTAAGGCGCCTAAGATACCAGCTAACACAACCATCCCAGTGCCTTGGATATCATCGTTAAAGGTCGCGATTTTGTCCTTGTACTTGTCTAAGATGACTTGTGCATTAGCGCGGCCAAAGTCTTCCCAATGTAATAATGATTCTGGGAATAACTTTTGTTCAGCTTGAACAAACTTGTCGATAACATCGTAGTATTGATCACCAGCGATCCGCTTGTGACGGTTACCTAAGTACAATGGGTCATCTAATAATTTTTGATTATTGGTCCCAGCATCGATGCTGACAGGTAACACTTGTGATGGGTCGATCCCAGCAGCAGCGGTGTACACCATCAATTTACCAACCGCGATATCAACCCCGTTGACACCCCAGTCGCCCATACCTAAGATGCCTTCTGCATCAGTAACAACGACTAAGCGAATGTCACGACCTTCAGCAGCATTCTTTAAAGTTGCTTCAACGTCTTCTGGTGCATCGACTGATACAAAGGCCGCATTTTGTGGGTCTAAGAATAATTCATTATATTGTTCGATTGAATCAGCAACCACTGGATCATAAACGATTGGCATGAATTCAACGACATGTTCATCCATCAAGTGGTAAAACAACGTCCGATTTTCATTGAATAAGTTCATTAAGAAAATCCGTTTTTCCAACCGCGTCGCTTTGCTTTGGAATTGTGCATAAGCTTGGGTGGTTTGTTCATCGATGGTTTGGACTTGACTAGGTAAGGTTCCAGTCAAACCAAGTGCTTGGCGTTCTTCTTTCGTGAACGCGGTCCCTTTATTCAAAAATGGGTTATTTAAAATGCGATCTGCAGTTTGTGTCATGTTTAGTTCCTCCATTTAATTAGGCAGTTGAATTAACCAAGTAATAAACTACGCGTAACAGGTTAACGGACACGGTTACGGTTGGTCAACAATCTGCGCTTATCAATTTACAAGTAACACTGTAAACCGCCTAAAATATTATAGTCAAACTTGAAGTTTGTTATCAAAATATTTTATAATATCGTTACAAACGCTGATATAACAGGAGAAAAAATGAATACAAAAGACTTAGCATATTTTCAACAATTAATTATTTCAAAAAACTTTTCAAAAGTTGCTGAAATTTTTGATGTCCGCCAACCAACGATTACCACCGCCATCCAACGATTAGAGTCCGAATTCAACGCTCGGCTGGTCATTCGCGACCGCGTACACCACTCGTTAACCATCACCCCTAGCGGTGAACAACTTGCCGAACATGCCACCCGTATTTTGCGTGAACTGGATATTGCCCATCAAGAAATTCAAAATCTCGTTCAAAATCAAATCACGTTAGGCTTACCACCAATTATTGAAAACTATTATTTTCCAAAAATAGCCGCCCAGCTCAAGGCTAAGCGACTATTACGTAATATTGTGACGATGGAGGGTGGCTCAGTTGAACTGCGCAAAGCGTTACTAGCCGGTAAAATGGACATGGCACTACTTGGTTCGATCGAACCCCTATCCTATGCCAATTTGATTGCCGATGAGTTTGATCGTCACCCGTTTTATATTTATGTTAGTAAGGATCATCCATTAGCGGACCGCAAACGGGTTTTCTTTAGTGAACTACGCCATGACGAGTTCGTTTTATTTGAAAGCAGCTTCGTCCATAATCAAGCTTTTAATAAACTCACGCGGCGCAATCACTTTCGCCCCGACGTGGTCTTTCGCTCCAACGATACCCACATCATCATGAAATTAGTCGCTCAAAATGTGGGTATCACTTATTTAACTGACATCACCGATCATCAAGATGAGGTCGTGCGCTTAGAACTCATGGATGAAGAGCAACCGGAATTTATCACGAGCATTGTTTATCGGACGTCACACATCTTGACTCCCGCACAGTTGCAACTATTGACGATTATGCATGCGACTTTGAAGGGCTAGCTTGCACACACTGTTGCCGGTGGCGCTGGTTAGTCATTCCATTAGCTGCGGAGACCGGTCCAAGCCTGAAGAACGTCTTGAACCTCACCTGGAAGCTTTGCCCAACCCGCAAATCTCCCAAGTGCCTCGTGGTATAAAGTCGGACAAGTCCACTCCGACTCAACACCACTGTCGCGGCTAATTCCATCACTAACCAGCGCCACCTGAATTTGATTTTATTGCTATGAATAGCTTTGATTGGCGAAATGAAGCACGACTTACACCTATTCAAATGCCATGATTTTCAATTCTCCAATGCAACTACTTGTTTTATTTTATGTAAGGCTAATAGAAAAAACAGACGTAAAGCTAACTCGGGCTTTACGTCTGTTTTTAATCAAATTTTTTAACCTGTTTGGCAAATCATTTAAGTAAGCTAACTTAGCTGAAGGTCAGCCGTAATGGCAGTCGCCGTGTCAGTGGCGTTAGTTCGGCGACTTTGGCCGAACTTACACCACCGACAGCTTTGAAGATTGGCGGTCTTGGCCGAGCTTCAAAGTGAGGTGCGAGACCGCTCTTCAGGCTCGCACCGGTCGCCACAGCGACTGAAATTACGGCTGACCGGAAGCGACAACCACCACGAACACTTAAGCAAATTGCGCTAATTGTGCCGCCGACAACTGACTGTTCATATGACCACTCACAAAACCACCTAAATCAATTGAGACAAAGTCGAAGCCAAGCGCTTTAAGTTCATGGTTAACGGCTTCACGTTGGACCATTAAGTCATCGATTTGATCACTTGGCACTTCAATCCGCGCCGTTTCACCAGTCGAGCGAACCCGGACTACTGGGAATCCTTGGGTCCGCAAATATTTTTCCGCCTTTAACACTCGCGTTAGCATCGCTGACGTTAACGTTGTATTGTATGGAAAACGTGACGCAATGCTGCATGAAGGCACTTTACTCCAATTCGTCAGCCCTTGTTCATGAGCTAAATTGCGGACATCGGTCTTATAAAAACCAGCCATCTCGAGTGGACTCTTGGCGCCAGCTTCATCACGTGCCTTCATCCCAGGGCGATAGTCGTTTAAATCATCCATGATCATCCCATCTAAAACGACATGAAAGTCATGTTGTTGGCGAATCAATTCTAAGCGTTGATAAAATAACTGCTTGGCATAATACCAACTATCAGACGTGTTATGTTTAACATGGGGTTCACTTAAATAATCAATCGTCGTGGTTTCAACATTGGCACCCATTGACTGTGCTAACTTAACGGCGGCATTAAATTCATCATCACTAAACAATTCAGAATTGGCGACGACCGCTAAAACATTTTCACGGCCCAATACCGATAAAGCAGTGTTTAAAACCAACGTACTATCAATCCCACCAGAAAAACCGACGACGGCTGACTGCATGCCTTTAAGATTTTTCATTAAACGTTCAGTTTGTTGATTCATTTGATTTCCTCCTCAAAATGTTGCTGAATCGCTTGTTGGACGGTTCGGTAGACAGCTTCTAAACTTAACCCTCGTTGACTGGCAATTTGCGCACAATCGTCATATTCAGGCGTGCGTTTGATGACCGCACCATATTGGGCAATTTTGATTTTTAATGGGCCATAAGCCGTCGCAATCGTTTCAAAATGGCGTTGCATAATTTTACGATTTAGTGTTTGATAACGTAAGCCTTTAGCCGTCGTTAACTGGAACAACTTTTGGGCCATCGCATCGACTTGACTTGGCGTAACTAACACTGAGAGTTTCTGCGCTGGACGATTCTTTTTCATTTGAATCGGGGTCAAAAATACATCTAATGCACCAGCAGCTAATAGCTGTTGCATGGCAAAGCCTAACCCTTCGCCCGTTTGATTATCCAAGTTAGTTTCTATCAAGGTGACTTGGTCATTGGTGGTCCTTACGGTTTGACTACTCACCGCATTTTCAAACAACATCACGCGCAACGCATTAAAACTGCCCGTTTGCCGTTTACCAAAGCCATAGCCGACTTTTTTAATATGATTAGCCGTCGTCAAACGACCAAATTCTGACACCATCGTTTTCACGAATCCCATGCCAGTTGGGGTCACTAATTCCGTCTGCACATCTTCACGTTGTTTAAATGGCACTTGGCTATCGACGAGCATTTGGGCAACGGCTGGGACCGGCACGGGCATTTGACCATGGGCCACATTAATGAACCCTTGACCATCGCTTAGCGGTGCACTCTTAATCGTTTCAATTCCTAATAAGTCAATCGCCACACAGCAACCGACAATATCCACAATCGAATCCAACGCCCCAACTTCATGAAAATGGACCTCACTCATCGGCACATGATGCACATATCCTTCTGCACGGCCAATCTCATTAAAGATTGCTTTGGCGTTGGTCTTAACTTGTGGTTTCAAATCACTCGCATCGATCAAGGCTAAAATATCGCTCAAATGCCGGGCATGGTGGTGATGGTCATGCTGATGTGCTTCATGAAAACCAGTATCTTTAGTCCCTTGGTCCAACAAGACATCAAAACTCGTGCCATAAATATTACTTGCCGCCGTCTTTTCGGCCACTAAGTGATAGCCCGTCACATTGAGCTTGGCTAGTTCAGCTTTGAACTGGTCAAAGTCGAGTCCTAAGTCCAACAGCGCTCCAATCAACATATCCCCACTAATGCCAGAGAATGGTTCTAAATACAATCCACGCATTACGACACCCCTAACTGATTAATGACACTAGCACAGTAGCCAGCACCAAAGCCATTGTCAATATTGACGACACTCACGCCTTCAGCACAGCTATTTAACATCGTGAGTAACGCACTGAGGCCTTGAAAACTACTCCCATAGCCCACACTCGTTGGTAGTGCAATAACTGGTTTATCAACCAAACCACCGACAACGCTCGCTAAGGCCCCTTCCATGCCAGCCACGACGATGACAACTTGCGCGGCTCGAATGACATCTAATTGGTCAAATAGTCGTTGAATCCCGGCGACACCAACATCAAAGACCCGGGTCACATGATTACCAAATACTTCAGCCGTTAAGGCCGCCTCTTCAGCGACGGGTAAATCAGACGTTCCTGCCGTGACGATCGCGATCGTTTGGTCAGTCTTGGGTGTGGCCCGCTGGCCAACCACTAAACAACGCGCCGTCACATCATACTGTGCGGCCGGAACTTCAGCTTGCACCGCGGCGGCTTTTTCAGCGTCCACGCGCGTGCAAAGCACATACGGAGATTCTTGTTGCATGGTTTGGATAATGGCAATAATTTGACGCGCCGTTTTCCCCGCACCAAAAATCGTTTCTGGATAGCCAGTCCGCTGCTGACGTGCTAAATCAACTTTAGCAAAACCTAAGTCGGCTGTTTGCGGCGTGTCGAGTTTGGCAAGCGCCGCTTCAACGGATAGGTTTTGACTAGCCACTTGTTGTAACAGTTGGGCTAAGGCCTTTTTATCCATCGAATTCCTCCTAACTTACGCTTGAACTTCTGGCACCGTCATCGAGCCAGCCGGCAAGACGATCACCGATGCATCGGACCCTTTTTCGGCTAAGGCATCCGCTAAGGCCACCTTCAAATCGTGGTACGGTTTAAAGTGGACATTGCGCATTTCTTCATCAGTTAGGTCTGACACCGCCCAGGTTTGCGCCCAAGTGTCAATTTGCGCCATCTTGGCCGCCTTGTGGTAGCCCAGCTTCCAACTGTGATGAATCTTATCCAACACAGCCGCCGGTTCTTTTTCAGAACTTAATAAGTCGTAAAATGGCTTCGGTCCAATCCCCGTTCGACACTTCGCCACCAAAATCAAAATTCCGTCTTGATTCAATGCTAACTTCCCGTTATCAAGGGCCTTTTGTGACTGATACAAATCGACATCCATCGGATATGGTGCCGTCGAAATGACAATATCAGCTTTCTTGGGAATCATGACGCCATAAACTTCTTTCGCTTTATCGATGCCCGCATAAAACGACTTCGTTAAGTCCCCCGCCGTGACGGCATAAATATCATGATGACTATCTAGTACCATTTCAATGGCAAAAATATTGATGCCACTCAGGACCTTCATCGCATCCATCATATCTTCATGGACTGGATTACCATCGAGTTTTAATGCCCGTGCCGAATCTTGTAACGCTAAATAATGATTCTTTGAAATCGTGTCATATGATGCCACACCGGGTAAGAAAGATTTACGCCCACCGGTGTAGCCGGCAAAATAATGTGGTTCGATCGAACTGATTGGAACCACTTTGTGCGCTTCGGCAACGATTTTATTCAAGTACATGGGCGTGCCATTTTGTGACTCGCCCAAATAAGTCATCGGATCATTGTGACAATCATGACAGTGGATCCGGTGTTTTTGCACCAGATCTGCATAAATGTCCTTGCCAAAAATAAAGTTATATTCCTCTTGCGTGGGTTCGCGATGGACCCCAGTCGCGACGATAAAATAAATATTCTTATCTTTAATTTTAGGGTAAATATGCTGCAAGATTTTGGCGGTCGGTGTTGGCCGGGTCCCATCGTTCACGATAAAGACAACTTGTTCATCAGTTGCCATAAATTCGTCAAATGATTCATCGAAATAAGGCGACTTTAACGCTTGGTCAATCGCCATATTTTCATCAACGGCATCGACCGGATTCGGATTAAACACGCCGACTAATTGCTGATCTGGAACCGTAATCTTAAATTGATCACTTTTGCCATACGGTACGTTAATATTCAACTAAATCACTGCTTTCTTCATGATTAAAACCCGCTTATTTAATTGATTTCAAAGCCTGATCTTTTTTATTCAAGCCCAAATAATGCCAACAAATCAACGCAACGCTCCACGTCACAACGAATAACCCCACCAAAATGAGGCCTAAATACGTGAAGTTCAACCCTTCGACCCAACTCATCATGGCATTATCAACACCAAAAATCAGTTTAGCCGCTAACAACAAGTTGACGATGCCGGAGAACAAGGCCGCCGCCACTGATAACCCCGTTAACACTAAGTTGTAATACACTTTACGATACGGTGAGGCAAAGACCCAACTGTAAGCCGTGCTCATAAAAATCCCATCACCCGTATCTAGTAAGCACATGCCCGCAGTGAATAACAATGGAAACGATAAGACCGCATACCACGGCACCCCTTGACTCGCAGTCACGGCCGATGTCGCTAAAACCGCAATTTGAGTGGCAGTATCAAAACCCAGGCCAAATAAAAACCCAATCCCGATCACTTGCCAATTATGGTTAATCAAATGTAAAGAACGTTCAAACAAGTGATAGATGCGGCCTTTTTTAAATCCCGCATCGGTATTCGGTTGATCCAAATGTTTAAATTCTGACCAAATCCCAACTAAAATGAATAAGTTAATAATGGCCAGTAAGATCAACATTGCCCCGGCAAAGGTCGTGCCAATAATGCCACCGATACTTTGAAAGGCCGGTAACATTTTTTTCGACCAAGTAACAAAGAAAATCGTCACTAATGCCATCAAATTAACGACTAATGAATGCCCTAATGAAAAACAAAACCCCACACCATGCGTATTACGGCCTTCATTAATCATCTTACGCGTAATATTATCAATCGCTGTAATGTGATCAATATCAAACGCATGTTGCAGCCCAAACACAAATGAGAGTAACGCCATCGAAAGTAATGCAGGGTATTGGCGCAAGTATGAAGCCGCTAACAAAATTCCGGTTATAAAGATGATGGCCACTAAGCCACCATACTTTATCAAATCCACCCCTAATGGATAATGTTTGGTTTTAACTTGCAAGGTTCTAACCACCTTCCGCGTTAAATTCGCCGAAATTATTCCGGCTGAATTTGCATCGTTAATAACTTATCAATAAATTGTTGCTCCGTTGCCGTTAAAACATACCCGTTCCGCGTCGCAACTGACACGTTAAAACTCGTCGGCACTTGATCACTAATATCCAAGCAAATCAAACCATCGTCGGAATTAACGATGTCACGAACTAAAAGGCTAATTCCTAAATTAGCCTTTACTAGTCCTTTCGCCCAAGAAATATCAGGCGTATTATAAATGATTTTAGGGGCGACCCCCGCCGCGTGACAAAATTCATTGAACGCGCCGGGATGGACATATTTACCGGTCAAACCGATAAATTTCTCGTCACCTAATTCTTTAAAACTAACACTTTGACGGTGTGCCAAGTGGTGTTTGGGGCTCACAATCACACTGAACGGCCGACTGCCCAACTGAACCGCATGAATGGCTGGTAAGGCTAAGGGTTCAAACGACCCTAAAAGCGCAATATCAATGTCACCATGTTCCAGTTTAGTCAGTAGTTCACCAGAACCAGTTTCCGTAATCGCCAGTTGTGGTAAGTAGCCCGTATCTAATAGTTCACCCGCAATATTGGTGAAATACATCGTGCCAATAATTGGTGGTAAGCCAAATCGAATCAGTGGTTGTTTACTACTTTCAATTTCGCGATGCGCTAACGCAATATTGGCTTGAATTGCTTGCGCATTTTTATACAATAATTGCCCTGCGCGCGTAATTTCAGTTCGTTGATGCCGACGATCTTGGATCACTAACTTAACATCAAATTCTTTTT
Source organism: Lactiplantibacillus daowaiensis (assembly GCF_005405085.1). Taxonomy (GTDB): domain Bacteria; phylum Bacillota; class Bacilli; order Lactobacillales; family Lactobacillaceae; genus Lactiplantibacillus; species Lactiplantibacillus daowaiensis. The sequence continues at coordinate 22,440 of NZ_BJDJ01000007.1, read as the reverse complement.
CTAAGCGGTGAATGGCTTGGGTTACCGCTGGTTGTGAAACGGCAAACTTTTGGGCCACGACCGTATAGTTCTTAACTTCCACTAAGGTTCGAAAATAGGCTAAATCACGAGTATTCATCATTACCACTCATTTCTTTAAAATGATGCTACGCCCCGCTTTACCACATACCAATTAGTTTCATCCAAAGCGACCCGGCACCTATCCAAATGATAAAGTACACGATCCCTAAGATGGCATTCATCCGCCACCATTCACTTTGGGTCACATACCCTGAACCAAACATGATTGGGGCCGGACCATTACTGTAATGGGTCGTAGAACCGAATAAGTTACCGAAGAAACCAAGCATTAAAGCAGCTAGTAGCGCCGGTACATGGGCGGAAATGGCAACCCCTAGAAACGCACTGTACATCGCGCTCACATGGGCAGTTGCACTGGCAAACAAGTAATGACTATAGAAGTAAGCCAAAATCAAAACCACTAATACGATGATCCAGTTCAAGCCACTCATCGCAGACGCAATTGCTTTACTCAACCAAGGAATAAAGCCAGTTTCGTTCAACTGCGTTGCCATCATAACTAAAACTGAGAACCAAGTTAAGGTATTCCAAGCACCGGTTTCCTTAGTAACATCTTGCCATGATAAGACCCCACAAAGCAAGAGCAATGATAAGGCAATAAACGCCGTTAATGTTGCATCGATACCAGTTAATGTCCCAGTAACCCAGAGCACAAGCGCAATCACAAAGATACCAGCCATGAATTTTTCGGGTACCGTAATGGGACCCATTTCACCTAATTGGCTTTCAGACCACTGCTTGGCATTCGGCGTTTCCTTAACTTCAGGTGGGAACATTTTATAAATAATAAATGGCACAACAATGAGTGAAATTAACCCGGGGACGACCCCGGCGATAAACCAGTTCATCCACGTAATGTGCACGCCCATCGTTTTCGCCAATGATTGGGCTAAGGGGTTGCCGGCCATGGCAGTTAAGAACATAGCCGACGTAATAATGTCCCCTTGGAATTCAGAATACATCAAGAATGACCCAATCTTACGTTGCGTCCCTTGCTTGGGTGACGACCCAAAGGCCTCTGACAACGAATTAATAATGGGATACATGATTCCGCCGGCCCGGGCGGTGTTACTTGGTGTCGCTGGTGCTAAGACCAAATCGACCCCGATTAAGGAATAGGCTAAGCCCAGTGTTCGTTTCCCGAACACGCGCACGAATTGCAACGCAATCCGACGGCCTAAGCCGGTTTTAATAAATCCCCGAGAAATGAAGAAGGCCATGACGATCAACCAAATACTACCGTTCCCAAAGCCCGCAATCGCGGTGTCTAAAGGCACTTCTTTGGTTAAGACGGCCATTGTGAACCCAATAATTGCAACCCCACCAATGGGGAGTGGCTGCGTGATACAACCAATAATTGTCGCGACAAACAGCGCAAACATATGCCAAGCGCCAAGTGATAGTCCAACGGGCCGAATTGGTGCTAAGAACCATAGCAACAAGCCAACGACGATGGGCGCAATGAACTTCTTGTACTTCACTTTTTCAAGTGCCATAATCTAGCTTCCTTTGATAATTGACTACTGTTGCAAATACTTAAAGACTTGTTGCCCAGCTTGCCGACCGAAGATCACCGTTTCGGCAATTGAATTGCCACCGATCCGGTTGTTACCATGAAGTCCGCCGACAACTTCCCCAGCGGCAAACAACCCATTGATGACTTGGTCTTGATCAGTCAAGACTTGCGTCAAATGGTTGATGGCTACGCCACCCATGGTGTAATGCACAGCTGGTGCAATGTGGATTGAGTAAAATGGGCCATGTTGAATATCACGATCCATCCCCGTTGTCCGATTAAAGTCAGCGTCTTGATGACTCGCAACGGCTTGATTCCAGTTAGTCACTGTTGCCGTTAACGTAGCCGCATCTAACTTGGTCGTTTCCGCTAAAGCCGCTACCGTATCGGCCGTTTTAACTAAGCCAATCGAATCGTAAAATTCAACGGCCTTGACCCGATCTCGAATACCGCGGTCAAAGATTAACCAGGCACCGGTGCCACCGAGTCCATCGATCGCAGCGGTCACATTTTTCCGCGTATCCAATTCGTTAACGAACCGGGCGCCTTGTTGGTTGACCAAGATCGCCCCTTCACCCCGAACGGCTTCACCGATCAAGTAGGAATGGTCAGTATCTTGTTGCACGGTTGGGTGAACTTGAACTTGATCCATATCGACCAGTTTAGCCCCAATTGCTTGGGCTAATTCAATCCCATCACCAGTTGCACCAGGTTGGTTAGTAGTGTTATAGCCCTTTAAGTCGGCCCGATATTTGGTTAACAATGCTTGATTAGCACCAAAACCACCAGTTGCTAAGACCACCGCTTTAGCCGTCAAAGTCCGATCACCATTTGGCGTGGTCACATTGACACCACTAATTTGATGGGCATCATTTAAGACTAAGTCATTTACTTTGACATCGGTATACAGTGGAATTTGTTCTGCGGCAACTTGTTTTAATAATTCACTCACTAAGAACCCACCAATTGGTGCCATCGAACTTGGCCGATGCGTCCGCATCGTGCTCATCCCACCAGTAATCGTCAAATCATCTAAGATAATGTGATGATCAGCTAACCAATCAATCGCTAAGGCACTGTGTTCCGTAAAGTATTTCAATAGTTCTTGATTATTTTGTTGACCGCCACCTTTAAACGTATCGGCATAAAAATCTTCAAAACTATCCACAATATGATGATTCAATTGCACGTCAGTTTCAGCGGCATTCATCCCGGATGAGGCGCGGGTCGTGTTCCCACCGATTTTCGGCATCTTTTCTAAAATCACTGGATGTAAGCCTAATTCATGGGCCTGAATTGCGGCGGTGAGACCTGCCCCACCAGAACCAATCACGATTAAGTCGTAGTTATCTTTTAACGTTGCTAAGTCAGTTGCAACAAATTTTTCAGCCATCTTCAAATTACCTCACTTTTCAAACAACATTCCTACATCTAATCATCGTGACAATTAAATGTAGGAATGCTCAGGGTCAATTTAATTAATTTTCGTCGATATTGGTCATATCAATCGGAACCATCCATTCGTCGAATTGTTCCTCTGTAACTAAACCAGACTTGATTGCGGCTACCTTTAAGGTCGTCCCATCTTTTTCAGCTTGTTGCGCGATCGTGGCACTTTCATGGTAACCGATATGTGGTGATAAAGCCGTAACGGTCATCAAGGAACGATCCACTAATTCTGCCATCCGATCAGCATTTACTGATAAACCATGAATCATCTTGTCAGCAAAGCCAGTCATCGTCCCAGTTAATAATTCAGCGGATTCAAGGAAGGCACTGATCAGGACTGGTTTGTAGACGTTCATTTCAAAGTTACCTTGGCTTGAAGCCATGCCAACAACGACATCATTACCCATAACGCGCACCGCCGCCATCGTCACTGCTTCGGCTTGAGTTGGGTTAACTTTACCTGGCATGATCGATGAGCCGGGTTCGTTAGCTGGAATGTTTAATTCGCCATAGCCAGCCCGGGGACCACTTGCTAAGAAACGCACATCGTTGGCGATTTTCATCAAGTCACTAGCCAAAGTCTTAATGGCACCGTGAACAACGTTTAAGCCAGAATGCGCGGCTAAGCCATAGAACTTGTTAGAATCAGCGGTAAATGGGACACCGTAAAGTTCAGTCATCTTCTTGGCAATAATGTCAGCAAAGTGTGGTGCCGCATTCAAGCCAGTCCCGACGGCAGTCCCACCCATGGCAAGTTCACTCAAGGTTGGGTTTAATTGCTTCAAGAAGTTCAAATCATGTTCAATCATGCTAGCCCAGCCACTAACTTCTTGGCCAAAGGTCATTGGCGTGGCATCTTGTAAATGGGTCCGGCCAATTTTAACAACACGCCAGTATTTTTCTTGTTTAGCTTTTAATTCTGCTAATAAATGTGCAGCGGCTGCTTCCAAGTTATCAACCGCAACTGCGGCCGTAATGTTCATCGCAGTTGGGAAGATATCGTTGGAACTTTGCCCATGGTTCACATCATCATTTGGTAAAATTTCAAGATCTGGGTTAAGCTTAGCAGCCATATGAGCCACCACTTCGTTAACGTTCATGTTTGTTTGCGTCCCAGAACCAGTTTGGTAAATCACTAATGGAAAGTCTTTACGTAAGTCTTCATCATCTAAGCTCAATAACTTATCAATCGCGGCCACAATCAAATCAGCTTTGGCTGGATCGATCGCATCTAATTCTTTGTTGGCAACCGCAGCGGCCTTCTTGATTTGTAGTAATGCTTTGATCAATTCTAGTGGCATCTTGGCACCAGTTGGGAAGTTATTGCGACTCCGTTCAGTTTGAGCACCCCATAAAGCGGTTGCTGGGATTTTGACTTCACCTAAAGTGTCTGATTCTACTCGATAGTTTTCCATGATTAAACCCTCCGTTTTTGAAATTAATGTTAATGTGAAATGGGTAACAACTAATCAACATCCAAATTCTAAGCTTCACAAAATACTATAGTCAAATATCAGTTTACCGATAAGATATACTTATGAGGTCGCTATGACAACGTTTTCAGGAGCTGATATTAGTTGTTTAATATTGCTCATAAAAATAAAAACACTTTTTTATTCTGTTTAGTCTTTCACATTAATTAATCAACTAAACCTTTGGCACCCTAAAATTGACAATCAATGTGTTATAGTAAAGCATACCTGAATGGAGGAATTTTAACTTGGATAATGCAACGTTAAAAGCATATTTAGCTGACAATTCGCAAGTCGTCGCGATTTTTATGACTAAAGCGACGGACTTCTTAAATCGTCAAAATCAAGACCGGCTCCCAGCACGCCGTTATAATGACGCTGAAATTAACCGCCAAGCCGAAAAAATGCTGGATGCAGTCATCGATAATTTACATGACAAGATTGCCCCGCATACTCGTGATCAAAGTACGGCGGCCTGGGCGCAGTTCTTAGGCACGAATGATGTCTTAGATGATTTAGAACTTTCAATGAGTGAACTTTCCTTTGAAAGCGAAGATGGCGAATAATCTGGCCGGATCAGCTTTGGAACGTGTTTTGTGCCAAAGCTTTTTAGTTAATTAGGCTTGTATTAAAAGCATACATCGGTCATAATAGTGGTATACACCAATGGGGGATACTTTTTATAGGAGAAAAAGGCATGTCAAATCAACCGACAGCAGTGGCAACTCTGTACTTTAAGTTGCACAATCGGGATGGTTATTATCAGTTACGTTGTGAATGTGGCCCGAATCGTTTCGTCGTCAATCAAATTCACTGGCCAGCCCTGAAGCACCTTTTTTCGCCAAAGTTTTGGCATAAGAATTTTCGGATCGATAAAGCGATGATTCCATTACTGGTCGCTGACCTAATGGCAATCGTTCAGCCGTGGCAAGGGGTTTATGATCGACTCGATACCGATAAACCCAATCATGATTATTGGGAAATTATTTTATCAAATGATGATTGGGAAACCACACATGAGCGGATGGAACATCAAGTACTCCACGCCACTAATTATATTCATCGACGCGGTGATGGTGCCTATCCACCTGATTTTGAGCAATTATTAACGATTTTAGAACATTATCTTATTCAATAATTGAACGCCCAAAAAACGCACGAAGCTTGCCGCTCGTGCGTTTTTTTATTTGGTTAAAATGGGGGCCACCCAAGTCATTAGATTGGCGACGGGCACTTGATGAAACGTTGCCGTCCCAATCTGTTGCAAGTAGACCCATGTCAATTGATCACCATGGACTTTCTTATCATGTTGCATCGCAGCAATCAATTTTGCTGGCGATAACGCTGCTGGTAACTCAGTCGGTAAACCCACTGCATGTAGGCGCATGGCTAACTGCGCCGCCGTCCCTTTAGCCGTCAGCTGATGGGCTTCAAACAAGCGACACACTTGGACTAAGCCAATCGCCACGGCTTCACCATGCATCCACTGTCCCTGCCCTAATAACTCGACTGCATGACCGATCGTATGACCCAAGTTCAATAATTGTCGTTGGTCGCTTTCCTTTTCATCTGCCATAACGACCTGCGTTTTAAATTGCACACTCGCAGTGATTAACGCTGCGGCGTGCGCTAATAACGCAGATAAATCAGTAATTTGCCCAGCTAGCTGCCAGAAATCACCACCAACGATAGCCGCACATTTCAAGATTTCACCATACCCTTCCGCCAAGCTTCGCGCGGGTAAAGTCGTCAATGTCGCCGGATCGATCAAGACCAAATCAGGTTGATAAAAACTGCCAATCAAGTTTTTCCCAGTGGGCAAATCGATTGCTGTCTTCCCGCCCACTGAGCTATCCACTTGCGCTAATAATGATGTGGGGACTTGAATCAGGCTAATCCCCCGTAAGTAAATTGCGGCCACAAACCCAGCTAGATCACCAACAACACCACCGCCCAACGCTAAGATGCCATCACTGCGCGTAAACTGGGCAGCACTTAACATTGCCGTCAAACGCTCAACTTGTGCCCAACTTTTACTCGCCTCACCAGCTGGAATCGTCAGTACCGTCACGCGATAGCCGGCTGCTTGTAAGTTAGCTGTCACGGCTGGGGCATAATGCGGGCCCACATTCGTATCGGTTATTAAAGCCACTTGTCGGGGCGTCCAAACCGCACTGACAGCTTGCCCGATTTTCGTTAGCCCATGGTCACTCAATTGTACTTGATAGGCCTTAGTCGCCGTTGTCACTTGAATCACTGTCATCGCTATCACCTAGTTCCAACTTTGCATTAACGTGTGTAATTGAAAGGCTTGTTGCGCCATCTTTAAGTATGTCTTGGGTTTTAAGGCTTGTGGCCCATCGGATAAGGCGTGGGTCGGATCATCGTGAATTTCAACAATCATGCCACTGGCCCCCGCAGCTACCCCGGCCATCGCCATTGGCGTCACTAGGTCCCACTCGCCAACCGCATGGCTAGGATCCACAATGACTGGGTAATGGGTCAACTTCTGCAATACCGGCACGGCACCCAAGTCAAAGGTATTCCGTGTGTACTTATTATCAAACGTTCGAATCCCACGCTCTAATAACATGATCTGATGATTGCCCCCAGCAGCAATGTATTCCGCGGCATTTAAGACATCATCAATCGTCGCTGACATGCCACGTTTTAGTGCGACTGGAATTTGAGTTTGACCGACCGCTTTAAGCAGTGAAAAGTTTTGCATATTCCGGGCCCCGATTTGGAAAATATCCGTGTATTTTGCCACGATCGCCACATGTTCATCATCCATGACTTCCGTGATCATATCCAAATCATTCGCATCGGCCGCGGCACGTAAGTACTGTAGCCCAGTCTCACCTAATCCTTGGAAGGAGTATGGTGACGTCCGTGGCTTAAAGGCCCCACCGCGAACGATTGTGGCGCCACCAGCTTTAGCCACTTCCGCCATCCGTGTCACATGGTCAGCACTTTCAACTGAACAAGGTCCCGCCATCATGACAAATTGATCACCACCAATCACACTATGCGGCGTTTTAATGATGGTCGTCTCCGGGTGTAATAATCGGCTACTTTGTACCGCGGCCGGCACATCCGTCAGGACTTCATCAGTCGCCGCTAGGACGTCTGCTGGTAGGTCACTTGGTTGAACGCCTTGTAAGGCAATCCGATTGTTATGGGTAAAAATCTCCGTCTTGGCACCGAATTGGGCGACCAGTTTGGCTTGCATCGCACTTGCAGTTGTTGGGTTTAATACTAAAATCATCTTAATCCACTCCTTAATTAGTTGTCATAATGGCATTTTCGACTGCCGCAATCGGCATATCTTTGCCGGTCCAAAATTTAAACGCTAACGCCCCTTGCCAAACTAACATGCCAAGACCGTTATGCGTGGCACAGCCTAAAGCTTTAGCTTGGCGTAAAAAGGCCGTTTCTAATGGTTGGTAAATGACATCATAAACGGTCTGTTGTGGTGTCAAAGCCGCCATCACGCGCGGCGGTAATGGGACTCCGGCTGTTGTCATCCCGATGTTTGTCGCATTGATAATCAAATCGCTGGCTTTGACCGCCGCTAACATGGCCGCCTCATCATCGTATGGCCGAATATTAAGCGGAATTGGTGTTTGTTGTGCGAGGTCTGCCAACCATTGGACCACTTGTTCATACGTCTGGTTAGCCCGTTTAAAGACCGTCACACTCGCAACATCATAATCTAAAGCCGCCGCAATAATCGCTTTGCCAGCACCTCCAGCCCCCAGGATCATCACGTGTTTACCGGCTAAGTGATACCCCTGACTTTGTAAATCTTGATATAGACCGGCGCCATCGGTACTATCACCAATTAAGCGACCGTGGTCATTTTTAATCGTGTTAACGGCTTTGATGCGACGCGCCCGCGGGGTCATCTCATCGAGCATTGGCACCACCGTTTGCTTGAACGGCATCGATAGATTCACGCCCACAATGCCCATACTCCGAATACCGGCCACCGCACCCGGTAATTCATCCGGTGCGACATCAAACGCTAAGTACCGCGCATTGATATGCCAGTAGTCAAAGCTCAAATTATGCATTTTCGGTGACCGACTATGCTTAGCCGGATGCGCCACGAAACCAAATAAACTTGTTTTACCATTGATCATGCTGATTTCCTCCCTTAAATAACCGCTAAGCGTTGCCCAGAACGTTCGACATGCGTCTGCTGATACGCTTGCACCACCGCACTAACTGTAAAGCCCATCGCTGGTAACACGGCACTCGCAGCCCCGCTGGCCCCAAAGTGATCTAACCCAACAATCGTGCCATCCAGCCCAACGATCCGTTCCCAACCTAGCGTTGCCCCCATTTCAATGGCGACTCGGCGCCGAACTTGTGGTGGCAAGACTGACGCTTGGTATTGCGCCGATTGTTGCTGGAACAATTCCATTGACGGCATCGACACGACGCTAACATCTTGTCCCAAGTGCGCTAGTTTAGCTTGGGCTTGTAAGGCCAACGCTACTTCAGAACCACTGGCCACTAAAATACCGGTCGGCTGTAACCCTTTTTGTGGTGAAATCACGTAGCCACCACGAGCTACCCCGGTCATTGCTAACCGTTTTGTCGTTGGCAACACGGCTAAGTTTTGGCGGGTTAAGACTAAAACCGTCGGGTGATCCGTCGCATTAATCGATTGCCACCAAGCGGCAATCGTTTCATTCGGATCACCGGGCCGAATCACCGTCACATTTGGTATCAGCCGTAAACTCATTAATTGCTCAATCGGTTGATGCGTGGGGCCGTCTTCACCGACCGCAATCGAGTCATGCGTAAAAACATATGTGACCGGTAAGTGTTGCAAGGCGGCTAAGCGAATCGCCCCACGCAAGTAATCTGAGAATACCAAGAAGGTACTGCCAAAGACCCGTAACCCACCGTGTAAGGCAAGACCATTTAAAATCGCGCCTTCACCGAATTCACGCACCCCAAAAGCTAAGTTCCGATTTGCTGGTTGCGCGGGCGTCATTAATCCATCCGTTTCTATCGTGGTCTTATTAGAGCTGGCTAAGTCGGCCGACCCACCGACTAACTCTGGCAACTTCGCCGCTAACGTTTGAATCATCGTATGACTCGTCATGCGCGACGCTTCGGCACCTTCATCATAACTAGGCAACTGTTGGGCAAAATCAAGTGGTAACTCATGATTCAACAAACGCTTTAACGTGGTTAATGTGCTCATCGGTAACTGACTAACGCGTTGTTGCCATGCTTGCGCAACTTGGTGGCCCCGCGCCGCAATTTGGGTTTGGGCCCGTTTGACAACTGCTGGTAAGACCGTAAATGGTGCCGCCGTCCAGTTTAAGTTTTGCCGTAAGGTCGCCATGCCAACTTGGCCTAGCGGATTGCCATGCACGGCATTAGTCCCAGCCCCCGGGGCGCCAAACCCGATCACGGTCTTGACGGCGATCAACGATGGTTGCGGCGTTTGTTTGGCACGGGCAATCGCCGCATCAATGGCGGCTAAGTCATTCCCATCAGCTACGACTTGCGTTTCCCAGCCGTAACTTTCAAACCGTTTTGAAACATCGGTTTGAAATGATCGACTCGTCGGCCCATCCAGTGACACGGCGTTGTCATCGTATAAGACGATTAATTTGCCTAACTGATGTTGCCCAGCAAAACTAGCGGCTTCATGGGAGACCCCTTCCATCAAATCGCCATCCCCCACCAGACTGTACGTGTAATGATCCACTAGCCCAGCCGGTAATTGAGCGGCCAGATGAGTCTCTGCTAGAGCCATCCCCACTGCCATCCCTAAGCCTTGGCCTAAAGGTCCAGTCGTTGCTTCCACCCCATCGACGACCCCATATTCAGGATGTCCCGGCGTGCGACTGCCAAATTGACGAAAGTGTTTTAAGTCGTCCATAGTGACGTCAAACCCACTAACATGTAACAAACTGTAAAGTAACGCCGAACCATGACCAGCCGATAACACAAAGCGATCACGATTGAACCAATCGGGTTGTTGCGGATCCACGCGCAAATGCCCGCGCCACAATGCCCACAGCATCGGTGCCGCCCCTAATGGCAAGCCCGGATGACCGGAATTTGCCCGTTCAATCATTTCAGCACTTAAAACCCGTAAGTTTGCCACGGCCAACTCATCAGTAGCATCAAATTTTGTTAATTTCATCTCATCAAATCCTTTCGCCCATAAAAAAACTCCCACAGCCTAAACTGTGAGAGTTTGACAAACAACCTTAGCGAATCTGAAAAAGACTCGACCAATGCTGTTTGGAAAGTCACACAGTTGTTAAATGACAACATCAATGTGACTTTCCGTAGATTTTAATCATACGAAGGTATTACTGGTCACATTCGATGCAAGGCGTAGTGCCCGCACCGAACGGCTGGCACTACTGCTGAAACCAGTAATAATAAAATCGATTCGATTTTTGACTATTATTTAACCATCGCATAATTATAATCTCCTTAAAATTTAATATTTGTTGATGTCTAAGACTATAACGCACGTTTCATAGAATTGTCAAATGATTTTTAAAAATAATTCTATCAATCAAGTATTTAGCCATTCACAACTTGAGCCGAAACTGGCGTCACTTGAGGCTTAAACGCCGTTAGTTCACCATTAGCGACTGCCGCTAGTAACGTCTTAGCTGCCAAGTAGTGGAATTTAGCACCATAAATCAAGCCCGCATCACTACATGAATACGTTGGCTGATGTAACGTGCCAGTCCCGCCAGACCCTAAGAAACCATAAAATCCGGGAATTCGTTCTTGATATAACGCAAAGTCATCGTCCGCGTTGGCTGGATGGGCCGGAACGATCTTAAAGTCATCTGCATCGGCCGCCGCAATTAACTTGGTTAAGGTCGGATCATTAGTCACACAACTTGGCCCTTGATCCCAGTCAATCGTGACTGTTTGACCAAAACCATGCACGGTTGCATTGACCAACTCATAAAAGCGTTGTTTAGCGAGTGCACGATTCTGCGCATTAAAGGTCCGAATCGTCCCTTTAAATTCCGCCGTATCTGGAATCACATTGAACGTATGTCCCGCTTGCACATCAGCAATCGTTAACACTAATGCGGCATCGGGCGCAATATTGCGACTCCGAATCGTCTGTAAGCTGGTAATCAGTTGGCCCAGCGTCACCACCACATCAGCACTGCGTTCGGGCATCGCCGCGTGTGCACCCGTCCCATGAATCGTCACATCAAAGTTATCATTGCTGGCCATTAACGCGCCACTTTTAACCGCTAGTGTGCCTACAGGGAGTTGTGGCATATTATGGAATCCCGCAATCGCTTGAACGCCGTGCAAGACATCATGACTAAGCATCTCTTTGGCACCAACATGTCCTTCTTCGCCAGGCTGAAAGATCAAGCGTACGGTTCCATTTAATTCAGCTTCGTGAGCTTTTAATAACCGCGCACCGCCAAGTAATGACGCCGTATGAAAATCGTGTCCACACGCATGCATGTGGCCGGCAATTTTAGAGGCATAGGGTAACCCTGACTTTTCTTGTAACGGTAAGCCGTCAATATCTGCCCGTAATGCGACTGTTGGTTCACCTTGGCCAATTTCGGCCACGACCCCGGTGGCACCGGGATAATCCAAGATTCGAATCCCCAATGCCGTCAAGGTCTGTTTGATCAAAGCGGTGGTTTTGACTTCATGCAAGGCCAATTCTGGTGCCATATGAATCTGATGCCGTAAATCGGTCATCCAAGTGGTTAAAGTTGCTTCATCGTCCATAACTGTTACCCCCTACAAAATCTTCAAGAAAATCGATGCGATAATAACCGAAGCGACTGAAACGGTCGCAAACCCGCCGACCAGCATTTTTGGTAACATGTGATCCAACAAATACTTCTTTTCGTCTTCAGTATGCCCCATGATGCTCGTCACTTCATGCGTCACAATATAGTCAGCTGGAAAACCAAATAAGGCCGTTAACGCACTAGCAAAGGCCATTTCACGACTAAAGCCTAATGGTTTAGCCAACAAGCTTGACGCAATGAACATGCCTAAGATACCGAGTAAAATCATCGTTACGATTGGGACCACGATACCAGCTAACATATTGAGTTTAACGATATTCAAGTTTGAGAAAATATAGGCTAATAAGCCATACATTAACCAGTGGAATACACCTGCTTTTTCCAAAACGGCATCTTCCAAGAAGCCAAGTTGATGGGCGATAACCCCGAAAATCAAACAGATGATGTAAGCATTGACCGCACCATGCATTAACGCCGCAACCCATTCCGCAAACGCGGTTACCAAAGCCACCTTAAAGAGCATAAATGCAGAAGTATCATAAGCCGCTGGCACGGTTAATTTTAATCGCCGTGGCTTAATCGCTCCATTGCTGCCAGTGGCTGAACTTTCAGCCACCACCGCATCGGTCTTATCGGTCGCACTAGCAGTGCCGGCCGCTAATGGCTTGGGTTGTGGTGCAACTGCGGCAACTGGATGATGATAGTTTTTTAATAGCCGCTTGCTTTCACGCTTGAGCATCACTGACGTTAAGGGATACCCAATCATGCTATGCATGACAAACATTGCCACTGGAAACGCTGCTAAAACGGTAATATGTTGGGCCTTTAAGCCAGCCGTCATTAAGAACGCTGCTACCAAGCCACCAGTTAACGGTGGCACACTGGCAACAACCGTCTTCCAACTAAAGAGTAACAACCCAACGCCCATCGCTAACGCCACGGTCCCAACGACCCCGGCTAATGCGATCAGCACGGCCCGCCATTGTTTTAACAATAGCTTCAAATCCATCAACGTTCCCATATGTACTAACAGGACTGCTTGAGTGATGGAAATAAACGGCGCGGTAAATGAGGCATCTGGCACAATATTCTTTGGAATAATCGTCCAGAAACCAATTAAGAACAAGACCCCGGTGACGAACACGGACGGAATAAACGCTTTACTTCGAGTTGAAATCCATTCTCCGACCATCATGAGGCCCATTACGACTGCTAATGCGATAATTGCTTGCATGCTGTCCACTTCCCATCAACAAATTAATTTATAATTAGTTTTCTAATTATATTTTAATGATGACTTTAGCAGATTTTTATGTTAAAAACGACCCTTAGCGGTCAGTACCTTGTTAAAAAAAGTTGCAACCGGTTTCTCTTTTCGTTTCAATGTCTCCAATTAGACCTCAACTTTGGATTCTAAATGGGGGAATTTAACTAACCAATTGGCTTAGCATTGAATCTGTCATAAAAAAAGGCCGACCACTAATAATGGTCGGCTACCGTGACTTTCTACGTCTTAAGAACGCGTCAAGCCTTGGTAAATATGATCTAAGTTCCATTTCATCATTGAATAATAGGTATCCCCTGGCTTCCCTTCAGCCGCCAAAGAATCGGTGAAAATCGTCGATGCAATTGGTAAGTGGGTCTCTTGGGCCAACTTCCGCATCGATTTTGGTGAAACCGATGATTCAACGAACAGACTCTTCACTTCTGAAGCCCGAATCTTCTTCAAGGCCGTCTTCATTTGTGCCGGTGTCCCTTGAGCTTCCGTATTGACTTCCCAAATGTAGGCTGCCCGCACATGGTAAGCCGCAGAAAAGTACTTGAATGCCCCCTCAGAGGTCACCAATAATCGTTGCGCACTTGGAATTTTTTCAAATTTAGTTTGCGCTTCGGCATGTAGCTTCGTGAGCTTAGCAATGTATTGCGTCGCATTTTTTTGATACGTAGCTGCATGCTTTGGATCTTTTTGTTGCAATGTCTGACTAATCGTCTGGACATACTTAATCCCATTCGCTAAATCCAACCAAGCATGCGGATCAGGTTCGTTGACATTCGTCGTTAAATACTTGGTCTTAACGCCCTTGCTGGCAGCAAAGACATCTTTATCGAAACTCTTCCGTGATGATTTGATCAATTTCTTAAACCAACCATTACCACCAGTTTCTAGGTTCAACCCGTTGTAAAAAATGACATCGGCTTCAGCAGTTGCCGAAATATCCGCTGGTTTAGGTTCATATTCATGTGGGTCGGTGCCCCGTTGGACGATACTATAATGTTTAACTTGATCGCCACCAACGTTTTTAACCATATCATCTAAAATCGAGTTGGTGCTCACGACCCGTAGTTTACTTGATTTAGTTGTTTCCGCTTCAACTTGTTGCCGGCGTTGTAAGAACACGGCCATCCCAGTAATCATGGCGATAACCGCCACTAAGGCAATTAAATTCTTTTTCATGCGGGCACCTGCTGCTTAGCTTTCGGCCGCTTCCACAAGCTTGGTAATAGCGCTTGTTTTGGCGACAGGATAAAGGAAATACCGAAGAAAATCGCGGCAACTAATACGATGGCTGGACCAGATGCCCAGTTCAAGGTATAACTGAAATACAACCCAACGACCGAGGCAATCGCGCCAATCGTGGCAGATAAAATCAACATCATCGATAATTTATCCGTCCACAGAAAGGCTGTCGCCGCTGGCGTAATCAACATCGCAACGACTAAGATAATCCCGACGGTTTGTAAAGCTGATACCGTTACTAACGTTAAGACCAGCATCAAGGCATAGTGCAACACTTGGACTTTCAAGCCATACGTTTGTGCATAAGTCGCATCAAACGAGGTAATTAAGAGTTCCTTGTAGAAAAAGACGACGAATAAGATTACTAACCCTAACACAACAGTCGTTGTCATAATATCAGTATCACTAACCGCTAAAATGTTCCCAAATAAGATATGATGCAAGTTAGTCGAACTTTCCGCTAACGAAATCAAGATAAAACCGAGCGCATAAAAGGCACTAAAGACAATCCCAATCGATGTATCCGTTTTGATCTTACTGTGACTAACGACAAAGCCAATTAGCCCCGCCGCTAAAATCCCAAATAATGACGCCCCAATCAAGACGTTGATCCCGAGCATGTACGCAACGGCAACCCCTGGTAAGACGGCATGCGAAATCGCATCGCCCATCATCGACATTCCACGTAAAATGATAAAACTCCCGATGATTCCAGACATCACCCCGACCATAATCGCGGTAATCAAAGCACTTTGTAAGAAATCATACTGACCTAACGCATAAATGAACTTCCCAATACTAGTCATGGTTGGCACCTCCAACTTGGCTGAATAACACTTGTGATAAATCGGCGCTAAAGGTGCGCGCAATATTTTCTGGTGTGTAGACTTGATCAACTGGTCCCGCAGCGACAATACCGTGATTTAAAATCACTAAGTCGTCAAAGTAATGCGAGACCTTGTTTAAATCATGATGAACAACAATAATTGTTTTACCTTGATCCCGCCATTGTTTCAAAATAGCCATAATAGCGGTTTCACTCTGGAGATCAATCCCCACAAACGGTTCATCTAAGATAATCAATTCAGCAGCTTGGACGATTGCCCGGGCAACGAAGACCCGTTGTAATTGACCACCAGAAAGTTGACCAATTTGGCGGTCAGCAAATTCTGATAAGTTTACTTGTTCAAGCGCATCTAAACTCGCTTGCCGTGCTGCTTTACCAGGTTGTCGGAATAACCCTAGCTTGCCGTAGGTCCCGGTCATAACAACGTCAAAAACACTAATTGGAAATGATAAGTCCAACGCTTTACGTTGTTCGACATAGGCAATTTGTTTTTGAAATTGTTTTAAGTCGTGACCATTCAATTGTACCTGGCCGCTTTGGGTTTTAATTAGACCCAGCATGCCTTTAATCATCGTGGATTTACCAGCACCGTTTGGTCCAATGATGCCCGTAATGCTACCGTCATTAAATGTAACGGCTACATCTTGTAACACGGGGGTATCACCATAAGCCACGGTGAGGTTTTGTACTTGTAACATAAGCTTTCCTCCATATCATCGCGGTTGACTACTTCTAATTCACCATTAGCATACCGGATAATTAACTTTAATGCAAATAATTGTTAGGCAGTGTTAACTTTTTAATCATTTACTGTGAACTCTAACCACTTGATAGGACAGCACTTTAACTAAATTCAATAAATCGAAAAATTTATTTTATTATGAACCGGGTATTATTTAAATCATAATCGCCAACTTAGCGTCATTTAGTAGCTAATATAACAATCCGTTATTTCATAGGATTTTAAAATGTCATCGTTTTTTTATAGTCAATCCAACATTTTAGGCAAAAAAATAAAAGCACCTGCCAAGAATGGCAAGTGCTTTCGTTGTGCGAAAATGTTGGTATAACAACGTTTTTCGATAAATTTTAACGCTTTGAGAATTGACCAGCCTTACGAGCTTTCTTAAGACCTGGCTTCTTACGTTCCTTCATACGAGCGTCACGAGTCAAAAGACCAGCGCGCTTCAAAGGACCGCGGAAATCGGGATCAACTTCGAGCAATGCCCGAGCGATACCATGACGAGTTGCGCCGGCTTGGCCGTGGAACCCACCACCATTGACGTTAACTAAAACATCATATTGATCTGTTGTTTCCGTTACTTCGAATGGTTGCAATAATTCCTTGCGGATATCTGCAAATGGAATGTAGTCTTCTACACTCTTATCATTCATAACAATTTTGCCAGAACCTGGTACTAAACGTACGCGGGCTACTGAATCTTTACGACGGCCTGTGCCGCGATATTGTACTTGAGCCAATGTTGTTTCCTCCTTAGATTAAGTTCGTAATATCCAAAACTTCAGGTTTTTGCGCTTGTTGCGTATGTTCTGCACCAGCATAAACATGCAACTTCAAGCCCATTTTGTGACCCAAAGAGTTGTGAGGAAGCATACCCTTAACTGAAGTTTCAATTAATTTTTCTGGTTCTTTAGCTAAGAAGTCACCGGCAGTCCGTTCCTTTAAACCACCAGCATAAGCAGTATGGTGATAGTAAATCTTCCGTTCTGCTTTCTTACCAGTTAAAGCGACCTTACTTGCATTAATCACGATTACGTTGTCACCAGTATCGACATTTGGTGTGAATACTGGTTTGTTCTTACCACGTAAGATTGATGCAACGACAGTTGATAACCGACCCAAAGGGATATCGGTAGCATCAACTACATACCATTTACGATCAATTTCACCTGGTTTAGCCATATATGTTGTACGCACGTTGTGTTCCTCCATTTTCTGTTTTGCTTGACACTCAATAAGATTTCCGGGGCTTATCGTGGGGCAAACAATACCAACGATTAGTTTACCTAATTTGGCCCTAGAAGTCAATCCTTAATTAGATCGGCTTGTAAATCTTTAGCATCATAATACACCTTTTTCATATATAAGCCAGAGGCCGGTGCAGTGCCACGAGCTTGATTACGATCTTGAGCAGCCAATAGTTGTGGAATGCAATCAACTGCACGCCGACCTTGGCCGATTTCCATCAACACCGCCACCATAATACGGACCTGATTGTATAAAAAACCACTCCCGCAAAATTCAAATTGAATTTCTTTATCCGCCGGCAAGGCCCACGCCTTAGCCGCATAGATCTCCCGCACATGGTCGTGCGCTTGGGATCCAGAGGCAACAAATGACGTGAAATCATGTTTCCCGACCAAGTCTGGTAAAGCTTGTTGAATACGGTCAATATCTGCTTGGAACTTAAAATGACCTGTAAAATGCCGCTTAAATGGTTCGACAAATTCGTCGGAATATGCCCGATACCAATAACGTTTACCTACCGTGTCATACCGGGCATGAAAGTCTGCCGGCACAATTTCAACGGTCTGCACTAACGTGTCCATTGGTAACAAACTATTCAGTCCGCGCCGCATCCCTTCAGCACTAATCTCATAGGGTAAATCAAAATGAATGACTTGTCCTAACGCGTGCACACCAGCATCGGTGCGGCCAGCGCCATAGATTATGATTGGGTCGGCTGGATCTTTGGCCATTTTATTGACCGCTTTACTATAGACTGATTCTACTGTCCGTTGATGCGGTTGTCGCTGAAAACCAGCAAAATTGGTACCATCATACGCTAAAGTTACTTTATACCTAGTTGTCACATTTTCCTCCTGAATCAAAAAGGGCCGCTAACCGCTTAGTCAGCGCCACCCTTTTCTGATAACTGTCAATTATGCTCGTAAAAAGATCAACGCCGCCGTTAAAACGGCAAATGCTAACGTTGCCCACGTATCACGTGCTTGCCACTTCAAAATCCGAAACTTACTACGACCCTCGCCACCTTGATAGCCACGTGCTTCCATGGCCGTAGCCAAGTCTTCAGCCCGGTTAAACGAACTTACAAATAATGGAATCAGCAATGGCACGACAGCCCGCATTTGCTGGAAGATATTACCTTCCCCAAAGTCGACCCCACGCGCCCGTTGCGCATTCATGATTTTTTCAGTTTCATCCATCAAAGTCGGAACAAACCGTAGCGCAATCGATAACATCAACGCCACTTCGTACACGGGAAAATGAACGACCTTTAACGGCATCAAAATATATTCAATCGCATCTGATAATTCCAACGGTGGGGTTGTCAACGTCAGTAACGTCGACATAAAGATGATCAATACGAACCGACAGAAGATATAAACCCCATTAATCAAGCCAAGTTGACTAATAGTGATAATCCCCCAATGGAAGTACACATGTCCCCCACTCGCACTAAACAGGACTTGTAAGATTACGGTAAATAAAATCAACCAAATCAACGGTTTGACCCCATTGATAAAGAATGACCACTTCACCCCAGAAAGTTTAATGGCTAACAACGTAAACACAAATAATAAAACGTAAGTTGGCCAGTTATTCGCAATAAAGATAATACCAATAAAGTAAAAACTCAGGAGTAACTTAGCTCGTGGATCCATGTGGTGGATCACCGAATCACCAGGAATAAAGCGGCCAAAGATTAGTTTATTCATCATCAGTGGCACCTCCCAGTTGTTGGACTGGTAATTGCTGGACTAAGGCTTGTGCCAATTGATCTTCAGTTAACGGCATTTGGTCAAATTGAATCCCACGAGCCATTAATTGTTGCGCAAAGGCTGTCGTTTTGGGCAACCCCAAATGATGAGCAACTAACCAGTCCGGATCTTTAAAAATATCTTGTGGGGTCCCAGTTTTCACAACTTTACCATGATCCATCACAATAACATTATCCGCATAGTTGGCCACATCATCCATTTGATGAGTAACTAAAACAACCGTCAAGTGGCGTTCATAACGTAGATTAGCAAACATTTCCATCATGTCTAAACGCCCTTGCGGATCTAGTCCTGCCGTTGGTTCATCTAAGACCAACACTTGAGGTGCCATTGCCAAGACGCCAGCAATCGCCACACGCCGCATTTGCCCACCAGAAAGGTCAAATGGTGACCGCTGCAATAAATCACGGTCTAAGCCAACTAGATCAAGCATTTCAGCCGCAGTCTTTAAAGCATCGGCTTCACTAACGCCAAAATTTTGTGGTCCAAACGCAATATCTTTTTCAACGGTTTCTTCAAACAGCTGGCTTTCAGGAAATTGAAAAACGATGCCCACATGACGTCGCAAGGCTTTTAAATCTTTATTACTTGTTTCGGGCGTAATCACCCGGTCCCCAATCGTCACGGTGCCGGCGGTTGGTTTTAAGAGCGCATTTAAGTGTTGCAGCAAGGTGGATTTACCACTCCCAGTATGGCCGATCAATGCCGTATATGAGCCATCGGGAATCGTCACATTAATATCAGTTAACGCTTGGGTAGCAAAGGGCGTGCCCGGTTGGTAAGTAAAATCTACTTGTTTGAAATCAATTGCCATAACCAGTCTGCCATCCCTTTCTCCGTTAAATACGTTGCCGGTACTGTCACGCCTTGACGTTTTAAAGCCGCCTTTAAGCGTTCTGGATACGGCATATCCAGGCCCATTTTAATTAACGCTGGTCCGTGTTGGAAGATTTCGGCGGGCGTGCCTTCTTCCACTAATTCACCATCATTAACGACTAAAACCCGATTAGCACTCGCAGCTTCGTCAATATCATGGGTAATCGATAACACCGTTAAATCCGAATCAGCCTTCATTTGCCGAATCGTCGCTAAGACATCCGCACGACCTTCG
Source organism: Lactiplantibacillus daowaiensis (assembly GCF_005405085.1). Classification (GTDB taxonomy): domain Bacteria; phylum Bacillota; class Bacilli; order Lactobacillales; family Lactobacillaceae; genus Lactiplantibacillus; species Lactiplantibacillus daowaiensis. The sequence continues at coordinate 1,891 of NZ_BJDJ01000007.1, read as the reverse complement.
GGATCTAACATTGACGTCGATTCATCTAAAATCAAAATTTTCGGCCGCGCCGCAATCATCCCGGCTAACGCCACTCGCTGTTTTTGGCCCCCCGATAATCGGGCCGGTTCGCGCGTCGCAAAGGCACTCATATTCACTTGTGCCAACGCATCAGCGACGCGCTTTAACATCTCATCACGAGGAACCCCTTGGTTTTCAAGGCTAAAAGCCACATCGTCAGCGACTGTGGCACCAACAAATTGGTTATCCGGATTTTGGAAAACCATCCCAATTTTGCGCCGAATATCCCAGACGGTGTCCTCCGTTAAAACTTGGCCGTCCACCGTAATCTTGCCTGAAACGGGGGCTAACAAACCGTTTAAATTTTTCGCTAACGTCGATTTACCAGAACCGTTATGGCCGACAATGGCGACCCATTCTCCCGCCGTTACCGAAAAAGACACATCATGAAGTGTCAGCTCCGATTCGGATTGTTGCGGATAACGGTAATTTAAATGTTCAACGTTAATAATCTGACTCACGGTCGTCCCTCATTTCTTGTTGCTATGGGTTACATCATACCATATTGGCCTACTTCAAATCACTGGCCGGACCGTACTTGTACCCATTATCACCAAATAGTGTAAATTTCTTTTTCAAGTTGTTCGATACGTAGACTTTCTTATCTTTTGTAATAAAAATCGCCCCGACACCTTCGTCGGCTTTACCATTAATATACTTCATACCGGCCTTTAAGCCCTTATCAAAGGTCGCCGTGGATAAGCCATCACCATCGGTTGACTTCTTAGAGATGATTGAAACACCCATCAGATTGTTTTGGAAAGGTGCCCCAGTCTTAGGATCCATCAAATGGCTGTATACTTTCCCATTCTTCTTTAAGTAACGTTCATAAATTCCGGAAGTCACGATCGACATATTTTTCGCTGGAATTGACCCAATCGCGGTCCCACGGGATTCTTTTGGATCTTGGATACCAACTGTCCAATTACCAGACTTCGTCCCTTTAGGACTATCACCCATCACAAAGATATTTCCACCTAAGTCAATAATGGCGGTCGAAACCCCGTGATTTAAGAAATACTTGCGCACTTGATCCGTCATGTAGCCTTTAGCAATCCCACCAAGGTCTAATTTCATCCCTTTTTTCTCCAGATAAACAGAATGCTTTTTGTCATTGAGTTTAACTTTCGTATAGTCAACTAATTTGACGTTCTTGGCGATTTCTGACTGACTTGGCACCCGGGCATCGGAGAAGCCAATCCGCCAAAGTTGTGTGATTGAGCCAATCGCCATATCAAAAGACTCATCGGAGTTTTGACTATAATAGTAGGCTGCTTTTAAAATTGGATAAACATCCTTGCTGACAACCACGGCATGTTTCCCCGCAGCGGCGTTAACTTTATCAATTTCAGAGCCACTTTGATTGGTCGTCACTTCTTTGGCTTCTTTTTTCAATAGTTTGAAAGCGCCGTTGATCACCGAATCTTTCCCTTTGTTATAAACCCGCAACGTAACCACGGTCCCCATCATAAACTGGGTATCTTCATACGGTGTTTGGATCACTTTAGTCGCTTTCGGACGGCTGCTACTTGCTGCTTTTTTATTGCTGTTACTGCCACATGCCGTTAACGGCACAATCATGGCAACCACTAACCCTAACTGAATCCATTTTCTCAGTTTCATGTTCCTGACCCCTTAATTAATTTCAATCGTAATTATACCAAAGTTTCTAGTGTCTGTATGCCATTTTCCTGAATGCGCGACCAAACTTGCTAGCTCAGCAAGTATCGCCCTTCACATGATTAAAAAATAAAAGAGGCTGTGACATAACTAGCCTCTGTACAAGTAAATGGGACGAGAAACCGAATTTTGGTTTCTCGTCCCATTTGTT